>JAFAZV010000427.1 GCA_019239445.1 Solirubrobacterales bacterium
GCCATGATCGAGTCGATCGCCGAGCCCTATATCCGGGCGACGATCATCGCTCCGACCGACTACGTGGGGGCCGTGATGGAGCTGTGTCAGAAGCGGCGCGGGGAGCACGTCGGGCTTCACTACCTGACTCCCACCCGCGTCCAGATCACCTATGACCTCCCGCTGGCCGAGATCGTGCTCGACTTCTTCGACCAGCTCAAGTCGCGTACGCGCGGCTACGCCTCCCTCGACTACGAGCTGATCGGCCTGCGTGAATCCGATCTGGTCAAGCTCGACATCCTGCTGGCCGGAGACCCTGTGGACGCGCTGTCGATGCTCGTGCATCGCGCCAAGGCCTACGACGCCGGCCGGACGCTGACCGAGAAACTGCGCAAGACGATTCCGCGCCAGCAGTACGACGTACCGATTCAGGCGGCGATCGGCTCGCGCATCGTGGCGCGAGAGACGATCAAGGCCTATCGCAAGGACGTGATCGCCAAGTGCTACGGCGGCGACATCACCCGCAAGCGCAAGCTGCTCGAGCAGCAGAAGCGGGGAAAGCAACGGATGAAGCAGGTGGGACGGATCGAGGTGCCCCAGGAGGCGTTTCTCGCCGTGCTCGAGCTCGGCGAGAAAGGCTGACCTGGCGAGAGCCGCGACCGGACGCGGAGGGCTAGCGGAACCGCTAGATCCAGAAGCCCGGCCGCACCGAGGTCCGGCGCGGGCCGTACAGCCCCGGCGAGCGGCGCGGCAGGACGTAGCGCGGTCCGTACCAGCGGCGGCGATGGCCGATGGCGAGCCACAGCACTGCCGCCACCACGATCCACGTCGTGAGCATCGCGAACACCACCGCCACCACGGCGACGACCACGGCGAACACCACCGGCAGGGCCAGCAGCAGCGCACAGGCCGGCACCGGCCCCATCGACCGCCACGAGCGCACCGGACGACGAGGACGGCGCTCGCCGGGCAGATCGGCGACGACCGCGTCGAGCTCTCCGTAGGTGCGGGCGCGGAGCGCGGTGGCCATTCGCTGCTCGAGCTCGTGCGCCAGCAGCCGTCCTTCGGCCGCTGCGTTACGCAGCCGCTCGGCGACTCGGTCCCGGTCGGCGTCAGATGCCCTGAGACTTGCGCGCCGTGCCATGGCGAAAGGCTAGCGCGCCGGACCCGGCGGCCTCAAGAGCCGACCGTCTCCAGGGCTCCAATTGGCGGCCTCAGCGCCGAATCGCCCCTGCCCAGCCCGCGCGCGCGTCCCGGTCAGGCGGCTCGGGAGCCAAGAGGAGATTGCGGCGGTGATCGTGTTCCTGTGCGCCGAGGCCGGCTCGAATATCGCCGGCGCGGCGTGGTCGGTCGATGGCGGCGCTGTCCCCGGCGATCATCTCCGGCCGCAGACCGCTGCTGCCGACGGCTGGCTATTGTGCCCACGGTGAGCCTCGATCGGACCCCGCGATGAGCGTCAACGCGCAGGTCGTCGGCAAGCGCTACGCCCCCGTGACCTATGCCGTCGGGCGGGAGAAGATCCGCGAGTACGCGAGCGCCGTTGGCGAGACGAACCCGCTGCACTTCGACGTCGACGCCGCGCGCGCCGCCGGCTACGCCGACGTGGTGGCGCCGCCGATGTTCGCCGTCGTGTACTCGTTCCGCTCGCTCGGCGGCGCGCTTCTCGATCCCGAGGTGGGGATGAACTTCGCGCTGATGGTGCACGGCGGCCAAGAGTTCGCCTGGGGCCCGCTCGTCGTGGGCGGCGATGAGATCTCGACCGCGACCACGGTCAAGGACATCTCCGAGCGCGGGGGGATGACGTTCTACGTGTTCGAGTCGGTGTCCGAGAATCAGCGCGGCGAACAGGTTTGCGTCGGGACGTGGACGAACATCGTCCGGGGCGCGGCATGAGCCTCGAGCGCGACCAGACGATCGAGCTCAAGGTGACGCCGGACCCGTACGTCACGGTGCGCTACGCGGGCGCCTCGGGCGACTACAACCCGATTCACATCGACGAGGAGTTCGCCCGGGGGGTCGGGCTCCCGGGGCGGATCCTGCACGGCCTGTGGACGATGGCGCAGGTGGCGCGCGCCCACACCGAGGCCGCCGGCGGGCCTGAGAAGCTCAAGCGGCTGAGCGTGCAGTTCCGCGGAATGGGCGTGATCGGGGAGGAGATCGTGGTCTCGGGGGCGGTCCGGGAGCGCAACGGGGACGTGATCATGGTTGATTCGGAGGCCGTGCAGAACGGCCGCCGCATCATCCGCGCCGGCGTCGGCGAGGTCAGTCTCTAGCCCGCACTTCCCGGGGCCGCCCGAACCACGATCCGAGAAGCCGCAAGGGCCCGACCTAGAATCGGGGTCATGCTCACCCAGCGCCAGGAACTCGTGCTGCGCAAGGTCGTCGAGGAGCACCTCGACGCCGGTACGCCCGTGGGCTCCAAGGCGCTCTCGGCCAGGGTCGAATGGGGTCCTTCGACGATCCGCCACGAGCTTGCCTGCCTTGAGGAGCTCGGCCTGCTCGCCCATCCACACACCTCGGCCGGACGGGTGCCGACCGAAGCCGGCTACCGCTACTTCGTCGATCGGCTGCTGCCCGAGCCCGGCGATGAGCCACGCCTCTCGCTGTCGCTGGTTCGGCGCGAGCTCGACGAGGCCGTGCGGGTCACCACCGAAACCCTCTCCCAGGTGACGAACCTGCTGGCAATCGTGACCGCGCCGCCGCTCGAGACCTCGACCATCCGGCACGTCGAGGTCCTGGTGCTGCAGCCGCAGGTCCTGATGGTGGTGGTGATCACCTCGACCGGCGGCGTTACCAAGCGGCTGTTCACGTTTACCGAAGCGGTTGATCCGGGCCTGGCGGATTGGGCCGCCAGCTATCTCAACGAGCGTCTCGTCGGCCTCGGCCTCGGCGCGCGGATGCTCCACCAGCGCTTGCACGAACCTTCGCTCTCGCACCGCGAGTCGGAGTTCCTCGATGCCCTCGCGCCCGTGTTCACCGAGCTCGAAGCGGGCTCACAGGACGCGCTCTATGTCGAGGGCACGGCGCGACTGCTGCGGCTCGAGCGCTTCGACGACGTCACAGACCTGAACGCGCTGATGGACATGCTCGAGCGGCGCGTGACACTGCTCGGGCTGCTGCGCCAGGTACTGGGCGAGCGTGACGTCCTGGTCAAGATCGGCACTGAGAACGACGCTCCCGCGCTGCGCACGCTGGCATTCGTGGCCGCGGGGTACGGCCTGCCGCAGCGCCGGCTGGGCGCGGTCTCGGTGATTGGCCCGCTGCGCATGGACTACGGGCGCGCGATCCGCTCAGTGCGAGACGCGGCTACGCAGTTGTCTAGCTTCATCGCGGAGGTGTACGACGAACGATGAGCGCGAGCCAGGTCCCCCGCGATTACTACGACGTCCTCGGCGTCTCCCGCGATGCCCCCGACGCCGAGATCAAGAAGGCCTTCCGTCGCCTGGCGCGCGAGCTGCATCCTGACGTCAACAGCCACGACCCGGGGGCAGAGGAGAAGTTCAAGGAGGCGGCGGAGGCCTACGAGGTCCTGTCCGACCCCGACCGTCGCGCGACCTACGACCGCTACGGCCACGAGGGGCTGCGCACGGGCGGCTATGCGCCGAACTTCGAGGCCTTCGGGTCGGTGGCGGACATCTTCGAGGCGTTCTTCGGCGGCGGCGGCTTCCAGACAGGGTTCGGGCGCGGCTTCGGCGGCGGCGGGACGGTGCAGGGCGGCGACGTCGGCGCCGCGGCCGAGATCGACCTCGCCGAGGCTGCCCACGGGACGCAGGTCGAGCTCGCCTACGAGGTCGTCTCCCTGTGCGAGCACTGCCGTGGCAACGGCGCTGAGCCTGGGACGCCGATCGAGACCTGCGAGCGCTGCGGAGGCAGCGGCCAGCTGCGGACGGTCTCGCGGACGCCCTTCGGCCAGGTCATGCGGACGGCGGCTTGTGACGTCTGCCAGGGCGAAGGTCGCGTCCCGCGCGAGCCGTGCAAGGTGTGCCGGGGGCGGGGACGCAAAGTCGAGCGGGCCACGGTGTCGGTCGACGTGCCGGCCGGGATCGCCGACGGTCAGCGCATCCGCATCGCCGGACGCGGGCACGCCGGCGAACGCGGCGGGCGCCCCGGTGATCTCTACGTTCAGATCCGCGTGCGCGAGGATCCACGCTTCCTGCGCGACGGCGACGATCTCGTGACCGCGATCGACGTCCCGGCGCCGCTTGCTGCGCTCGGGACGATGGTCGAGGTGCCGACGGTGGACGGGCCGGTCGAGCTGGACATCCCGGCCGGGACCCAGCCGCACGAGACGCTGGTGCTGCGAGGAGCTGGGATGCCTGCGCTGCGCTCGCGGCGCACGGGCAACCTGCGGGTGGTCGTGAACGTCGTCATCCCGCGGCACCTCGACCGCGAGCAGCGGGAGCTGTTCGCGCAACTGGCCGACACCATGAGCGAGCACAACCTGCGCACCGACGAAGGCGTGTTCGGCAAGCTCAAGCGCGCTTTCGGCGGCTGACGAGCCCGAACCTGGGCCGATGCTCCGGCTCGCAGTCCGGGTTCGCCTCGAGGACGCTGAGCTAGTGCTGGCCGAGCTGCTCGAGCTCGCGCCGAGCGGCGTCGAGGAGGTGGCGCTGCCCGAAGGGGTGGTCGAGTACGCGGTTTACGGTGCTCCCGGGGAGCTGCCCGCTCTGCCGGACGTCCAGGCCGCGGCGGGCGGCGCGCTCGTCGAGGTCAGCACGTCCGAGATCGACGACGACTGGTCGGAGCGATGGCGCGAGTTTCACCGCCCGCTGGTGCTGCCCGCCCGGTTGACCGTGAGACCGCCGTGGGAGCCACCGGGCAGGACGCCGATCGACCTCGTGATCGACCCCGGCCAGGCCTTCGGCACTGGCGCTCACGCCACCACGCGGATGTGCCTCGAGCTGATGCTCGCGCTCGAGCCCGGCGGGTCGTTCCTCGATCTCGGATCGGGCTCGGGGGTGCTGGCCATCGCCGCGGCGCGGCTGGGCTTCGCGCCCGTGCTGGCGCTCGACAATGACCCCGCGAGCGTGGCCGCAACGCGCACCAACGCGCGCGCCAACCGGGTGGAGGTCGACGTTCGCCGCCACGACCTGCGCACCGACCCGACGCCGGTGGCGCAGACGATTGCCGCCAACCTGCTCGGCCGGCTGCTGACGGTCTGGGCAGAGCGGCTGGATCAGCCTCCTGAACGCCTCATCGCCAGCGGTGTGCTCGTCGAGGAGGCCGACGGCGTGGCGCGGGCCTTTGCCGCACGCGGGCTGCTGGAATCCCGCCGCAACCGCTCGGGCGGATGGGTCGCGCTGCTGTTCACGCGCCGCCCCTGAGACGGGCCGCACGCGTCGTCAAGCGCCACCAACCGCCGCGCGCTACGGTGCGCACGGATGGGGTCGTTCGCGGTCAAGTTCCTCGGCTGCAAGGTCTCGCAGGCCGACGCGATGCTCGCCCGCCAGGCGCTGCTGAGCGCCGGACACCGTGAGGCCGGCGAGAACGAGGCCGACCTGCACGTGATCAACACGTGCTGCATCACCCGCGAGGCGGAGGCGAAGTCGCGCCAGGCGGTGCGGCGGTCGCTGAAAGGAGCGCGCGACGTGTACGTCGCGGGCTGCGCGGTCAACCTGAACGCTGACGCGTTCGGCGCCATCGACACGCGGGTCCGGCCGTTCGCCGGCACCGCCGAGGATGTTGCCGCCGCGATGGCCGAGGGAGCGCCAGACGTAGGAGCCTGCGCCGACGTCGAGGCGGACGTGCTCGCGCGCCAGCCGCCCCAGCAGGCGGCTCGCACGCGCGGCTTCGTCAAGGTGCAGGACGGCTGCGACAGCACCTGCGCTTACTGCATCATCCCCACCGTGCGTGGCCGCGCCCGCTCGCGGCCCGCGACGGCGATCCTCGAGGAGGTGCGACGCCGCGTCCAGGAGGGGCAGCCGGAGATGGTGCTGACCGGCATCAGCGTGGGGGACTACCGGGATGCTGGTACCGGCCTCGAGCTCGGCGAGCTGATGATTCAGGTGGCTCAGGTGCCGGGCGTCGAGCGAGTGCGACTGTCGAGCGTCGAGGTGATCCACGTCAGGGACAGCCTGCTCGAGGCGCTTCGCGGCGAGCGCAAGGTATGCCCCCACTTGCACGTGCCGATGCAATCGGGCGATGACGCGGTGCTGCGGGCGATGGGCCGCCACTACACCTCGAGCGAGTACCTCGAGCGCATCGACGCGCTGCGCCAGGCGGCACCGGACGTGAACCTGACCACTGACGTCATCGTCGGGTTTCCGACCGAGGACGAGGCCGCGTTCGCCCGCACGCTTGCGGCCGTCGATGCGGCCAGAATCACCCGCGTGCACACGTTCTCCTATTCCCCGCGCCCCGGCACCGTCGCTGACGCGCTCGGCGACCGCGTTGCGCCCGAGGAGAAGAAGCGCCGCTCGCAGATCCTCCGCGGGCACTCCGAGACCCGCTCGCGCCATCACCGCCACCGCAAGCTCGGTCGCACCGAGCGCGTGCTCATCGACAAGCTTGCCGAGAGCCAATGCGCGGGCTACAGCGCCGACTACACCCGCTGCTATCTGCCCGCCGGAACGGCCCCGCGGGGCGCGCTCGTCGACGCCGTGTGCGAGGAGCTGCACGCGGACGGCGTACGCTGCGTTCCGGCGTCGGACCCGCGGCTATCCTCAACTTGTGGACCTCCTTGAAACGTTGCACCTGAAGTGGCGGCTCCGGATGACCCTCGTGCGGGGCCCGCTCGGCATCCAGCCTCGCCGACGACCGGGCCCCGCACGAGTCGTCCGGCTGCTTTGTCCTCGGAGCCTCGCGCAGCGCTGCTGCCTCGGGGGGCAGCCCGCTCGGCATCCAGCCTCGCCACCGGCCGGGCTGCCCCCGAGTCATCCGGCTGGCTCCTGCGTCCTCGCCTGGCGGCCCCCGGACCTCGCCCTTCCGGGCACAACGTCTCCAGGAGGCCCACTAGGGTGACCGTCACAGAGCAGATCCGCTCGGATATCAACAGCGCGATGAAGGCCGGCGAGAAACCGCGCGTCGGTGCGCTGCGGCTCGTGCTCTCCGAACTGCAGAAGGCGGCCAAGGAAGGCGACGGCGATGAGCTTGCGGTGCTCCGGCGCGAGCGCAAGCGGCGTCTCGACGCCGCATGCCAGTTTCGCGACGGCGGGCGTCCCGAGCTGGCTGAGCAGGAAGAGTCCGAGGCCAGCCTGATCGCGACCTACCTGCCCGCCGAGCTCGATGACGCCGAGCTCGATGCGATGATCGCGAACGCGATCAGGGAGACCGGAGCCAGCGAACCGAAGGACATGGGCCAGGTGATGAAGGCGGTGATGAGCAAAGCCGGCGGCCGGGCCGACGGCAGGCGCGCATCGGCCCGTGTGCGCGAGGCGCTGAGTGCGTAGCCAGATCGAGCTCGAGAACCCAGTAGCCGCGGAGCTCGCCGGCAGCAAGGACGCCGTCTTGAAGACGCTCGAGGATCACCTCGACTGCGACGTCTTCCTCCGCGGCAACGTGCTAACGCTCGAGGGCGAGCCGGCGGCGGTCGACGCCGCGGCCGCGGTCGTGCGCGAGCTGGCGGAGCTGATCTCGCAGGGCCACGAGATCGCTCCGGGGACGATCGAGGCGGTGACGCGCGCGCTCGATGAGCACGAGTCGCCGGCACGGATCCTGGAAGACGTCGTCTGGCGCCACCGCACGACCAAGGTCGCGCCCAAGACGGTCAACCAGAAGCGCTACGTGGACTCGATCCGCCGCAACACGATCACGTTCGGGATCGGCCCCGCAGGCACCGGCAAGACCTTCCTCGCCGTCGCTCTGGCCGCTGCCGCGCTCAGCCGCCGGGAGGTCAACCGCATCATCCTCACCCGTCCGGCGGTCGAGGCCGGGGAGCGGCTCGGGTTCCTGCCCGGCGATCTCATGGCCAAAGTCGACCCATATCTGCGGCCGCTGTTCGACGCCCTGCACGACATGCTCGAGCCCGAGCGGGTCTCGCAGCACCTCGACCGAGGCGTGATCGAAGTCGCGCCGCTGGCCTACATGCGCGGCCGGACCCTGAATGACAGCTTCATCATCCTCGACGAGGCGCAGAACACGAGCCCCGAGCAGATGAAGATGTTCCTCACCCGGCTCGGCTTCAACTCGAAGATGGTCGTGACCGGCGACATCACGCAGATCGACCTCCCGCGCGAGAACGACTCCGGGTTGGTGGTCGTCAGCGACATCCTCGATGGCGTTGAGGGCATCGAGTTCGTTCGCTTCAGCGACGAGGACGTGGTCCGCCACAAGCTCGTCCGGCGGATCGTCGCCGCGTATGACGAGCACTCGCAGCGGATGGCGCCGGAGCTGCGTCCACGCAAACGCGCGTAGGGGCGCCGGAGTGCTCGACATCGAGGTGATCGGAGTCGAGACGCTGGTCCCGGACGGTCCAAGCGCGGTCGAGATCGAGGAGTTGTGCGCGCTGGCGCTGTCCTCGGCCGGAATCGGCGACGGCCACGTGGCGATCGAGTTCGTCGACGAGAACCGGATCCGCGAGCTCAACCGTGAGTTCCGCGCCCGGGACGAGCCCACCGACGTGCTGTCGTTCGGCGTCGACGAGAACGGCGCCCCGGCTGGCCCGCGGGAGCTCGGCGACATCGTCATCTGCACGACCCACACCGAGGATCTCCGCGAGGCCGTCGTCCACGGCAGCCTTCACCTCAGCGGGATGGACCACGAGCAGGATGACGGCGAGATGCTCGCGCTCCAGTCCGAGCTGATGCGCTGGATCGAATGAGCGGGAACTCTGACCCGGGCGCCCGCTCGGGATTCATCGCCCTCGCCGGACGCCCGAACGTCGGTAAGTCGACGCTCGCCAACGCGATCGTCGGGGCCAAGTTCGCGATCGTCTCCGACAAGCCGCAGACGACCCGGCGGGCCATCCGCGGCGTCGCCACGGGCGTCGACTGGCAGCTTGTCCTGGTCGACCTGCCCGGCGTCCAGCGTCCGCGCGACGCGCTCACGGCGCGGATGCAGAGTCGCGTCGAGCGCGAGCTCGCCGACGCCGACGGCTGCCTGTTCGTCGTCAACGCCGAACAGGGGATCGGGCCGGGAGATCGCTTCATCGCGAGGCTGCTGAGCTCGGCGCCGGTGCCGGTGGTGATCGCGGTCAACAAGATCGATCGCTGCGACCGGGCGCGGACCGCAGCCGCGCTGCAGAGCGTCGCCGAGCTCGAGTTGGCGCAGGAGATCTTTCCGGTCTCCGCGCGCACCAACGCCGGCGTTCCCACGCTGCTCGAACATCTGATCTCGCTGCTCCCCGAAGGGCCGTTCTTCTACGACGCACGCCAGCACTCGGACCAGACCGAGTATGTCCGCCTGGCAGAGCTGATCCGCGAGCAGGTCCTACGGCGCACCCGCGAGGAGCTGCCGCACGCGGTCGAGGTCGAGATCGAGGCGATCGACCGCCGGCGCGAGGACCTGGTGCGGATCGAAGCCGTGATCGTGGCGGAGACCGAGTCGCAGAAGGCGATCCTGATCGGCGCCCACGGCCGCATGGTCAAAGCGATCGGCACCGCGGCTCGCGGCGCGATCGAGCACGACCTCGGCGCCCGCGTTCACCTCGATCTGTCCGTGCGCGTGCGCCGGCACTGGCGCGCCGACGAGCGCCTGCTCGATCGCCTGGGGATTGAATGAGCGGCGCGACGAGGCGCTAGCGCCACCACGTGGCGAGGACACGCCGCCAGTTCTCCCAGGCGATCGCCCGCAGATCGGCCTCGCTGAACCCGGCCTGCGCCAGCGCCTCCAGGACCTTCGGCATCCCGGCGGCATCGCCCACCGCATGAGGGATGGTGGCGCCGTCGAAGTCCGACCCGAGCGCCACGTGCGCGACGCCGATCCGCTCGGCCACGTAGGCGGCATGCCGCGCGATCAGCTCGATCGGCGTCGCGGCATTGTCAGCGAAATCGGCGCGCAGGAACGGACAGGCGAAGACGATTCCGACGAGTCCGCCGCTGGCGCCGATCGCGTCCAGCTGCGCATCGGTCAGGTTGCGCGACGCCTGGCTGAGCGCGTGCACGCCGGAGTGGCTCGCGACGAGCGGCCCGGGCTCGAGCCGCGCGACGTCCCAGAACCCCGCTGCGTTGAGGTGGCTCAGGTCGACGACGATCCCGAGCTCGGCACAGCGCGCTACCAGCGCCCGCCCGGCGCCTGACAATCCGGGCCCGATGTCAGGCGGGGAGGGGAATACGAACGGCACGCCGTACGCGAACGCGTTCGGCCGGCTCCAGACCAAGCCCAGTGAGCGCAACCCGGCCGCGTACCAGAATGCAAGCGACTCGAGCGCTGGATCGATCGCCTCGGCCCCCTCGAGGTGAAGCACCGCCGCCGGCGGCCCGTCGCCGAGCAGCGCCGCGTCGAGGTCGGCGGTGCTCCGGGCGAACACGACTGCTCCGTCGCGCTCGAGGTCGAGCAGGCGCCCGGCGCCGGCGCTCGCGTGCGCGGCCGCGCGGCCGTGCGCGACTGGCTGGGCGGGCTCGAACTCGATCACGCCATCGCCGCGTTCGACCGGCACCTCGTTCTCGTCTTCGGACGGTGTGAACAGTGCGAAGATCGCGCCGCGGATCCCGCCGGCGCGCATCCGGGGCAGGTCGAGGTGGCCGCCGGTGCGGCCGCCGGCCAGGCCGGCGTGGTCATCGCGGGTCAACGCGTCGTTGTGCCCGTCGAGTACCGGGAGCGCGCGCACGTATGAGATTGTGACCGGATGACCTCGACACACTGGGCGACGCCGCCGGCGGCACTCGAGCTGGCGCCCGGGTGCGTCGATGTCTGGCAGGCGGAGTTGACCGCACACCTGCCCGCGGGCGCCGAGCTGTTGTCGGCGGAGGAGGCGGCGCGCGCGGCGCGCTTCATGCGCGCGGCGGACGGTGCGCGCTGGAGCCGTGCGCGGGCGATTCTCCGCCGCTTGCTCGGGGCTTACCTGCGAGCGGATCCGCGGTCGCTGCGCCTCGAAATCGCCGGGCACGGCAAGCCGGTGCTCGCCGATGCCCCGATTGATGTGCGCTTCAACCTGTCCCACAGTGGCGAGATCGCCCTGTACGCGTTCGCGCTCGGGATCGAGGTGGGGGTCGACCTCGAACGCGCCCGAGCGTCACTCGACACGGTCAGAGCCGCCCGCCGGATGATCGATGCGCGCGAAGCCGACCGGCTCGCGGCGCTCGACCCGGCGGAGCGTTCAGCGGCGTTTCTCAGGGCCTGGGTCCGCCACGAAGCGGCGGTCAAGTGCTTGGGCACGGGGATCGGCGGCGAACGAGTCGCCGCTCAGGCAGGATCGGCGGCGCTGTGGGTCCGCGAGCTCGAGGTCGGAGGCGGTGCCGAGGCCGCCGTGGCCGCGGCGGCGGAGCCGCGGGAGCTTCGCTGCTGGCTGTTCGGGCCTGGTTCGGGCGGCGCGGGCTCCTAGAATCGCCGCACGATGGACGATTCGCAGATCGTGTTCGACGAACGTGGCCTCGTGCCCTGCATCGTGCAGGATTAGTCCTCGGGCGAGGTGCTGACGCTCGCCTACATGAACGCCGAGTCGCTGCGCCTGACCCGCGAGACCGGCGAGATGCACTTCTTCAGCCGGTCGCGCCAGCAGCTGTGGCACAAAGGGGCAAGTTCGGGGAACACCCAGGCCCTTCGCGCGATGCGCCTCGACTGCGACGGCGACGCACTGCTGGCCCTGGTGCAACCGGCCGGGCCCGCCTGTCACACCGGCGAGCCGACCTGCTTTCACCGTGGCGAGACCCAGACCTCGGCGCCGTACGAGTCGCTGCCGCGGCTCGAGCGCACGATCGCCGACCGCGACCGAGCCCGGCCCGAGGGGTCCTACACGGTGTCGCTGCTGGCGGATCCGGGCCGGACTAGGGCGAAGGTCCAGGAGGAGGCCGAGGAGGTGGCGCGGGCCGCGCGCGAGGAGACGGATGCGCGCGTCGCGGAGGAGGCGGCGGACGTGATCTACCACCTGGCCGTGCTGCTCAAGGGCCGAGGCCTCACGCTGGCCGACGCCGAGGCCGTGCTCGATGGCCGTCGTCAGCGCTAGCACGCTGCGCGGCGGCGCGACGCCGTCGCTCGAGGAGGTCCGGGCGCTGGCGAGAAGCCACAACCTGATCCCGTTGTGCGAGACGTTCATCGACGACTGTCAGACGCCGGTCTCGGCCTTCCTCAAGCTGCGCGA
>JAFAZV010000445.1 GCA_019239445.1 Solirubrobacterales bacterium
CCACCTCGCTCCCGTCGAGTGCGGCCCGCAGATCGATCGGTGGCTCCGGCGCCGGCGCCTCCGCCGACGCCGCCGGCGCCAGAAACCGCCCGCTGTGCGACTCGGTGATGATCGCCAGCCGCGTCCCGAGGCCCCGGATCGCGCTCAGCTGATCCGGAGTCAGATCGGCCAGGTAGTCCTGCACCCGCGCCGCCCGCTCGCGGGAGACGTGTCTGAGCATCCCACTCATTCGGCGCGGGTCCATCAAAGCCACCACGTCGTCGAGCGTGGGCGCTTGCGCGGGGCGCGCCTCGTGCAACACGTGCAGCGCCATCTGGACGTAGCGCTCGGCGGCGCGCTGGTAGTGCGGCTCGGTGAACCGCTCGGTGGCGATCAACTTGTCCTTTAGCTCGGTGGCGTTGCCGTGCTGGAGGGGGTTCCAATGCTCGGGCCCGTCTGGCGTCCAGACTCGGAACCGGCGCCCCGCCTGAACGGCCGCGGCTCTCAGTTGTGCGGCGAACTCGGGCGAGCCCTTCATGTCGATCGCGATCACCGGACGGCCCCGCTCGAGCTGATGGCCCAGGATCGTCAGCATGGTCGTTGACTTGCCGGCGCCGCTGGCTCCGAGGATCAGCCCGTGTGCCGACAGCTGGCGCTCGGCGAGCATGACCGGCCGGCCGTCCGCGTCAGTCCCGAGCGCGACGGATCCAGGTTCGCTTGCCGCTGCTCGCATCGCCCGGCGCTTCCAGGCCCGCCGGACGATGGAGATCATCCCAGCGCCGGCGAGCGCTGCGATCACGACGCCGTAGCCAAACGGAGCCGGGAGCATCAGCAACGCGACGAACGCCGGGAACAACCAGAACGGTTGCGTCGCCGGGCCGCGCCGAGGCGGCATCATCGCGCCACCGCGAGCTCGAGCTCTCGACCCGCAGTCCGAGCCGCGGGCATGCCTCGATCGCGCCCCCGCATCGACTCGCCCCAGACGCACTTGTGCACGTGCACGCACGAGGAGATCCCGAGACTCGCCGCCGTTGCCCTGAGGCTGCGGCGGACGGATGGATTCTCCGCCAGGTAAACGACCGCGTCGATCCGGGGCTCGGCCGCGTAGCCCCCGAGGATTCGCTCGCGCCGAGCGCGTCCCTTGCCCGTCAGCTCGAGTTCGAGCGCGACCCGGTGCCCCGTCTGGAGCTCGAGCAACAGGTCGGGGTAATGCAGCCGCTCCCACCCGTCAGCGCTCGGGCCGCCCAGCCGAACCCCAAACGGAAGCCCAACCCGCTCGCGCGCGGCATCGTATGAGCGCATCTCGCGCTCGGAGAGGATCGTGCGCGCCGGGCCAAACTTGCCCACCCGGGCGGCCAGATGAAGCCAGGCCAAGCCGATGTCGTGCTCGTAGAACGAGAGCGAGAAGCGCGGCGGCGGCAAGCGGCTGCCGATCGCCCGCAACCCGGCCGCCGTCGCCCGGTAGCAAGGTAGGCGCCCGCGCAGCTGTGGCGGCTCGCGCGCGAGCATCCGTGCGTCCGCCAGCCCTCGCAGCAAAGACGCCGCCTGGCGCGGCGAGATCCCCAGCAGCGCCTGCGCGTGCTCGTCCAGGACAAGCCGGTGGCGTGCCGCGAACTCGAGCAGAGCCCGTTCGCGCTCGCTGAGCTGAGTCACGCGACCACGTCTGCGCCCCGACGCAGCGGAGGCGGCTGGAGCATCCACACCTCATAGAGCCCGAAGGGCCGAACTTTCACCCCCCGAGGGCGGCGGCTACGGCTTGATCGCCGCTCGTTTGCTGACGCCGAGCAGGGTGGCCAACTCGGTCAGCGTGCGAGCCCGGGCGCTCGCTTCTACGACCGCGAAGAGACTGGCAACCGCGTCACGCCACCACGAGCAGACCACCGGCCGTGATCCCGAACTCCGCCTCCTGCACCTCGCCGATGTAGTCGCCGTCGACCTGCAACGGCAACGGCCGGCTATCGCACGACGCGACCCCCATCCGCTGCAGTGCCCGGAACGGCTCGACCTGACGGTGGCGCGCGAGCCGGCCCCGGCGCGAGAGCGCGCGCCAGATGATCGTCGGGATGTCGATTGCGCTCGCCCGGCGCAGCACGACGGCGGATAGATCGCCGCTGTCGAGCGTGGCGTCCTCGCCGATCTCGACCGGCCGGTCGCCGAAGTAGGTGTAGGGGGCGGCGTTCTGGACGATCGCCGTCACGCCGGCGATGCGCTTGTCCTCCACCTCGGCCTCGAGGCGCGGGGGGCGGAACAGGTAGCGCCGGTTGAAGGTCCGGATCCCCGTCCACGTGTAGTACCACTCGCCCAGCCGCGCCTTCAGGCGGGGGTGGGCGTCGACCCGCTCGACGACGCTCGCGTCGAGCCCAACGCCGGCCGAGAAGACGAAGTGACGGTCGTTGACCCGCCCGAGATCGACGCGCCGCGGGCGCCAGTCGTCCGCCAGGCGCAGCAGGTGCTCGGTGGCGTCGACGACGTCGATCGGAATCCCGAGCATCCGGCAGTAGACGTTCGCGCGCCCGCCGGGCAGGCAGCTGAGCGGTGTGTCCGATCCGGCCAGCCCGTTGGCCGCCTCATTAACCGTGCCATCGCCGCCGAACGCGACCACGACGTCGTAGCCCTCGCGTGCGGCCTCGCGGCACAGCTCGGTGGCATGGTTGCGACCCTCGGTGTCGATCGCGTCGACCTGGTAGCTGCCGCGCAGTGCGTAGACGACCAGGTTCTTCAGCCGATCGGACACCGTCGTCGCGTACGGATTGACGATGATCAGCATCCGCCGGCTCGGGCCCGGCGCCCCGACGCGAAGCGCAGCTTCGAGGCGCTCGACAGGATCGGTGGAGGTGGCGGCCATCGCCGACGACTGAACACCGCACGAGGGCGGTCGTTACGGCGTGAGAGAGCCGGGCGCGGCGCCCGGCGCGGCCGGAAAGTGCTCGACACGCGATCAAAGCTGGATCAGGCCTGGTCACGGGGCCGACCGCGTGTCTATACTCCCGGCCACATAGCTGTACGCATCAAGAGGGGTGGAGGGACTGGCCCTATGAAGCCCCGGCAACCTCCCGCAAGGGAAAGGTGCCAATTCCATCAGGCTCCATCGACAGCCTGGGAGATGTGGATAGGCGGTTTCACAGGACCTCCGACCACTGACCCCGGCGGAGGTTTTTCTACATATGCCGCCAGAGTCTCTTCGTTGCAAGGAATGTCAGACGACCTACGCGCTCGAGGCACGCTACGTGTGCGAGCGCTGCTTCGGCCCGCTCGAGGTCGCCTACGCGCCGCGCGCGCAGGTCGATCCGGCTGAGCTTCGGCGCCGGATCCAGGCCGGGCCGCACTCGCTGTGGCGCTACGGCGACTTCCTCCCGGTGCAAACGGCGCCGAAGGGCGCCCTCCCCGCGGGGTGGACGCCGCTGCTCCGCGCCGACCGCCTCGCCGAGCAGCTGGGCTTGCGCGAGGTGTGGATCAAGAATGACGCCGCCAACCCGACCCACTCGTTCAAGGACCGCGTGGTGTCGGTGGCGCTCGCTCGCGCGCGCGAGCTCGGGTTCGAGACCGTCGCCTGCGCCTCGACCGGGAATCTCGCCAATGCGGTGGCCGCACACGCTGCGGCCGCCGGACTCGAGTCCTACGTGTTCGTGCCCGCCGATCTCGAGGAGCAGAAGATCCTCGCCACCGGGGTGTACGGGACGAACCTGGTCGCCGTCCGGGGCAACTACGACGACGTCAACCGCCTGTGTACCGAGCTCTCCTCCGAGCACGACTGGGCGTTCGTGAACATAAACATGCGGCCGTACTACTCCGAGGGCTCGAAGACGCTCGCGTTCGAGACTGCCGAGCAGCTTGGGTTCGAGCTGCCCGACCGGGTCGTCTGCCCGATCGCCTCGGGCTCCCTGTTCACCAAGATCGCCCGCGGATTCGCCGAGTGGATCGAGCTGGGGCTGCTCGAAGGCGAGCTGCCGACGTTCAATGGCGCGCAGGCGAATGGATGCTCTCCGGTGGCGAGCGCGTTCGCGCAAGGCCGCGACTTCTGCCAGCCGGTCAAGCCCGACACGATCGCCAAGTCGCTGGCCATCGGCAACCCTGCCGACGGGCCGTACGCGCTCGATCTCGCCCGCAGCACCGGAGGGTCAGTGGAATCCGTCAGCGACGAGGAGATCCGCGCCGGGATCCGGCTGCTCGCGCAGAGCACCGGCATCTTCACCGAGACGGCCGGCGGGGTTACCGTAGCGGTGCTGCGCAAGCTCGCGCAGCGCGGCGACATCGATCCTTCCGAGCGTGTGGTCGCCTACATCACCGGCGAGGGGCTGAAGACGCTCGACAGCGTGCGCGGCACGTTCGAGACGTGGCAGATCGAGCCGTCGCTCGAATCGTTCGAAGCCGCGAGAGAGCAACTCGTCGTGGCGGCCTGAGAAGATGCAGCGCTGATGGCGGTCAGCGTCAAGATCCCAACCCAGCTGCGCGAGGCGACCGACGGCGACTCAACGGCCAGAGTCGATGGCGCAACGGTCGGCGAGGTGCTCGACGCGCTGTACGAGCGCTACGGCGAGCTGCGCAGCCGAATCGCCGAGGACGGGGGACTGCGCCGGTTCGTCAACGTGTACGTCGGCGGAGAGGACATCCGCTTCCTCGACGGACTCGAGACGCCGGTGGAGGACGGTGACGAGGTCACGATCCTCCCGGCGGTGGCCGGCGGGTCTATATAGAAAGGGGGCGCGCATGCGCCGCGGGCTTGCCGCGCGCTCGGCATCCTGCCACGCTTACTTGCGCGGCGCC
>JAFAZV010000313.1 GCA_019239445.1 Solirubrobacterales bacterium
TCCTCGAGCGCCTTGTGCAACCGATTCGCCTCTCGCTGGCGCTCCGAGATCTGCGACTTGCGATAGCGCGTCAACTGACGCAGAGCACGGATCGGCTTCGGCGGCACGAAGCTCGCTTTCAGCAGCCCGGCCTCGGCGAGCTGGCACAGCCACTCGGCGTCCTTGACGTCGGTCTTGCGCCCCGGGACAACCAGCATCCCAGACTGTATGAGTTGCGCTCGTCGCTGCCGGAGGAGGTGACGGTCAACGCTGCGCAACACCCGCTGTGCGGCGAGCGGCTCGCTGTGGAGGGTCGCCGGCGGGTGGGCGGTGTGCCGTGTCTGATCGTGCGCTTGCCGGACGGGACGCCGGGCACGGTCGAGGTGCACGCGACGAGCGCCGGCGAGGCGGCGAGCGAGCCGTCGGCGGGGGCGCTGCTGTCGGTCGAGGGGGTGCGGCGGCTGCGGCGGCTGCTGGCGGCAGAGGCCGCAGCTGGCGAGGGCAGCGGCACGTAGGCTCGCCTCCCGAGAAGCGCCAACAACTCGTGGAGGTGAACCCCGTGCGCGGACTGGAGTCTACGCCGCGTCAGCTTGCCCTTCCGATGGAGGGCCCCAATCGGATCGAGCGGATGTGGGAGTCGTTCTCGCCCGCGGCGCAGGAGCGGATCCTGCGGTTGCTGGCGGCGGCGATCGCGCGCATCCTGGACCAGGAGAAGGAGCAGCGGTGAGCAGCAAGGTCGAGCGTCAGCATCTTGAGCGCAAGGCATACGTGTATGTCCGCCAGTCGACGATGGCGCAAGTCGAGCACAACGTCGAGAGTCGCGAGCGCCAGTATGAGTTCGTCGAGCGAGCAATCTCGCTCGGCTGGCCGCGCTCGGAGGTGGTCGTGCTCGACGGCGACACCGCGCGCTCGGCGAAGAGCACCGACCGGCGCGATGAGTTCCAGCAGCTGGTCGCCGAGGTCGGGCTCGGCAGGGTCGGGATCGTGCTCGGGATCGAGGTCTCGCGCCTGTCGCGACGCAACGCCGACTGGTACGGGCTGCTTGATCTGTGCGCGCTGACCGACACGCTCATCGCCGACATCGACGGGATCTACCATCCAGCGCTGCACAACGACCGGCTGCTGCTCGGGCTGAAGGGCACGATGAGCGAGGCTGAGCTGCACGTGCTGCGGATGCGGCTGCGCGGAGGCAGTCTGCACAAGGCGGGCAAGGGCGAGCTGCGGCTGCCGCTCCCGGCCGGCCTCGAGTACGACGACGCCGGGCGAGTCAGGATCACGGCGGACGAGGCGGTCGCGGACGCGATCGCCACCGTGTTCGCGTACTTCGATCAGCTCCAGTCAGCCAGGCAGGTGATGCTCAGGCTGCTGGAGGAGGACCGCAAGCTGCCGCGCCGGGCGACCAGTGACCGTCAGGTGCGCTGGGTCAAGGCAAGCTACAAGGCGATCCACGACATCCTCACCAACCCGGTGTTCGCGGGCGCCTATGCGTACGGGCGCAAGCAGATCGAGCGGCGCGTGCAAGACGCCGTGATCCGCGAGCGTGTCCGCCGCACGCCCCGCCAGGAGTGGCACGTCCTGATCGAGGATCACCATCCCGGGTACATCACCTTCGAGCGCTACCTCTCAAACCAGGAGCGGCTGCGCGCCAACTGGCGGCCACCGCGCGGTGAGGGCGGCGGCGCTGCGCGCGAAGGCCGCGCGCTGCTGCAGGGACTGATCCGGTGTGGGCGCTGCGGTCGACGGATGCAGGTCGGCTACAGCGGCAAGACGCTCGTGCCCAATTACAGCTGCGTGCGCGGCAACCAGCTATACGGCACCGGACGGTGCCAGTCCGTCGGTGGCCGGCGGATCGAGCGAGTCGTGCTCGACGCCGTCTTCCAGGCGCTGCAGCCAGCCGGAATCGAGGCGACGCTGCGCGCGCTCGAGCATGCCCAGGCCGACCATCAGGCGAGGGTGCGCTCCGCCGAGCTCGAGCTCGAGCGCGCCCAGATCCACGCCGAGCGCGCCCACCGCCAGTTTGACGCCTGCGAGCCCGAGAACCGGCTCGTCGCCCGCACCTTGGAGCGCGAATGGGAACAGCGGCTCACAGCAGTCCGCGCTGCCGAGCGTGCCGTCGCCGAGGCCGCAACGAAGCGACCTGTCCAGCTCAGCGACGACGAGATCGCCTGGTGTCGCCGCGCCGGCGCCGACCTGCGCAAGGTGTTCGACGCGCCCACCACCACCGACCGCGAGCGCAAGCAGTTACTACGCGCGATCCTCACCGACGTCGTCGTGACCGTCGACCGAGAGGCTGAGCAGCACACCGCCGAGCTGCGGGTCGTGTGGGAAGGCGGCGCGGTCACCGAGCACGGCGTCGCGCTGCCGCGCACCGGCAGCCACACGCGCTGCACCGACCAAGACACGGTCGCGCTCGTGCGCGAGCTCGCCGAGCGCTACCCCGACAAGCAGATCGCCGCGATCCTCTCCCGCCAACGACGCCTGACC
>JAFAZV010000034.1 GCA_019239445.1 Solirubrobacterales bacterium
TGCCGACGCCGCGTTGCAGGGCAGCTCGTATCTGAAACTTCCGAAGCTGCTGCAGTTCTTCACAGGCAACATCGGCCTTCACCACGTCCATCACCTCAACGCGCGCATTCCCAACTACAACCTGCAGCGCGCGCACGATGCCAACCCCGTCTTCGCCGACGTGCCGACGCTCTCGCTCATGGACGGTCTTCGTGCCGTTAGGTTGAAGCTTTGGGATGAGGAGGCGGCGCGATTGGTGACTTTCGCCCAAGCACGCTCGGTCGCCTAACACAGCGCTCATGTGACCACCTCCGACGGGCCGGCCGCGGCCCTAGGACGCTGCCTGCCTGACTTTCCGCGCCGCAACGGATCGCGCGCTTTGGCTCACGTACGCCAGCGGGGATGGCCGCGACCCTGCTCGCGGTGAACCCTCACAGCACCAGCATGCGAATCGTGGGCGGGCATGCGGCACCTCTCGAATCTCCGATCGTTGATCGATCATGACGCGGCGACGATAAGCAACCGTGATGAGAATTCGAGCAGAACGCGGTGCGGATTGGGTGAGAAGCCACATAGCTAGCCGGTGGCGTTCAGGAGAGAGTCAGTTCTGCGCGGCACGCTCACGAGCGTGTTTGCGACGCGCAAGTTGGCGTTTCTCGCCGGCCTGGTCGCCGTTGCCATCGTCTCCGGCTGCGGCGGCTCCTCGACTTCTTCCACCAGCGCTCCCGCCGCGAGCGGATCCGCCGCCAACTCCGGCGCGGGCGCGGGGGCGCTGGCGGCCGACGCCCGCTCGGCGGCGACGGGTGACATTCCCGATAACCAGGTGTTTCTGGTCTTCCAGAGCCAGGCTGGGGGTTATTCGATCAAGTATCCCGAGGGCTGGACGCAGAGCGCGGTCGCGCGGGATGTGCAGTTTCGCGACAAAAACAATGTCGTCCACATCCACGTGGCGCAGCGGCCAGAGCCGACGCCGGCCACGGTCGCCGCGCAACTCAAGGCCCTGAAACGGTCTAATCCAACGCTCACATTCCGGACGCCCGAACCGGTCAGCGTCGGGACAAACCACGCGATCAAGACGGTTTACACCACGCAGAGCGCGCCGAACGCGGTCACCGGTAAGCGGGTCATGCTGATCGTCGACCGCTACGAGCTCAGCGGCCGCGGACGCGTGGCCACGGTCGATCTCGCCACGCCGCAAGGAGTCGACAATGTCGATGCCTACCGGCTGATGATCGAGAGCTTCCGGTGGCGGTGAGCGAGAACGTCTCGATCCCCAGGAGTCTCTGGCAGGAGCCTGAACGTCCAAGCGCGACCGTCGATTGGCCGGCCCTGCACTTCCGGGACGTGTTCAAGATCTATCGCTCAGGGCCGGTGGAGACGGTGGCTCTGCGTGGGCTCGAGCTGCGCGTGCAGCAGCGCGAGTTCCTGGCCGTGCTGGGTCCTTCCGGCTGCGGCAAGAGCACCATGCTCGCCCTGGCCGCTGCGCTTGATCAGCCGTCCGCAGGCGAGGTGCGGGTTGGCGAGCGCGCACTGCAACGGCTGGCGGAGCCGGAGCTCGCGGACTACCGCGCCCGCCGAGTCGCGCTGGTGTTTCAGAGCGAGAACCTGTGGCCGAGCCTGTCCGCGCGCGAGAACGTCACGGCGAGCCTACGCCTAGCCGCTATCGGTGACCTCGACACCGCCGCCGATGACGCGTTGGACATGTTCGGCCTCGCCGCGCGCGCACGCAACCCTGTGGGCGGCCTTTCGGGCGGCGAGCAGCAGCGCGTGGCTATCGCCGCGGCGTTCGGCCGCCGGGCAGCGCTCGTTCTAGCTGACGAGCCGACCGGTGAGCTCGACGCGGGCAACGAGCAGCGCGTCCTCGAGGCATTGCGGTTGCTGCGCGATCAAGGTGGGAGCACGGTCGTCGTGGTCACTCATTCCTCGCGGGTCGCGAGCGCGGCCGACCGCGTAGTCGAGATGCGCGACGGAAGGGCGGTCTCGTGAGCGCGATCGCCGCAGGCACCGCGCTTGCGAGTTGCCACGGTGTCACAGTGGTTCACGGCAGAGGGACGGCGACCGTGGCTGCGCTAGTCGATGTCGACTTCACTGTCCATGAGCGCGAGCGGGTGGCACTGTTTGGGCCCTCGGGCTCGGGCAAGACCACGCTCCTGCACGTCCTCGGTGGCCTGATCGTCCCGGAACGTGGCGAGGCACGTTGGCGTGGCGGCCTCTTATCGGGCTTGGACGCGGCCGCCCGCGGTGGGGTGCGGGCGGGTGGGATCGCGTTTGTGTTTCAGGGCGCCAACCTGCTGCCGACCTTCACCGCGTTTGAGAACGTCGCCTTCGCGGCTTGGGCGAGCGCGGAGGGTCGTGGCGGGGCTCGACCCCTCCTCGATCCCAGCGAGCTGCTCGCGCTCGCCGGGTTACAGGCAAAGCTCGACGCGCTGCCGGCCGAGCTTTCGGGAGGAGAGGCGCAGCGGGTGGCGATCGCGCGCGCGCTCGCCCAGAGGCCCGCCCTGATGTTGTGCGACGAGCCGACCGGGCACCTCGATTCGGACACCGGCACGCGGGTTCTGGATCTGCTCGACGCGCTACAGGCCGAGTTCGGTTTCGCTCAAGTCACCGCCACCCATGACTCCGATGTGGCCGCGCGCGCGCAACGCGCGATCGGTTTACAGGACGGCGCGATCACCAGCGAAGAGTGGTTCCCGTGAGCGCGGCGCTTCGCGTGGCACTCGCCGGTGTGGCGCGCGCCCCGGGCAGAACCGCGGTTCGGATCGTCGTCCTCGCGGCTGCGGTGGCCCTGCTGGGCTCGATGCTGCTGTTCATCGGTCACTCGCTGCGCACGATGACCGGGACCGCGATCCGAAGCGTTCCGCTCGACTGGCAGGGGCCGGTCGGATCGCTCGGTCAGGCGCAGCGGGTTGCGGCGGGCGTGGCGGCACAACCGGGGATCGAGCAGGCTTCGGCCGCGGCCACGGCGCCGGTTTCGGGCGCGGCCCACCAGGCCGCGGGCGGTGCCACGCAAGCCGGCAGCGGGTCGATCCTCGCCGTGCCGCCCGACTATCTGTCCCACATCCACACGTTCCGGTTTCTTCAGGGCAGCTTGAAGCCGGGCGCGATCGTCCTCGATCAGCAGCTGGCCGCGACGCTGCAGGCGCGAATCGGCGACGCGATCACCGTGAGCGCCCGCCCGGGCGCGAAGCCGCAGCGCTTCCCGGTGTCAGGAGTAGCGGTGATCACCGCCCCGGACCTGATCTTCCAGCCGCTTAACCCGCTGCTCGGACCCGCTCCCGCGCAGCCCCCGGCGAACGCGGCGATCCTCCCCCTCACTACCTTCGCCGCCACCTTGGCCAAACAGCTGCCCGCGATTTCGTCCGCGACGAACGGAGCGTCGGCGGTGCCGGGGGCCCAGAACGGCGTGCAGTGGCAGGTCCAAGCGCAACTCGCGCCAGCGGGACTCGGCAGCACCCCTTCCCAGGCCTACACCCGGGCCTCCCAGATCGTTCACCGCGTGGAGCGCACGCTGACCGGCCAGGTTCAGTTCGTCGATAACCTGTCTGATCAGCTGAATACTGCGGCGGGCGACGCGCTGTACGCGCAGACGCTTTACATCATGCTGGCCGTACCAGGCGCACTCGTCGCTCTCGGTCTGGCTTACCTTGCTGCGCTGGGAACAGTCGAGCGCGACCGGCGTGACCTCGCGCTGCTGCGCGCACGTGGCGCCACACGGCGAGACCTGCTGCTGGCGGCGGCGGCTGAGAGCACCGCCATCGGAGCCCTCGCCGGTCTTCTCGGAGCCGCCACGGCGCTGGTCGCGGTGAGGCTGATGATCAGCGGCGGTGTTGAGCTGACGGCTGCGCGCACGGCCATGACGTTCGGCGTCTGCGTGGTCCTGGCGACCGCCGGCGCGCTCGTGGCGCGCTTGGCCGCGACCTCGTCGGCGTGGCGGCCCACCGTCACTGAGAGCCGCCGCAGTGTCCGGCGCGCGGGCACGCCGCTCTGGCAGCGGCTGTATCTCGACTTCCTCGCCCTCGGCCTGAGCGGCCTCATCTACTGGCTGACCGCGAGCACCGGCTTCTCGGCCGTGCTCAATCCCGATTCCAACCCGACGCTGTCGCTGTCGGTGTATATGTTCTTCGCGCCCGCGCTGCTGTGGCTCGGCGCAACGCTGCTGCTGGTGCGTCTCCGCGGGCGAGCGCTGGCCTGGCTTGCCGGGCGCGCCGCGGGACGTCGCGCCCGCACGCCTCACGCCTTCCTGCTGGCCAGCGCCGGCAGGCGCGGCACCGCGATAAATCGTGGTCTGATCGTAATTGGGCTTCTGCTCGCGTTCGGCGTGAACCTCGGGATCTTCACCGCCACCTACAACCAGCAGGCCAACGTCGACGCCCAACTCACGCTTGGTGCCGACGTCACCGCCACCGCTCCGCCCGGCGTGACCGCGGCCCACAATCTCAAGGCCAGGATCGAGAAGGTTCCGGGCGTGCAGAGCACGACTGCGCTGGATCACTCCTACGCGTACGTGGGTCCCGACCTGCAGGACACGTTTGGCATCGACACCCACACAATCGCCCGCGCGACGACGCTGCGCGACTCTTACTTCATGGGCGCGGGCGCGCATCAGACGCTCGAGCGTCTGCGCCAGAAATCCGACGGGATCCTCGTCTCCAAGGAAACGATCTCCGACTACCAGTTGAAGATCGGCGACCTGCTCAATCTCAGGGTGCTCGATCACCGCAGCGGCGGTTTCCGTGTCGTGCCGTTCCACGTCGCCGGCATCGTGCAGGAATTCCCATCAGCGCCGCGCGACTCGTTCATGGTCGCCAACCTCTCCTACCTGCAGGCCGCCGATCATGGCGGGGGTCCGAACGCGGTGTTCGTCAAGGCCGCGGCTCCGGCCGCCACCGCGCGGGCGATCGCTCGAGTCACGCGCGCCGACGGCACCCTGGTCAAGAACATCGAGCAGCAGGCTCAGCAAACGGCAAGCTCGATCACGACCGTCGACCTGCGCGGGATCACCCGAATCGAGGAGACGTTCACAATCGCTCTCGCAGCCGCGGCGATGGCGCTCTTCATCGCGCTGCTCGTCCTCGAGCGCCGTCATGAGTTCGCGACCATGGCCGCGGTCGGCGCGAGCCTGCGCAGCATCGGGTCGTTCGTCTGGAGTGAGGCCGCGCTCGTGCTTGCTGCCGGCCTGGTGCTGGCCGCTGGTCTCGGTCTGCTGCTGGCCTCGATGCTGGTGGCGATGCTCCAGCACGTGTTCGACCCGCCGCCCGATCACCTGGCGATCCCCTGGGCATTTCTCGGTGAGCTCGCCGGCGCCGCCATCCTCGCCACCGTGCTCGCTGTTGCCATTAGCGCGTCACGTCTTAGGACGCTCCCACTCGCGCGCCTGCTGCGCGAGCAATAGGCGGCATGAGCTCGCATCCGCTCAAACTCGACGACGCGCTTCGCGCGCTGCACGACTGTCGGCACGCTCTGACCACCGGCGCCCTGGCGAGAAGCTTGCACGCGAGCGAGCTCGACGTACATGTTTTGATGCTCACCGCTCGCGCCAACCGGCTCGTGTACAGCACCGCTTCCGGAGCGTGGACGCTCACCAACCGTGGCCGGCAAGCCCTTCAGCAGCCGTCGAGCCGAAC
>JAFAZV010000053.1 GCA_019239445.1 Solirubrobacterales bacterium
CCGCCGCTCATCGCGTCGAGGTAGCGCCGGCCTTCGGCGTCCTGCACCCAGACGCCGTCGCCGCGCACGATCACCGGGTAGTGGCGGTCGAACTCCGGCGGTAGCACGCGACTCGCCGCCGAGCCGCGCGGGAGCGCTTCGGTCACGACCCTGTCCTCCGCTTCGTGAATTGGCCCTGGTCGAGGTCCTTATACCAGTACGTTCACGGCAAGTCGACCGCGGCTGGCCCGTCGGCACGAGGATTGGCGAATCGGTTCGGACTGTCCGAACCAGATCGCCAGTGTCCGGCTTGACCGGCCCGCCGGCCGATGATAAAGGACTCATCACCAAACCATTTGACTGCGGACTGCGGAGGTGCGACGTGGCGACGAGCGCCGAGACGATGTTGAAGGTGATCGAGCCGGCGACGGAGGAGGTCCTCGCCGAGCTCCCACACGCAGGCGTCGAGGAGGCCGACGCGGCGGTGGCGCGCGCCAAGCGAGCCTTTCCGGCTTGGCGCGATGTCGCGCCCGGCGCCCGCGCCGCGCTGATGCGTGACCTCGCGGCCGCGATCTCGGCTCACGCCGAGGACCTCGCGCGGCTCGAGGCGCGCAACGTCGGCAAGCCAATCGCCGACGCCCGCGGCGAGATGGCGATGGTGGCCGAGGTGTTCAACTACTACGCCGGCGCGCCGGAGCGGCTGCTCGGCGACACGATCCCCGTCGCCGGCGGCGTCGACATGACGTTCCGCGAGCCGCTCGGTGTGGTGGCGCTGATCGTGCCGTGGAACTTCCCTCTGCCGATCGCGAGCTGGAAGCTGGCGCCGGCGCTGGCGGCCGGCAACACGGTGGTGCTCAAACCTGCCGAGCTGACGCCGCTGACCGCGCTGGAGCTCGAGCGGATCGCGCTCGAGGCTGGGCTGCCGCAAGGCGTGCTGAACGTCGTCGTCGGGCCAGGACGCGTCGTCGGCGAGCGGCTCGTAGCGCACGCGGACGTGGCCAAGGTGGCGTTCACCGGATCGACGGCCGTCGGCCGGCGGATCGGGGCACTCGCGGCTGAGCACATCAAGCGGGTGACGCTCGAGCTCGGCGGTAAGTCGGCCAACGTGATCTTCGCCGACGCCGATCTCGAGGCGGCCGCCGGCTCGGCGCCGCTCGCCGTGTTCGGCAACGCCGGCCAGGACTGCTGCGCGCGCTCGCGCATCCTGGTCGAGCGTCCCGCGCTCGAGCGGTTCATGTCGCTGCTCGAGAGCGCTGTCGCGTCACTGCGGGTGGGCGACCCGCTCGACGACGCCACGCAGATGGGCTCCCTGATCTCGGCCAACCAACGCGAGCAGGTGAGCGCTTACGTGAACGGAGAGTCGCCGGTGGCGATTCGCGGCAACGCGCCGGACGGTCCCGGCTTCTGGTTCGCACCGACCGTGCTGTGCCCGGTGGCGAACGACGCGCGCGCGGCGCGGGAGGAGATCTTCGGGCCGGTGGCGGCGGTGATCCCGTTCGACGGTGAGGCGGAGGCGGTCTCACTCGCCAACGACACGATCTACGGACTGTCCGGGTCGATCTGGACCCGCGATGGCGCCCGGGCGCTGCGGGTGGCGCGGGCGATCGAAACCGGCACCCTGTCGATCAACTCGAACACGTCGGTCCGCGTGAGCACGCCATTCGGCGGCTTCAAGCAGTCGGGTCTCGGCCGCGAGCTCGGACCGCACGCCCTCGAGCACTACACCGAGCTCAAGAACGTCTACATCGCGACCGGCTGACCGCGTCGTATACGGTGCCGGGCTGTGCTCGGGCTTCCCGACAACGTGACTGCGTGCCTGTTCGATCTCGACGGCGTGCTCACGCAGACGGCAAAGGTTCATGCCGCGGCGTGGAAGCAGATGTTCGACGACTATCTGCAGGCACGGGCGCGGGAGCGCGGGGAGGAGTTCGCTGCCTTCGACGCCAGGCGCGACTACGACGAGTACGTCGACGGCAAACCGCGCTATGAGGGCGTCCGCTCGTTCCTGGCCTCGCGAGGGATTGAGCTTCCGCAGGGCATTCCGGACGATCCTCCGATCGCGGAAACCGTTGACGGGCTCGGCAATCGCAAGAACGAGCTGGTGCTCCGGCTGATCCGCGAGCAGGGGGTGGAGGCGTACGACGGATCGGTGCGCTACGTCAAGGCGGCGGCGGAGGCTGGATTGCGCCGCGTCGTCGTCTCCTCCAGCAGCAACTGCCGCGATGTGTTGACGCACGCTGGGATCATCGACCTGTTCGAGGAGATCATCGACGGCGTCGCCGCGGACCGCGGGCGCCTTAAGGGCAAGCCTGCGCCCGACACGTATCTCGCCGGCGCTCGCGCCGTGAACGTCGAGGCGGCGCAAGCGGCGGTGTTCGAGGATGCGCTGGCGGGCGTGGAGGCGGGACGGGCCGGCAAGTTCGGCATCGTCGTCGGCGTGGACCGGGTCGGGCAGGCCGAAGCGCTGCGCGAGCATGGCGCCGATACCGTCGTTCAGGACCTGGCCGAGCTGCTGTGATCAAGCAACGCGCATTCCCGGTCGAGCCCTGGTCGGTTCGCGAGACCGAGCTGAACCTGGAGAACCTGGCGCAGGCAGAGTCCGTATTCGCGCTGTCCAACGGGCACATCGGGATGCGCGCGAACCTCGACGAGGGCGAGCCGTTCGGACTCCCGGGGACCTATCTAAACGGCCTCTACGAGGTTCGGCCGCTGCCCTATGCGGAAGCCGGCTACGGCTACCCCGAGGTAGGTCATACCGTGGTGAACGTCACCAACGGCAAGATCATCCGCCTACTGGTCGAGGACGAGCCGTTTGACGTTCGCTACGGCGAGCTGAACCGTCACGAGCGTCTGCTCGATCTGCGCGCGGGGTTGCTGCATCGGACGGCAGAATGGATGTCTCCGGCCGGGCACGGAATACGCGTCTCCGCAACCCGGCTCGTGTCGTTCACCCAGCGCGCCGCGGCGGCGATCCTGTACGAGGTCGAGCCGCTCGATGTTGCGCTGCCGGTCGTCATTCAGTCGGAGCTCGTTACCAACGAGTCGCTGCCGACCACCGAGCACGACCCCCGCGCCGCGGCCGCGCTAGCAGCGCCGCTCGTCTCCGAGATGCACGAGGCGGTCGGTCACCGAGCCATCCTCGTGCACCGCACGCGCGGCAGCGAGCTGCGGGTCGCGGCTGCGATGGATCACGAGGTAGACGGCCCTCCGGGCACCGAGACGACCGTCGAGAGCTACGACGACCTGGCTCGACTGAGCGTCACCGCTGACCTCGAGCCCGGACGGCCGCTGAGGTTGCTCAAGTTCCTGTCCTATGGCTGGTCGGCGGCGCGCTCGCTGCCCGCCGTGCGCGATCAGGTCGGCGCCGGGCTCGCCAGCGCCCGACACACCGGCTGGAACGGCCTGTTGGGCGCTCAGCGTCAGTATCTCGACCGCTTCTGGGAGCGCGCCGACGTCGAGATTGAAGGCGACGCCGAGCTCCAGCAGGCGGTTCGATTCGCTCTCTGGCACGTGCTGCAAGCGGGCGGCCGCGCCGAGGGCCGCGCGATCCCGGCCAAGGGCCTGACTGGACCAGGCTACGACGGGCATGCCTTCTGGGACACCGAGTCGTTTGTACTGCCGGTGCTCACTTACACCGCGCCGCACGCCGTCGCCGACGAGCTGCGCTGGCGTCACAGCACGCTCGAGCTGGCCCGCGACCGCGCTCGGGTGCTCTGCCTCAAGGGGGCGGCGTTCCCGTGGCGGACGATCGCCGGCCTCGAGAACTCGGGGTATTGGCCCGCGGGGACAGCCGCGTTTCATATCAACGCGGACATTGCCGATGCGGTCGAGCGCTATCGCGCGGCCACGGACGACGACGCCTTTGACCGCGACGTCGGAGTCGAGCTGCTCGTCGAGACGGCGCGCCTGTGGCGGTCGCTCGGCCACCACGACGCTCGTGGGCGCTTTCGCATCGACGGCGTCACCGGGCCGGACGAATACAGCGCGATCGCCGACAACAACGTCTACACGAACCTGATGGCGCAGCGGAACCTGCTCGCGGCCGCCGAGGCAGCAGCACGTCATCCGAGGCGCGCAGCGCGGTTCGGCGTCGATGAGGAGGAGGCGGCCTCCTGGCGTGACGCAGCGAGCGCGATGCTGATCCCGTTCGACGACTCGCGCGGAGTCCATCAACAGGCCGAGAGCTTCACCGAGCACGAGGTGTGGGACTTCGAGGACACCCCGCCGGAGCGGTACCCGCTGCTGCTGCACTTCCCGTACTTCGAGCTGTACCGCAGGCAGGTGGTCAAGCAAGCGGACCTGGTGCTCGCGATGCACCTGCGCGGTGATGCGTTCACCGCCGAGCAGAAGGCGCGCAACTTCGCCTACTACGAGGCGCTCACCGTCCGCGACTCATCGCTTTCGGCGTGCACCCAGTCGGTGATCGCCGCCGAGGTCGGGCTGTTGGAGCTCGCCTACGACTACTTCGCCGAGGCGGCGCTGATGGACCTCGACGACCTCGAGCACAACACGCGCGACGGAGTGCACATCGCGTCGCTGGCCGGGGCCTGGATCGCCGCCGTGGCCGGCCTCGGCGGCATGCGTGACCACGACGGCGAGCTCAGCTTCCGGCCGCGGCTGCCCGGGGCCATACGACGGCTGTGCTTTCGCCTCAGCTTTCGCGGGCGCCGGCTGCAAATCGAGGTCGTACACGGGCGGGCAACGTATTCGCTGCTCGAGGGCGTGGCTCTGGAGATCGTGCATCACGATCAGCGCCGTTTGGTCGAGCCCGGGCGTCCGCTCGAGCTCCAGATTCCGCCGCCGCCGAATCGCGAGCGGCCGCATCAGCCGCGGGGGCGGGAGCCGGCACGGCGCCGCGTGCTGCAGTAGAGGGTTCGTGCGGCGTGGGGCGGGCTCGCCACGCGGGTGGCGGCTCCGATCGCCGCAGCGTTCGGCAGCGCCGCCGAGTTTGGCCGCTCACGCACGCTACGGCGAGGATTTCGACGTGACGTTCAGTTCGTGAGTGCCGAGATCCGCCGGCGCCCACGAACACCACGGCGATCGGAGCCTCAGGCGCTTTCTCCAGGGTCACGCCGCATGCAATAGGGCCCTGAGAGCGCTCAGGGTTCGCTTTATCCGAGACGCCACTGAATCGGCCCGAGGCCGGGGAAGTGCAAGGCCTCGGCCGTCGCGCCGGTCAGATCCCATTCGCGTCCGGCGATGTACGGGCCGCGGTCGATGACCGGCACCCTGATGGCACGACCGCCGTAGACGAAGGTGACCTCGGTGCCACAAGGCAGCGTCTTGTTCGCCACCCCGAGCTGGGGTATTCGCAGGAGCCCGCCGCAGGCGATCGGCAGACCGTAGTCGGTGAACACCGAGGCGATGCTGACGTTGTACTGGCCTGGCGGCAGCTGCGCCGGGTCGAGCAGCGTACCTGCGAGGTTGAGGCGATCGAGGTGATATTGGGCGACGGCGCGTCTGAAGCGCGCCACGGCCGCGCGCACCTCGGCGTCGGTGGGGGCGCCCTTCGCCGGCGCCGGCGTGATGCTGGCCGGAGCGGTCGGCCGAGCGTCGTGGGCCGGTGGCGGCCCGAGCGTCGGCGCGGCCGCGGCGGTGCGGCTGTGCGCGGGAGGGGCCTGGCCGGCGACGGGCTCGACCGCCTGAGGGTGTGCCTGCGGCTGAGCGCTCGAGGCGGACGAGGTCCCGGGCGAGGTCGACGGCGAAGTGGTCCGGGTCGCGGTGCTCGGCGTCGATGCGCCCGGCGGAGGATCGTGACGAGCGGCCTGTGTGCCACAGCCGACCAACGCCAGCGCCGTCACCACTGTCGCTGTTCGCCACCCGATGGCGTCTAACTGTAGCCCTACACTGCCCGCGATGGTGCCGGTCCGGTCTGTCTCGGCGCGCAGCGCCGAGACTCGTAGGACTTAACGATGCCCCGTCCGGTGGAACCCAAGCGGGCGTATGTGCCGGGGCTGGATGGCCTCCGCGCAATCGCGGTGCTGCTCGTCATCGCCTACCACCTCGGAGTGCCGGCGGCGGCGGGCGGGATGCTCGGCGTGGGCGTGTTCTTCACGCTCTCGGGCTACCTGATCACAGACTTGCTGCTCACCCACTGGCGGCGCCACGGCAGCTTGGGTCTGCGGCGCTTCTGGGTTCACCGCGCCCGCCGCCTGCTCCCGGCGCTGTTCCTGATGCTTTTCGTGGTCAGCGTGTGGGTGGCGCTGTTCGACGCCGCGCAGCTCGCGGCCGTCCGCCGGCAGGTGATCGCCGCCGTCCTTTACGTCGGCAACTGGTCGACGATCACGCAGAACGGCTCGTACTTCTCGCGCTTCTCGGCGCCGTTGCCGCTCGATCATCTCTGGTCGCTGGCGATCGAAGAGCAGTTCTATCTGGTCTGGCCGTGGCTGTTGTGGCTCGGCACGCGCAGCGTGCGCAGCCCCAGGCGGCTCGCTCTTCTGACCCTCCTCGGAGCGGCTGCTTCGGCGCTGCTGATGGGTCAGCTGTTCCATCCCGGATACGACCCAACGCGCGTCTATGAGGGCACTGACACGCGCGCTTTCGGCCTGCTGATCGGGGCCGCGCTGGCGATGGTGCTGCCGATGCGCGCTGGGCGTCCGGCCGCGGCACCCGATGTCCGCAACCTGCTCGACGTCGTCGGCGCGATCAGCCTGGTCGGGATCGTGTTGCTCGTGTGGCGGACGAGCTCGTTCTCCGCGTTCCTCTATCCGACCGGTTTCGTGCTGCTGTCGCTGGCCACGGCCGCCGTCGTGGCCGCCGTCGTCAACCCGACGAGCCGGCTCGACGCGATACTCGGCTGGGGTCCCATGCGCTGGATCGGCGCGCGCTCGTACGGGATCTACCTCTGGCAGTGGCCGATCATCGTCCTCGCCAACCCGTCGCAGACCGGCTTTCACCTCGGCAGTGCACTGTTCGAGGTTGGTCTAACGCTCCTTATCGCGAGCCTGTCGTGGCGCTACGTCGAGGAGCCGATCCGCCACGGCGCGCTCGGTCGCCTCTGGCGCCGGCTGCGCACCGGGCCTCCGCTGGTTTCTCGCCGCCGCCTCGCCTGGGCGCTTTCGGCGGGGACAGTCGCGGCGCTGGTGCTCGTCGCCGTCAGCCTGGCCGGGGCACTGCCGGTGGCTTCCTCGGGCGCCGCCGCTCCCGAGCGGATCTCCGTGAGGCCCGGAGCGCTGCCAACGCTCCCGGTAGCGAGCTACCGCGCTCCGGCGCGCCAGTCTCAGCCCCGCCCTGCGCCGCTGCCCACCCGCACCTCCTGCCGCTCGGTCGTGTACATCGGCGATTCGACCTCGGAAGGCTCGGTGTCGACCGACTACATCCCCAACCCGCGGCGCCGGCTGCCGGCGCAACTGGCTGCCGTCGGCGTGCGCACGACGATCCCCGAGATCTCAGGTGCGCGGTCGATCGTCGAGACGTTCGAGGGCCAGCCGAACGCCGCGACCGTCGCGCAACAGCACATCGCCGGCGGTTTCCGCGGGTGCTGGATCCTCGCCCTCGGCACCAACGACGTCGACAACGTTCACGACGGCTCCACGGTCGGGTTCTCGGCCCGGATCGCCAAGATGATGTCGGTGATCGGCCGCCAGCCGGTGATGTGGGTCGACGTGATCACGTTGCTGCGCTCAGGTCCCTACCGGGAGGCCGCCATGCAGCGGTGGAACGCGGCTCTGCTCAAGGCCTGCCCGCGCTACCCGAACATGCGCGTCTACGACTGGGCCGCTCACGCCAGGCCGCCCTGGTTCATCCCCGACGGCATCCACTACTACTCGCCCGGCTACGTCGCGCGCACGCACCTGATCGCACGGGCGCTCGTGCGGGCGTTCCCGCGGGGGGCGCCACCGGCGTCAAGCTGCGTAGTCCGCTGAGCGGCGCGCGTAGCCTTTCCTCGATGGCCGATCAACCCAATCCCGAACAGCTCCTCCGCCAGCAAGCGGCGCGCGCCGCGCAAGAGCGCGAGGCGGCCGAGCGCAGCGACCAGGAAGACGAGCGCCGGCAGCACGCGCGCCGCTCGGACAAAGCGGAATACCTGCTCGAGAAGCTCGAGGAGCAGCGCGAGGCGCCGGACGAGTAAGCGGCGGCCTTCAGGCAAACGCCGCTAGGCGCCACCCGACACGTCGCCGGCGTGGCGCGGCACACGCGTCGCCTCCGCCAGCTCGCTCGGCCGCTGCTCAGCGGCGGCTCGAGCCACGGCCCGCCCGGCCTCCCAGGAGCGCCGCATCCGGCGCAGGAACGCCTGCGGCGACTCGGCGTATACGCGCTCGCCAACGTGGAACGCCTCCGCCTGCAGCTCATCGCGGCGATGGTCGACGAGGAGCACCACGGCGTCGACGTCGGCGGCCACAGCCAACTCCCCGCTCGTCAGCGCCTCGCGCAGCACGCCGAGGTCGTGGTCGTCGCCGAGCAGTTCCGATAGCCGGTGCGCGTCCTTAGCCTGGCCGTGCACCTGCGGACCACACGCCGGCGCCAGCAGCCGCGAGTGGTACCAGAGGTCCTTGACTCGTTTGCGCCAGTGGTGCAGGTCCTCCACCGTCCGCGAACTGCGGGCGCGACCGAAGGCCTTGAGCCCGTCCTTGTAGGACCGTGCGAGTCCGGGCTCGATCGCCCTCCACCCACCGCGCCTGAGCTGCCAGTCGTCGACGCGCAGCCGCACTGCGCCGAGCTCCTGCACCGCTCGCGCATCGAGCGCCGAGCCGCTGCGCTCGCCGCGCCGCTGCTCGAACTGCTCGCGGACCGCGTCGAACGTCGTCGCGGGCAGCTGGCCGACGTAGCGCTCGGCGAGCTTGTTCACCGTGGCGATCATCACGTCGGCATCGCGCGCACCTGAGAGGCCCCGCGCGGCGTCGCGGAGGCTTGCGTTCTCGCGCCGGCGCTCGCGCGGGCTCATCGCGCCGCGCGCCAGACGCAGCAGCGAGCGCTCCTGCTTGATCGCCTTGCGTGCGCTGTGCACGGCGTCTTCAGGGTCTTCGCCGATCCGCTCACTCAGCTCGCCCACGGCCCGGTCGAGCTGCTCGCGTGCGTTGCGAACGACCGCCTCGCGTACCGGCTCATCGGCATAGAACTCGTAGCCCATCGGTGCTCCTCTCTTTCGCGCTTAGGGTTAATTCGTACCCCGGGCGCTCCAGTTGGGAACGGCTGCGCCCAAGTTGGATCCGTGAGAGGCTTCCGCGCCGTGCAGGCGAGAATCCGGCCCGGATTGGTGGCAGCGCTCGCGGCGGGCGCCCTTGGGCTGCTCGGCTCCGCCGGCGCGGCGTCGGCGCATGATCTCGTCGTACGTGGTGCCAACGGGACCCGGGTCATCATCACCCGTGCGCCCTTCGGGCTCTCGTTCCGCGACTCCCGCGGCCGTGTCGTTTTAAGGAGCACTCCCGCCACCGCACGGTCGCTGCGCCTGCGGCGCATAACGCAACGCCAATACGGGGTCCAGGATCCACCGCCGCCGACGCTGTACGCGCCGCTGACCTTCGTCGTGGGCAGACAGACGATCATGCAGACGCCGAGCGGCCAATGGGGAGGCACGCTCGCGTCGGTCACCACAGCGGGCATCGAGTACCGCGCTGGCGGCGTCATCAAGGTGAGCAGCCACGGTGACGCCGTACGGTTGACGCTCGCCACGACGGACCCCAGCGGGCGCAGGCTGGTGGTCCGGATCGCACCTGGGCTCGGGCGCGGGTTCACGGTCTCGGCGCGCCCGGTCCCGGCCCGTGGCGTCGCCGCGATCGCGGTGTCCTTCCGCGATGGGCGCGAGGAAGCGTTCCGCGGCTTCGGCGGCCGGCACAACGGGCTCGACCAGCGCGGAAGCGAGTTCTTCAACTGGATCAATCAGGAGAACTTCAGCTCCGGCTCGCGAACGGGCCTCGCGCGGCCGTCGCTCGATTCCCGGTACCTCTTCCCGAATGGCTCGCAAGCCGCCTACTACGTGCAGTCGAGCTTCACCTCCTCGGCCGGCTACGGATTCCTGCTCGACCGTGATGAGCTCTCGCACTGGCGGCTCGCGTCCGACCGCCGCGACGCGTGGCAGGTGCAGGCGAACGGCAGCGAGCTCGATTACGCCGTGATACCTGGTCCGGACTCTCCGGTTGAGGCGCTGAACGCTCTCACCGGCCGCCAGCCGCTCCCCCCGCGCTGGGCGCTCGGAACGCTCTTCGACCGCGAGGTGCGCTTCCCATCGGACCCGCCGGCGCAATACGAGCGCGAGATCGAGTCGGACATTCGCAACTTCGACCGCTACCGCATCCATGTCGACGGCTATCGGATCGAGGGATGGCAGTTCCTCTCCCGGGCCGTACTGAGGCGGATCTTCGCTCAGCTCCGCCGCCGGGGGATCCACCCCATGGTCTATTTCCGCGCCTTTGTCGGCACCGATGACATCGGCACCGACGATCCCTCGCTGTACGCTTACGCCCTGCGCCACCGCTATGTGGCCACCCACGCCGACGGCTCGCCGTACACCTTCGTCTCCAACTTCGGCCGCCCGGCGGCGGTGATCGATTTCACCAATCCCGCCGCCGCCCGCTGGTGGCGGGGACGGATCACGCAAGCGCTCGCCCTCGGCGCCGACGGGTTCATGCAGGATTTCGGCGAGCAGGTTCAGGCCGACATGCATTTTCACGACGGCTCGACCGGACTCTCGATGCACAACCGCTATCCGGTTCTGTACCACCACGAGACACGGCGTGCTGTGGACGCGTTCCGCCAAGCCCATCCAGAACGCCAGATCTTCTTCTTCACCCGAGCCGGCTACTCCGGCACTCCCGGCAGCACGGCCTACGAGAACGCCAACTTCCCTGGCGACGAGACCACCGACTGGACGCGGGCGGCGGGGATCGCCTCGCTCGCTCCCGACATGTTGAACCGCAGCGTCGGCGGGGCCTATGGGTTCAGCACCGACATCGGCGGCTACTACGACATCGGCCCGTACCCGCCGACGAGCAAGGAGCTGTTCCTGCGCTGGGTGGCCTGGTCGGCGCTGTCGCCGTTCTACCGCCTGCACGGGTCGGTCCTGGCCGGCGTCCACGCGCCCTGGTCCTTCGACGCCTCGACGGTGCGGATCTACAAGTCGCTCGCCCGCCTGCACGCCCGCCTCGTGCCGCTGCTCGTCAGGCTGTGGGAGCAGGCAGACCGGACCGGAGTACCGGTGATCCGGCCGCTATGGCTGGCCGCGCCGGGTGACCCGCGCGCCGCCGCTCAGGATCAGGAATGGATGGTTGGCTCGGATCTGCTCGCCGCGCCGGTGGTGAGGCAGAGCGCGCGGACGCGCACGGCGTACCTGCCGGTCGGGTGCTGGCGCCTGCGCGGCGCGGGCGCGCGGATTTCGGGTGGACGATCGGTGACCGTGCCCGCCCCGCTCGAGCAGGCCGTCTACTTCACCCGTTGCGGGCGCGATCCATTGGCGGCGCCATCCGCGCCTCGGTCACTCACCGCCACTGCCGCGGCCCGACCGCGGTGGCTGGTCAGCGCGCGGATCCTCGTCCCCGGCAACCCCGCCAACCTCGACTGCCGGCGCGCGGTGTGCCGACACAACGAGAACACCGACCTGACCCGGTGGCGGGGTGCGATCTACCTCGTGCACCGCACCGCCGGCAGCCAGGTCCTCGGGCCGAACAGCTCCCTGCGGGTGTACCGCTCGACCGATGCCGGGCGGCGCTTTCGCCTCATCGCGATCATTCCCGCCGCGCGCGGGCGCGACATCCGCGACCCCTGCTTCTACACCGTCGGCCGCCGGCTGTTCATCAAGGCGATCACGCGTCTTGCAGGCTTTGCGCTGCGCGACCGTGGCGCCGGGTCGATCACGGTGCAGGTTCACTCCTCCGATGGCCGGCGCTGGTCGGTGCCGCGAGCGATAGGTCCGCTCGGCTGGGGCTTCTGGCGGGTGATCGCGCACGCCGGTGCGCTCTACGCCGGCGCCTACGAGGACGGCGACGTGCAGACGAGGCTGTTCACCTCTCGCGACGGGGCGCGCTGGAAGCGCGGGGGGGAGATCTACGGCACCGCCAGGGACACGCCGCTCGAGCCGGAGCTCGTGTTCTCGCCCTCGGGGCGCCAGTTGCTCGCGCTCGTACGCCTGGATGGAAGCGATTTCGATCTGCTCGGTTATCAGGGCAGGCTGCGCACCAGGGTCTGCTGGGCCCGAGCGCCGTTCACGCGCTTCTCGTGCCCGCAGACGCTGAACGGGGTGCGCCTCGACGGAGCCGTCGCGTTCTTCTGGCACCGGCGCCTATTCGTGATCGCGCGCAAGCACCTGCCCGGCTCGGGCATTCGCAAGCGCACGGCCCTCTATGAGCTCGGCGGCAACCTCGAAGGCGGGCCGCTGCGGGCGCGCGAGCTGGGCGAGCTGCCAAGCGCCGGCGACACTTCGTACGCCGGCGTCGTATCGATCAGCACCTCGCGCTTTCTCGTCACCTGGTACTCCAGTCCGCTGACCGGCGACCCGAGCTGGCTCACTGGGTTCGGCGGCCGCACGGACATCTGGCAAGCGACGATCGATCTCGCCCGACTGTGAGCGTCGGGATCGCGGCGGGTAGCGCTCCCCCGAGATGCTGTACGTCGACCCTCGAGCCGTCGAGCTCTCCGACTCCTGGCAGGAAGGCGATGAGACCGCGCGTTGGCGCTCCGGGCCCGGTCACTCGCCCTCGAGCGGCGCCAGCAGCTCCGGCAGCTCGCTGCTCGAGGTGGATCCGGGCTATCGCCTGCCGCGCCACACCGACAGCGCCGAGGAGATCGTCGTCGTCCTCGCCGGCAAGGCGGAGGTCGAGGTGGGGGGTGAGCGCTGCACCGCCGCGGCCGGCGGCCTCGTGCTCGTGCCCAAATGCGTCCCACACGAGGTCCGGAATGCCGGGGGCGAGATCCTTCGCTTCGCGGCCGTGTATGCCGAGCCGGATGTGGTGACGACCTATGAGCGAGAGGTCCAGCCAGACGGCGCCCGCGAGCGCCACACCGTGAGCTGACCAAACTCGGCTCGCAGATACACCAGCGCAACATCTTCACCCGCTGCGCCCCGTAGAACCCCAGCGCTGCTCGTCAACGGTCGAAGGGAGTCGTTTTGATGCGCGATGGCAGGACAAGGTCGCTGCTCGCAGTAGTGGTTGCGCTCGTGCTCGGTCTCGCGCTCGCGGCGGGCGCCGTGTCGGCTCATCCGTGGCATCACGGCGAGCGCGGGCACCGCGCGGCTCGCGTATCGCATGTGCTGCTGATCTCGGTCGACGGGCTACATCAGTCTGACGTCAGCTGGTACGTTCGCACGCACCCGGCCTCCGAAATCGCCCAGCTGCTGGGCGCCGGGACCTCGTTCACACGCGCCCGGACGCCGGTCCCCTCAGACTCGTTCCCCGGCATGATCGGCCAGATCACCGGCGGGGATCCGCGCGTGACTGGCGTCTACTACGACGCCGAGTACAACCACGACCTGCTGGCGCCCGGATCCCCGTGCACGCCGTCTCAAGCGAATGGCCCGACGGGCTCGCCGGTCAGCTACGACGAATCGATCGACCGCAACCCCGACTCGCTCGACGCCGGTCAAGGTCTGCCCGGCCTACCGGACAGCATCCTCAACCTGACTTCGGACCCTCTCAGCCTGATCGACCCGGCCAAGCTCCCGCTCGACCCGGTCACCTGTCGTCCGGTGGCGCCGCATCAATACCTCCAGGTCAACACGATCTTCGAGGTGGCCAAGACTTACCGCCTGCGTACGGCATGGGCCGACAAGCATCCGGCCTACGACATCCTGAACGGCCCTTCGGGCAGCGGGATCGAGGATCTGTTCACGCCTGAGATCAACAGCAAGGCGTTCCGTGGCGATGGCACTGCCTACGGCGGCGACTGGACCGCGGACAACGCCGCTACGCGCCAGTACGACGCCTACAAGGTCAAGGCGGTTTTGAACGAGATCGACGGCCTCGACCACAGCGGCCACAGCCGCGTGGGCGTCCCGGCGATCTTCGGCCTGAACTTCCAGACCATCTCGACCGCCGAGAAGCTGCCGCGCTCCGAGGCGGTCCCCGGCGGCCCGCAGCTGAACGGCGGCTACATCCCCGGGACGCGGACGCCGGGGCCGCTGCTGCAGAGCGCGCTCGACTGGCTCGATGGAGAGCTCGGCGCGATGACGAGCGAGCTGGATCACCAGGGGCTCGGCCGATCGACTGCGATCGTCCTCTCGGCTAAGCACGGTCAGTCGCCCCAGGACCCGAACGCGCTCGTGCGGATTGACGATGGTCCCATCATCGCCGGCATCGATGCTGACTGGCGTAAGGCGATCGGCGACCCGCAGGCGCCGGACCTGGTCGCCGCATCGACCAACGACGACGCGATCATGATGTGGCTGACGAACCGCTCGCCGGCGGCGACGAGCTTCGTTGCAAACTGGCTCCTGACCCACCCGGCCACCGGCAACACCTATAACGCAGCCGACCCGACGCAGGCCGGTCCCGCGCGCACGCTGCAATCCTCGGGCCTGGTGCGGGTGTTCGCGGGGGCAGCGGCGGCGCGGTACTTCGGCGTTCCCGCGAGCGACCCGCGTCATCCCGACGTCTGGGGCATCGTCCAGCACGGCGTCGTCTACACCGGCGGCACGAAGAAGATCGCGGAGCACGGCGGCGCGAATCCGGAGGATCGGCACGTCCCGCTGATCGTCGCCACGCCGTTCGGCAGGCACGGTGAGCGGTGGAGCGATCCCGTGGAGACGACACAGATCGCGCCGACGATCCTGCGTCTGCTCGGCCTCGACCCATACGCGCTGCAGGCGGTGCGCGCGGAAGGCACGAGCGTGCTGCCAGGCATTCGCTGAAACGCCGGCGGCTGGCTCCCGGCGGCTGAACGCCTGCAGCTGGTGGCTCACGTGCAGGCGCTGATCCGATCGCGCCGCCCATTCGACTTGGAAGCCTTGACCGACCTCGACAACCCGCTCGAGTCGCTGGTCGCTGAGCCCGCCAGATGACGGCTCGCTTCCGCCGCAACGTTCGTCAGCGCGCCACGCCGGCCGCGCTTTCGAACGCCACGGCGGGGAAATCGACGTGATGTTCGTGAGCGCCAAAACAGGGCGACGCTCACGAACGTTAGGGCGACTCGGCGTGTCGGCTGATCATCTCGGGCTTCAGCGCAACCGTGCTGGGGGCGGATACGAGGGCGGGGCGTCAGCCGGAGCCGTGCCCCACTGGACCCGCGCGTCGCGCGTCAGGCCAAAGCGCACCCACGCACCGCCGCGCAGCTGCGCGAACGTCAGCCACGTGCGTGACCACGGCTTGTTCCCCACCCGCAGCGTCCGGATGTAAGCGATGGCTCGGTCCGCTCCGGGAGCGGAGATGTGGACCGTGCCCGCCGGGAGGTGCAGCGTCGCCTGCGGGAACAGCGGTGCCGACAGGGCGAGCGTGTCCGTACCCGGGATTGCCGGATAGAGGCCGAGCGAGGCCAGCACCCACCAGGCGCTCATCGTGCCGCCATCATCGTTGCCGGGCATGCCATCCGGTGTCGGCGCGTACAGGCCCCTGAGCGCGCGGCGGGCGACGACGGACGCGCGGGCCGGTGTGCCCGCCCAGTCGTACAGCCACGGTGTAGCCAGCGTGGGCTCGTTGCCCAGGTATGCGTACGGCATCGTGGGGCCGGCGTTGAGGCGAGCGAAGAACTGATCAAGGCGGCGCCTGGCGATCGCGCGGCCGCCGAGGGCGCGTATCAGGCCGCCAGCGTCCTGAGGCACGAGCCACGTGTACTGCGCGCCGTTGCCCTCGACGAACCCGTTGGCGTCACTGGGATCGAACGGGTGAAGCCAGGCGCCGCTCGAGAAGCGAGGCTGGACGTAGCCGGTGGCGGGGTTGAGGATGCGCCGCCAGTTGCCCGAGCGCGCCAGGAAACGATCGCTCGAGCCGCGGTCGCCGGCGGCGGCGGCGAGGCGGCTGACGGTGAAGTCCGCCAGCGCGTACTCGAGCGTGGTCGCGGCGGTTCCCCACGGGTTGCTTCGCGCGCTGAGCGTGTGCCCGGTCACGTTGCTGTTCAGCTCCTGCGGGACGTACCCCAGGCGCAGGTACTGCCGTAGCGCCTCGCGCTCGGTGTAGTCGCCGTTGCTCGTATGGCACGGGCGAGTCGCACCGCGAACCACCGCCCGGACCGCGCCGGCGAGGCTAAAACCGCGCGCGCCGAATGCGTAGGCATCGGCGATGATCGGGTCGCTGGGGTCTCCGACCATGATGTTCGTCTGCTGGTTGGCGTAGGGCCAGCGCGGCAGACAACCGCTCTGCGCGGCATCGGCGAGCAGCGAGCGGACCAGATCCGAGGCGCGGCGCGGGGCGAGCATCGCCATCAGCTGGGTTTGCGCGCGGTACACGTCCCAGCCGGAGACGTTGGCCAGCATCGTGAACCCGTGCGCGACGTGGATGGACCCGTCCATACCGCGGTAGCGGCCGTCGACGTCGCTGAACGTGTTCGGGTCGAGCAGGGCGTGGTAGAGCGAGGTGTAGAAGAGCGCCCGGTCGCGCCGGCTCCCGCCGCTGACTTGGGCCTCCGCGAGTTGGCGGATCCACACCTGCTGCGCGGCGCTCCGCAGGGCGGCGAACGACCGTCCGGCGGCTTCGGCGTCGAGGTTCCGTTTCGCGCCGGCGAGCGAGGTGAACGAGACGCCCACCTGCACCATCACCTGCCGCCCGCGGCGGGTGTCGAAGCTGACGTATGCACCTGCTTGCGCACCCGTGCTGGGATTGCCCGGCAGCGACGGCGGGCCGCCCGGAACGGGCTTGTAGTTCGATGCTTTGGGGTTTGCGTCGGCGGCCGAGTTCCCGCCCGGCGTCAGCCGCTGCTTGACCCACGTGCCGTGTCCGACGAACGGGCGTGAGAAGCGCGCCACGAAGTAGAGCTTGTAGCGCGTGGGCTGAAAGCAGACGTTGCCGCTGGTGGCGCTGCCCGACACCTCGCGCCGGGCCGCATCGACGTGGACTGCGGCGGCGTAGTTCGCGAGCGCACTGCCGCCGACGTCGAAGAGCACGCTTGCGTGTCGGGTGCGCGGAAAAGTGAAGCGGCCGTCGGCGGTGCGCGTGGTTGCCGTGAGCGCGCTCTCGATCGCGCGCGGCGTGCCGGGGTCGAGCGTGACGCGGTAGCTCCCGGGAGAGGCCGACTCGTGGGCGTGGCTGAAAGTAGGTATGTAGCGCGGCTGTAGGTCAGAAGATCCGGGCCGGCGCGGCGCGATCGTCACGGGTGCCGTCGTGGGGAGGATCGGGACGTCCTGAAACATCGCGCAGCCGGCACCGCTGAAATGGTCGAGACCGAAGCCGCGCAGCTGCCGATCGCCGTACGAGTAGCCGCCGGCGAAATTGGCCGTGGTGGGGATCGTGTCCGGGCTGAACTGGACCATCCCGAACGGCAGTGACGCGCCCGGGAACGTTGCGCCCGAGCCGCCGCCGGTGCCGAAGTCGGCCGCGCCCACACCGGTGCCCATGAACGGGTTGACCTCGCGCAGCGCGGCTGCGCCGACTTCGGCGACGGCAGGCGCGGCCACGCAGCCAACACCGGCGAGGACCGCGAACGCGATCGCGAGACGGCGGACGATCATCGCGCGGCACCCTACAACAGACAGTCATGCATGACTAGTCAGCACTGCCTAATATCCGTCCGGTGCCAGCATCTCATCGCCAAGAGCGCTCTCAGCCCACGCGAGAGCGAATCCTCGACGCCGCGGAGGCCGTTCTCGAGGACCGCGGCGCCCGAGGATGGTCGACGGTCGAAGTCTGCCGGCGCGCCGGAGTCTCACGTGGATCGCTTCTGCATCACTTCCCGACCAGCCGCGCGCTCGCGCTGGCCGCGGTGGCGCGGAGCTTCGAACGCCGCGCCGCCATGTTCGAGGCGGCGCGTGAGCGTCGCGCCGGCGCGCCGGATCCCATGGCTGCCGACATCGACGCTATCTGGGAAGTGATCTCAGCTCCCGGATTCGGGGCGTGGATCGACCTGGTCGCCGCGGCGCGCGTCGATCCTCAGCTCCGCGACGCCATCGCGAGCATGTCCGCGTCGTTTTCCGCCCTCGGCACCGAGCTGTTCGGCTCTGCGGAGGCCGCGATGCTGGTGTTCGCGCTGATCAATGGGCTGATGCTCGACCGCGTCCTCGGCCTCAACGCGGAGCGGGTCGACGCGGTTCGGGCGGCGCTGCCGGATCTTGTGCGCGCGCTCTCATCCGCCGGCTGCGAGCAGCGTCCGTAGCCGGCGCAGCGCATTCGGCGGGGAGCCCCGGGGGCTCCAGGCGGCGCGGCGAAACGCGTTCGCCTCGCCGGGAAACCGCCGCGCCTCAGGACGGGACCTTTTCCTTGGGGTCCGGCACGATCCGGATGTACGGCTTCGGCGCCTCCCACTCCCCGAACAACTCGCGCGCCTGATCATCGGACACCGAACCAGCGATGATCACATCCTCCCCCGGCTGCCAATTCACCGGCGTCGAGACCTTGTGATCCGCCGTCAACTGCAACGAATCGATCACCCGCAACACCTCATCAAAATTCCGCCCCGTGGTCATCGGATACACCAAAATCAACTTGATCTTCTTATCCGGCCCGACGACAAACACATTGCGCACGGTCTGATTATCCGCCGGCGTCCGCGCCCCCGCATCCCCCGACACCCCAGCCGGCAACATCCCATACAACTTCGAGACCTCAAAATCATGATCCGCGATGATCGGATAATTCGGCGCGAACCCCTGCGTCTCCTCAATATCCCTCACCCAATCCGAATGCTTCTCCGACGGATCCACCGACAAGCCAATGATCTTCACCCCCCGCCGATCAAACTCCGGCTTGATCTTCGCCATATACCCCAACTCCGTCGT
>JAFAZV010000057.1 GCA_019239445.1 Solirubrobacterales bacterium
CGAGCCCGGTCAGGGCCGGCGCAGAGAGCGCGGGCTCCACTGCGGCGGAAGCGCCCACAGCGCGCGCAAGCGTCCGGAGGCGCCGAGTCCGGCGCGTAGTTGGGCCCGAAGCGCCCGGCGCTGAGCCGACGTCGGGAGCGGAGCGCCGGCGCCGAAGCGCATCAGGCGGATGGCGCTCACGTATGCGGCGGCCTCGGGCGCGGTGCGGAAGCGACGCTCGAGCGCGGCCAGCGTCAGCCCGCCCCGGACCGGGCGCCCGCAGCGCTTCAGTGCACGCTCGAGCTCGACGAGTAGCTGCTCCCCGTCAGGATCCCGCCGGCGGACGGTCAGCGCCGCGCCGAGCCCGAGCAGCAGCACCGCGCCGCCGACGAGGGCGCCGATCAGCCCCAGCGGCGCGCCGCCGTGATGGACAAGGGTTGGCCCCGAGGACCCGCCGGGCGTAAACGGGCTCGGACGGCGTACGGGTGCGTTCGGCTTCACCGTCCCGATGGAGCTGTGCAGGGCCGGCAGCGCGGCCGCGCCGGTGCGCGCCGGTGCCGCTGTCGGCGTGGGGTCGAAACGGACCCAGCCGTAGCGCGGGAACCAGGCCTCGACCCAGGCGTGGGCGTCGAGGTCGGAGACCACGAAGCGATGCCGGCTGGTGTCGTAGGTCCCGGTGGTGAAGCCGGTTGCGACGCGCGCCGGCACCCCGCCCATCCGCAGCAGCAGGGCCATGGCTCCGGCGAACTGCTGGCAGTAGCCGGCTTTGTCGTGCAGCAGGAAGCTCACGAGCGGATAGCGGCTGGGCGAAGGGCTCTCGAAATAGGTGTAGCCGTGGTTCAGGTAGGCGAGCACCCGCTGCACGTAACCCGCCGGCGTGTGCGCCTGGTGCCCGAGCCGCCTCGCGAGCGCGTAAACGCGCGCGTAGGCAGACGCGGCGAGCGCCGAGTCGGCACTGCCGCCGACCACGTTGGCGACGTCCACGGGTGCCTCGCGCGAGCCGAACGGCGGGAACACGATCTGCGCATCGGGCAGCCCGGGCTGCTCCAGCTGCATCGTCAGCTCACCCTGGAGGGCCACTGCCGAGTAGGCCTCGTGCGTGGCCGCCAGCTCGGCGAAAGTCGGGTGCGGCGAGTAGGTGCTGACGCGGTAGCTGTCGCCCGGCTGCAGATCGGTCGCCGTGGCCCACGTCCCCGCCGCCGCTCCCGGGCTCACCGTCTGCGACACGTCGACCGGTTGCGCGGCGTACCCGGCGGCGACGATCTGGCGGGTCCGCACTCCGCGCAGCGTGACCTGGATGGTCTGGCTCCAGCGCCCGAGTTCCGATTGGGCCGGCGCCGGCGGCTGGGCGCCGTAGTCGGTGGATCCTGCCGCCCACCCCGTGCCGTTGAACAGCTCGAGGTTCTCGGTCTTCCAATAGTCGGCCCGCGGGGCGGACACGTCGAGGATCTCGCGGCCGGTGCGCGGCCAGTTCAGCGGGCCGTAGCGCTGCGACCAGTCGAACGCCTCCACGTGGCCAGGTGCCAGCGACTCGGCCAGCGCCTCATAGCGCAGCCACGGCTTGTGCTGATCGAGCGCCGGAGCAGCGATCATCCCTACGACACCGGCGATCACCACGAGAACGGTGGCCAACGGAGCATCGCGGCGCGGGATCCGCTCCCCCCAGACGAAGGCGGCCAGGAGGACGAGCAGGATCAGGCCGTGCAGATAGGCGACCGACGGGCGCATCATGGTGGCGGGCACCGCGGCGAGGACGACGAGCGGGAACGCTGAGGCGGCCCGCCGCCACTCGCCGAGCGGGCGCGGGCCGATGACGAGCGGCAGCGCCGCGAGCACCAGCAGCAGCCCACCACCCAGCACGATCACGAGACGGATCGACTGGTTGACGCCGTTGTACGGCATGAAGGCCTGGTAGAGGTCGGCGATGCCCTCGCCGATCGCCTGGGCGGTGACGGCGATGCGCACGTGGCGGATCCAGCTCAGCGGGATCCCGGCGAGCGCGAACAGGGCCACGAACGCGGCCAGGCCGGCGAGAGCGATCACCGCCGCCTTGCGTTCGCGCAGGAGAGGCCCGAAGGCCACGATCGCACTAGCCAGTGCCACCAGCGCAAGCATGCGCGCCACGGGAACCGGGCTCAGCATCGTCCCCCATCGCAACGCCCCATAGAGCGCGAGCGCAGCGAAGGCAAGGATCCTGATTGCCGGCTGCTCGTCCGGGTGGGTCTCGCTGCGCGGCCGCGTCCGGCGGACCCCGCGGGAGTCGAGAATCGCGACCTGGGCGCCGCTGCTCATGCCGCCCACGCCGCCGTCTTGGTCGTGCGCGCGGTGAGCGGGTAGCCGTGGCAACCTGACACCTCAAGGCTGGCCGGTCCGAGCTGCCGAGGAGCCACCTCGGCCGGAAGCACGATCAGCCCGGTCCGCGCCGCGCCGCCGGCGGCCAGTGTGGCCGGCAGGCGCTCGGGCGGCTCGGCCGCCACATAGAGGACCGGGCCGAGCTTGGCGCCGGCGCCGAGCACCGGCCCCCGCGTCCCGGGACCGCCGTCGACCAAAGCTAGCCGGGCGTGCAGCCCGGCCCAGCTCGAGAGATCGGGTTCGATCGCCACCGCGCGGCGCTCGCCCGGCAGCAGCAGGCGACAGCCGCCTGCTCGGGCCAGCTCGAGTGCCAGCGAGGCGGCGGCGCGCACCGCGGCGTCGAGCTGCTCGACCGGACCGTGGCAGCGGGCGTCGAGGACGATCAGCGGGCGGGTGTCGGCGTCGGGGCGCAGCCTCCGCTCGAGCAGCCCGGCCCCGCGCGCCACCGCCGGCCAGTGGATCCGCGACGCTGGGCTCCCGACCCGGTAGGGCCGCAGCCCGTCGATATCGACCGCGGCCAGCGGCTCCTCGACCGCTCGTGCGTCGCTGCCTTCGGCCCGCCCGGCCCGGTGGCGTGCCGACCATCGGACGGGTTCGGTGCGCGGCAGCACGAGCAGCTCCTGGGTCGGCCCGGTGCCTGCGCGGGTCGTCGTGGCGAGACCGAGCGTGTCGCTTACGAGGAGCGTCGGCGGCTCGAGGTGCCGGAGCCCTCGGCGGGCGAAGCGGGCGACGACGCGCAGCTGAGCGGTGGCCCCGCCGGCGATCAGCGACAGGGGGCGGCTGAGCGACACCGGCGCGGCGGCGAGCGGGTCGAGCACCTCCCCTCCCGGAAGCCCGAGTCGCCCGCGGCGCACCTCGATGATCCCCTCCACCGGCTCGCCTTCGACCACGCGCTCAGTGAGCAGGCGGCGCTGGACGTGCGCGCCGTGCGCGCTGGCCCAAACCCAGGCCGGCGCGCACACGCCGATGACGACGGCAGCCACGCCGGGAACGAACAGCGGAGCCGTGTCGAAGGCGAACGCGGCGAGCGTCAGCACGATCCCGGCGGCGGTCACGCCGGCTGCGCGCCGCGCGGTGCTCACAGCGCGCGAACGGAAGAGACGGCGTCGGCGACGACGTCCCGGGCGGCGGCGCGGGGGTACTCGGGCGCCATCACCAGCCGGTGGCTGAGGACGGGGTCTGCCAGGGCCTGCACATCATCGGGGAGGGCGTGGTCGCGGCCCACCATCATCGCGCGAGCCTTGGCCGCACGCAACAGCATCAGTCCGGCGCGGGGGCTGGCGCCGAGATCGACCCGCGGGTCCTCGCGCGTACGCCAGAGCAGCCGTACGACGTAGTCGCGCAGCGGCTCGGTGGCGCGCACGCGCGCAGCGCCATCCTGGGCAGCCAGGATCTCGGCCGCGGTGGTCACCGGCCGCAGCGCCAGCACCTTGTCGCCGGACTCGTGATCGGCCAGCATCCCGGCCTCGGCGCGGCGGTTCGGGTAGCCGAGCGAGATGCGGACCATGAAGCGGTCCACCTGGGCTTCGGGCAGCGGGTAGGTGCCCTCGTACTCGATCGGGTTCTGCGTCGCCAGAACCAGGAACGGCCGCGCGAGTTCGTGGGTGTGCACATCGACGGTCACCCGCCGCTCCTGCATGCACTCGAGCAGCCCGGACTGGGTCTTCGGCGAGGCGCGGTTGATTTCATCGACAAGGACGACGTTCGCGAACACGGGACCGGGACGGAACTCGAAACGCTGCTCGCGCTGGTCGTAGACGTTCGTGCCGACGACGTCGGCCGGCAGCAGATCGGAGGTGCATTGGACCCGAGCGAACTGACAGTCGATCGATTTGGACAGCGCGCGCGCGAGCGCGGTCTTGCCGACGCCGGGGTAGTCCTCGATCAGGACGTGGCCCTCAGCCAGGAGCGCGACGAGGACGTGGCTGAGCGTCTCCGGCCGCACCTGCACGGCGCCGGAGACGTTCTCCGCCAGACGCTGGGCGGTGGCGGCGAAAGCCTCAGACGCGCGTGGCGCTAGGCGGGCCGGCTCGGCGGGCTCCACCGCTCACCTCCGTTCTGATCCGCTCGACGGCATCGAGCACGGCCTGCGCCACCTGATCCTTGGCGGCCCGCGGGATGTGGCGCTGCTCGCCGCCGGCGGTCAGGATCGTAACTTCGTTCTCAAGCGCGTCGAAGGCGATGCCGGGCCGCGAGACGTCGTTGACCACGATCGCGTCGAGTCGCTTGCGCTCGAGCTTGCTCCGTCCGAGGTCGATCGCGTGCTCGCCGTGCTCCGCCGCGAACCCGACGAGCACCTGTCCGGCTCGGCGGCGCTCGGTCAGGGTGGTGAGGACATCGGTGGTCGGCTCGAGCTCGAGGCTGGGCACACCCTGATCCTTCTTCAACTTCGTCTCCGCCGCGCCGACCGGGCGAAAGTCGGCAACCGCGGCCGCCATCAGCAGCACATCGGCGCGCTCGAACTCGACCTCGCAGGCATGTGCGAGCTCCTCCGCAGTGGCCACCTCGCATACGCGCACACCCGGCGCAGGAGCGAGCGCGGCGTTAGCCGCGATCAGCGTCACCTCGGCGCCGCGACGCGCGGCCTCGGCCGCGAGCGCGAACCCCATCCGCCCCGAGGAGCGGTTGCCGATGAAGCGAACGCTGTCGATCGGCTCGCGGGTGCCGCCGGCGGTGACGAGGACGCGCAGCCCGTCCAGTGTCGGCGCCGTCAGCAGAGCTTGCGTGACCGCGAGCAGCCGCTCCGGATCGGGCAGGCGCCCGCTGCCGTACTCGCCGTGAGAGGCAAGCTCACCCGACTCGGGCTCGATCACCGTGACGCCGCGGGCTGCCAGTGCCTTCAGGTTGGCCTGCGTCGCGGGATGCAGGTACATCCGGTGGTTCATCGCCGGCGCTACCGCCAGCGGGCAGGCGGCGGCGAGCGCCGCCGTGCTCAGCAGGTTGTCGGCCTGGCCGTGCGCCAGCTTGGCCAGCGTGTTGGCGCTGGCGGGTGCGATCAGGTACAGATCGGCACGCTCGACCAGTGCGAGGTGGCTTATCGGGGCGCGCTCGGGCAGTGGCTCGCCCGGGTAAGCGCCGCGCGCGCTGTCGGACTCGAACTGCCCGATCAGCACCGGGGCCCCGGTGATCGCCTCAAACGACGCCCTGCCGACGAAGCGCTCGCTCGTCGGGGTCTGGATCACGCGCACGGCGTGCCCGGACCTGATCGCCAAGCGGGCGGTCTCGAGCGCCTTGTAGGCCGCGATCCCGCCGCTCACACCGAGGAGCAACCGGGCCATCGCGCGTCGTGAAGTCCTCTGACGGCGCCGACTACCGGTAGTGGTACTTGAGCTTGCCCTGGGCGACTTCCTCCAGAGCGATGGTCAGGTAGTTCTTCGACCGGGTGTCGACCATCGGCGGAGGAAATTCGTCGAACGTGCCCTCGCCGAGATTGTGGTAGTACGAGTTGATCTGACGCGCGCGCTTAGCCGCGACGATCACGCTGGCGTAGTCGGAGTCGACGTGATCCAGCAGCTTGTCGATACGTGGAGAGATCAAGTGTTCAGCGGTCCTTTGCTATGGGGGACCCACAGGTTAGCGGCAGGTGTGCTTCGCCCTGGCGCCGCGTGCCGCGCGGATGATCGCCTCCAGCGCTTCTGTCGCCCGCTCGAGGCGGTCGTTGACGACCACGTGCGCGAACTCGGGCCGCGCTGCGAGCTCCCCCTCGGCCGTGTCCATCCGCTCCTGCACCTGCTCAGGCGAATCGGTGCCGCGTCCGACCAGGCGGGCGCGAAGCGCGTCTCGTGATGGCGGCGCGATGAACACCGCGACTGCCTCAGGCAGCGCCTGACGCACCTGGCGGGCGCCCTGGACCTCGATCTCCAGCACCACCGGCCTGCCGGCGTCCAAGTGGCGCTCGAGCTGCGAGCGCAGTGTCCCGTAGCGATTCCCGGAATAGGTGGCGTGCTCGACGAAGTCCCCCTGACGCACGTGGCGCTCGAACTCGTCGGGCGTGAGGAAGTGATAGTCGACGCCGTCGCGCTCCCCGGCCCGAGGAGGCCGCGTGGTGGCGGATACGGACAGTTCGAGCTCGGGCATCCGCTCGAGCAGACCACGGATCAGCGTGCCCTTGCCGACGCCGGACGGACCGGTGATGACGAACACCTCGGCCACAGTCCGGCTACGGCTTGACGCTCGCTAGATGGTCGATTTCGCGGGGGGCATGTTCGGATGTGCGTGGCTCGCGAGCGCCGGGCGCCGCACGCTGAGGGGGTACAGTGGCAGCGCCACGAGCCCCCTCAGCGGGTGGCGATCCGGTGCCGCGAGACACGTGCAGACGGACGTGGCTCTCGCGGAATTGACCATCTAACGACGGCGCATGAACGCGACCAGCTCGGTGCGCTGGCGCTCCGAAAGCCCGCCGATCGTCTTGCTCGGCGAGATCCTGCACTGCGTGAGAATCTTGTTGACCTTCACGCGCCCGTACTTCGGCACCGCGAGCAGCAGGTCGAACACCTTCGCGGTCTCGAGGTACGCCGGCGGCCGCAGGAGCAGTTCGTGAATCGGCTGGCGGCCCGCTTTGAGGTCACGTTTGAGCTGGGCACGCCGGCTGCGGATGTCGTTGGCGCGCTGCAGCGCGTCCATCCGCTGTCGCAGCGAGCGCTCCGGCGCCGCGATGGATTTGGCGGGTGATTCACTGACCGGCGGCATGGGCGGCGACTATACCTCGTGGCGGTGGGCGATCAAGGTAAATTGCGGCAATTCGACTCGACCTCAACCTGAGGTCCAGCATTGTCGAGGATGGTTACGACGATGAACGCCGTTTGCAGGGGGTTTTATGCACCTTTAGCAACCTGAAGGTGTGAAACCTCGCACTTTGCGCGAACCCTCTCCAGACCCGGCCAAAGACGCCGGATCCGCGCGTGCTTCGGCCAGCTCGCGGGCAATGCGCGCGCCCGCGGCAGGGTCCCTGAAGCTCTCGGTTCCGACCGCCACAAGATCTGCACCGGCGAGCATCAGATTGAGCGCATCGCGCCCATTCGCGACCCCGCCCATGCCGATGATCGGGATCTCGACCGCGGTGCGGACGGCGTGCACCTGCGCCAGCGCCACCGCCCGCACCGCGGGACCCGAGACTCCACCGGTAACCGCGCCCAGCCACGGACGACCCGAGCGCGGGTCGAGCGCCATGCCGCGGATCGTGTTGATCAGCGACAGAGCGCTTGCCCCCGCTGATTGGGCGGCGATCGCCACCGCGGCCACATCGCTCGCCGATGGCGTGAGCTTGACGATGAGCGGTTTCTCGGTGAGCGGGCGCACACGGTCGAGCAGTTTCGAGACCTCCCACGGATCGGCGCCCATGACGAGTCCGGTCTCGACGTTCGGACAGGACACGTTGAGCTCGACCGCGGCCACCTCGGAACGCTCTCCGAACGCGCCCACGAGCTCGACGAGCTCGTCGCGGCTGAAGCCCATGACGTTGACGAACAGCGGTACGGGCAGCTGCGCCAGCCTCGGCAGGTCCTCCTCGAGATAGCGGGTGAGGCCCTTGTTCGGCAGCCCGATCGAGTTGATCATCCCCGCCGGCAGCTCCCATAGTCGCGGCGGGGGATTTCCCTCGCGCGGCGCCAGGGTGACGGTCTTCGAGACGAAGGCCGCGAACGGGAAGTTCTCCTGCAAGCGCTCGCCAAACGCCAACTGCGCGGCGATCGCGTCGAATGTGCCCGAGGCGTTCAAGATCGGGCTCGAAAGATCGATCCCGCAGAAGGTCACGGCCGGGGCGCTCAATGGCCCGCGCCCGCCACGATTGCACTCTCCAGCCGGTCAGCCTCGAGCACCGGGCCCTCGAGGCAGAGCCGCACGTAGCCGTCGCTGGTCGGCACCACGCAGCCGAAGCAGGCGCCGAACCCGCACGCCATCCCGGACTCGAGCGCGAGCTGCGCCGGCACAGCGCGCTCGGCGGAGATCGCGCGGATCGCTTCGAGCATCGCCGGCGGCCCGCACGCATAGACCTGGGCCCAGGGCTCGGCGTCGAGCTCCGCGCACAGCAACTCCGTGACGAGTCCGTGATGGCCGACGCTCCCGTCGTCGGTGGCGAGCCGTGCCGCGCTCAGCAGCGCCGCCCCAGGGGCGTGCTCGGCGTCGCGAAAGCCCAGCAGGACACGCAGCGGTCGCGGCGCGAGCTGGTCCTGCCAAATCGCCAGCGGGGCGATTCCAATACCGCCGCCGACGAGCAGCGGCCGACGGCCGCCGCGCGGGGCGACGAAGCCGCGTCCGAGCGGTCCTACGAGCAGCAGCTCCTCGCCTGCCTGGAGCTCGGCCAGCCGCCCGGTCCCTGGTCCCACAGCCTCGATCAGGAAGTGCAGCTCGTCGCTCGCCGCCGGGGCGCGGAGGACCGAGAAGGCGCGCGGGAGAAACGGTCGCCCATCCTCGCCCCCGCCCCACCCCCGCGCGGCAGCGAGCATGTAGAACTGGCCGGCGGCCGGCCGGGGCCCCGGCTCGTCGCGGCAGCGGAGCACGACGTAAGCACCGTGTCGCTCGTTCGCTGTGACCCGTGCCGCACGGCGGCCGAACGGCGCCTGCACCCGGTCGCTCGGCGCAGCGACGGCCGGCCCGTTCAACGGACCCCCGAGGCGCGGCCGTGGATCTCCTGCAGAGAGCGCACTTCGGCCTCACCGCGACGCGCAGCCGCGATCGCTCGGGCGGCTGCGACTCCGCCCGACATCGTCGTGATGCACGGGATCCCGCGCGCTATCGCCGCCGAGCGGATCTCGTAGCCGTCGGTGCGCGCGCCGGTGCCGATCGGCGTGTTGATCACGAGGTCGACCTCGCCGCGCTCGATCGCGTCGACCACGTGTGGCGAACCCTCGCCGATCTTGTTGATCGGCCGGGCGGGAATCCCCATGCGCTGGAACGCCTGCGCGGTTCCGCGCGTGGCGACGATCTCGAAGCCCAGGTCGTGCAACGTGGTCGCGATCCCGGTGGCCGCCGGCTTGTCGTGGTCGGCGACGGTGAGAAACGCCGTGCCCGTGGCCGGCAGCTTCGCGCCGGCTGCGGCCTGGGCCTTGGCGAACGCGGTGGGGAAGTCGCGCGCGATCCCCATGACCTCGCCGGTCGAGCGCATCTCCGGGCCCAACAGCGCGTCGGCGCCCGCGAAGCGGTCGAACGGGAGCACGACCTCCTTGACGCAGATGTGCCCGTTGCCGGTCTCTGCGGGCAGATCGAGTTCGGCGATGCGCTCGCCGAGCATGACCCGGCAGGCGAGCTTGGCCAGCGGCAAGCCGATCGCTTTCGAGACGAACGGAACCGTCCGCGAGGCCCGGGGGTTGGCCTCGAGCACGTGCAGGCCGTCATCGCCGTGAATTGCGAACTGCACGTTGATCAGCCCGACCACGCCGAGGGCGGTGGCGATCCCGGCCGTCTGCTCGGAGAGCTCGCGCAGCATGTCCTCCCCGAGGGCGTGTGGCGGGAGCACGCAGGCGCTGTCGCCCGAGTGGATCCCGGCCTCTTCGACGTGCTGCATGATGCCGGCGATCCACACGTCGTGGCCGTCGCACAGCGCGTCGACGTCAACCTCGATCGAGTCTTCGAGGAAGCGGTCGAGGTAGATCGGGCTGCCGGGACGCGTGCCCACCCGCTCGAGGTAGTCCTTCAGTCCGGTCACGCTGTAGACGATCTCCATCGCGCGCCCGCCGAGCACGTAACTCGGGCGAACGAGCAGCGGGAAGCCGACTTCGGGCGCGCGCTCGAGCGCCTCGGCCGCCGAGCGCGCGGTGGCGTACGGCGGCGCCTTGTAGCCCAGGCGATCGAGCAAGGGGCCGAAGCGCGAGCGGTCCTCGGCCAGGTCGATGGCCTCGATGTCGGTGCCGAGGATGCGCACGCCCGCGGCGTGCAGGCCGGCGGCGAGCTTCAGCGGCGTCTGGCCGCCGAACTGCACCACCACGCCTTCGGGTTGCTCCACCGCGCACACGCCGAGCACGTCCTCGAGCGTCAGCGGCTCGAAGTACAGCCGATCGGAGGTGTCGTAGTCGGTCGAGACGGTCTCGGGATTGCAGTTGATCATGACCGCGTCGCGCCCCAGCTCGCGGACGGTCTGGGCGGCGTGCACGCAGCAGTAGTCGAACTCGATCCCCTGGCCGATGCGGTTGGGTCCCGAGCCGAGGATGACGATGCTGGCGCGCTCGCCGCGCTCGATCTCGCTTTCGGCGCCGACACCGCCGGCCGGCGGACGCTCCCAGCTCGAGTAGTAATACGGCGTGCGCGCGGCGAACTCGGCCGCACAGGTGTCGACCGACTTGAACGTCCGCTCGCTGGAGAACGGCGCCTCGGGATCTGCCACGAGCTCCGCCAGCTCGTGCAGGAACCAGGGGTCGATGCTCGTGCGGCGGTGCAGCTCCTGCACCGCGAAGCCGCGGCGCAGCGCCTCGAGCAGGTGGTCAAAGCGCTCGGCTCCCGGCTGCTCGAGGAGGGTCAGAAGCTGCTCGTCGCCGGCGGGCGAGGCCGGCTCGGCGTCGAGCTCGCGCGAGCGCAACGCCTTGGCGAAGGCCTGCTTGAACGTACGGCCGAGGGCCATCGCCTCGCCCACGGACTTCATGTGCGTCGTCAGCCCGGGCTCGGCCCCGGGGAACTTCTCGAACGCGAACCGCGGCCACTTGACCACGCAGTAGTCGATCGCCGGCTCGAAGCTGGCCGGTGTCGCCTTGGTGATGTCGTTGGGAATCTCCTGCAGCGTGTAACCGACGGCCAGTCGGGCCGCGATCTTGGCAATCGGGAACCCGGTGGCCTTGCTCGCCAGCGCGCTCGAGCGGGAGACCCGCGGGTTCATCTCGATGACGACGATCTCATCCGTCTCGCGGTTGACCGCGAACTGGACGTTGGAGCCGCCGGTCTCGACGCCGACGGCGCGGATCGCGGTGATCGCCTGATCGCGCAGCGCCTGGTACTGCTTGTCGGTGAGCGTCTGCTGCGGCGCCACGCATACGCTGTCGCCGGTGTGCACGCCCATCGGGTCGAGGTTCTCGATCGAGCAGACGATGACCACGTTGTCGGAGACGTCGCGCATGACTTCGAGCTCGAACTCCCCCCAGCCGAGCACTGACTCCTCGAGTAGCACCTGCCCGATCGGCGAGGCCTTCAGCCCCCGGCCGACGACGCGGTCGATGTCATCCTCGGTACGGACGACCCCGCCGCCGGTGCCCCCGAGCGTGAACGCCGGGCGGACGATGAAGGGCAGCCCAAGCAGGGGTAGCGCGGCGACGGCGTCGGCGATGGAGTGGGCGATCACGCTGCGAGGAACGCGCAAGCCGGCGGCGGTCATCGTCTCGCGGAAGCGTTCGCGATCCTCAGCGCGGTCGATCGCCTCGTAATCGGCGCCGATCAGCTCGACGCCGTGCTCGGCGAGCGTGCCGTCCTCGTGCAGCGCCTTGGCCAGGTTGAGCGCCGTCTGCCCGCCCAGCGTGGGGAGCAGCGCGTCCGGGTTCTCGCGCTCGATCACCTGGGCCACGGTGCGGGGCAGGAGCGGCTCGATGTAGGTCGCGGTGGCGAGGCCCGGATCGGTCATGATCGTGGCCGGGTTGGAGTTGACGAGCACGACCTCGTAACCCTCATCCATCAGCACGCGACAGGCCTGCGTGCCGGAGTAGTCGAACTCGGCGGCCTGGCCGATCACGATCGGGCCCGAGCCGATCAGCAGGATCTTCTGCAGATCGTCTCTACGCGGCACGCTCGATCTCCTCGACGAAGCGGTCGAACAGATGCTGGGCGTCGTGGGGGCCGGGGCCGGCCTCCGGGTGGTACTGGACGGTGGCGCCCGGAACGTCCTTGAGCGCCAGCCCCTCGACGGTGCGGTCGTAGAGGTTGATGTGGGTGAGCTCGGCGGCGCCGAAGTCGGTCTCCCAGCGCACGGGCTGGTCGTCGTCGATCGTCCGTGCCCCGCCCGGCCCCAGCACCGCGAAGCCGTGGTTCTGGCTCGTGATCTCCGTCCGGCCGGTGGTCAGGTCCTTGACCGGATGGTTGGCGCCGTGGTGGCCGAAGGGCAGCTTGTAAGTCTCGAGGCCGAGAGCGCGGCAGAGCAGCTGGTGGCCCAGGCAGATGCCGTAAACGGGGCGCTTTCCGACCAGCTCGCGCACGGTTTGGACGACGTAGTCGAGCGCCCCTGGGTCCCCGGGGCCGTTGGCGAGGAAGATCGCGTCGGGATGGCTCGACAGGAGCGCTTCGGGTGTGGCGGTGCACGGATGCAGCTCGAGCGTGGCGCCTCGGGCACGCAGGTTGCGCAGGATCGAGAGCTTCACGCCGGTGTCGATCATGGCGATTCGAGGGCCGCTCCCGGCTGTCGGAGCGAGACTGACGCGGGCGTCCGGCGTCACTTCGCGCGCGAGATCGCGACCGGTCATCGACGGCTCGCGCTCGATCAGCTCGCGCGCGTGTGACTCGTCGACGTTCGCCGCGAACACGCCGCCCTTCATCGCGCCGCGCTCGCGGATGTGGCGCACGAGAGCGCGGGTGTCGAGGTCGGTGATCGCGGGGATCCCGCGGTCGGCCAGCCACGCGAGCCAGCTGCGCTCGGCGCCCGGGGCGTCCTCGCGATCGACAGCGGTGCGCATGATCGCGGCCCGGGCATGGACGCGGTCTGACTCCATCGCTTGGCTCGAGGCGCCGTAGTTGCCGATCTGCGGGAACGTGAAAACGATTAGCTGGCCGGCGTAGCTGGGATCGCTCATCGCCTCCTGGTAGCCGGACATCGCGGTCGTGAACACGATCTCCCCCACCGTCCCCTCGACCGGCGCGGCGCACGCCACGCCGTCGAATCGGGTGCCGTCCTCGAGCAGGACGTAAGCCGTGGGCAGCGTGGACACCGTCATCTCGCGCTCAGCGTCCGTGCCGGCGCGTCGAGTGGCGCCCGGTAGGCGAGCGCGCCGGCCGCCAGCGTGAGCAGAACCCGGCCGCGCAAGCGGCGGCCGTGGAAGCAGCAGTTCTCCGAGCGGCTGGCGTAGCCGTTCGCGCCGGGGATGAATTGCCCTTCGAGGTCGACCAGGCACAGGTTTGCCGGCGCGTCTGGGGCGATGCGAGGAACCGGCAGGTCGAAGATGGCGGCGCCGGCGCTCAGGCGGTGGATCAGAATCTCCAGCTCGAGCTCGCCCGGGATGACGAGGTCGGTGTGCAGCGCTGCGAATGCGGTCTCGAGCCCTGTCGTCCCCATCGGCGCCTGTTCGAAGGGCACCTCCTTCTCGTGGCGCGCGTGGGGAGCGTGATCGGTGGCGATGCAGTCGATCACGCCGGATCGCAGCGCAGTCAGGAGGGCTCGGCGATCTTGGTCGGTCCGCAGCGGGGGGTTCATCTTGAACCGGCTATCGAGCGATCGCACTGCCTCGTCGGTGAGCATCAGATGGTGTGGGGTGGCCTCGGCGGTGACCCGGGCGCCTGCGGCCTTGGCCGCGGCGAGCGCCTGCACCGACTCCTCGGCCGAGACGTGCTGGATGTGTACGCGAGCGTCTTCGTACCCGGCCAGGGCTGCGTCGCGCGCGATCATCGTCGACTCCGACAGGCTCGGGATCCCGGCCAGGCCGAGCCGGGCCGAGACCGCTCCCTCGTGCATCACACCGTCGCCGGACAGCGCCGGGTCCTCTTCGTGCAGCGCGATCACGCCACCGCTCAGTCGCTGGTACTGCAGCGCCTTGCGCAGCATGCCGGCCGAGGTGACGGGCTTGCCGTCGTCGGTGAAGCCGCGCGCGCCGGCGTCGCTGAGAGCCGCCATCTCGGTCAGCTCGCCGCCGCCCAGCCCTCGCGTGATGGCGGCGAGAAACCCGACCGGGATCCCGGCGTCCTGTTGCGCGCGGTCGACCAGGGCCCGGAGAATGCTGGGATCGTCGACGACTGGGTCCGTGTTCGGCATCGCGACGACGGTGACGAAGCCCCCGGCCGCGGCCGCCGCCGTACCGGTGACGAGGTCCTCCTTGTACTCCTGACCGGGAGTGCGCAGATGCACGTGCGGATCGACGAAGCCGGGGAACGCATGCTTGCCGGTGCCGTCAATCGTCTCGGTGCCGGCGGCGTCTGCGTCAGTGAGTGTCCCGGGAGCGCCGAGCTCGGCGATGTGCCCGGCGCGGATGAGGATGTCGCGCGGTTCGTCGAGACCGGCGCGGGGGTCGAGGACGTGAACGCCGGTGATCAGCAGCTCGGCCGGCGGGATGGCACGCCGAGTGCGGGGGTTTCCGTCAGGCATCACGCCGCCGCCGCCAGCGCCGGAGCGTGCGCCAGCAGCTCGTAGAGCACAGCCATCCGCACCGCCACTCCCGCTTTGACCTGGTCTCCGATCAGCGCCTGGGGCGAGTCGATCGCGTCGGCCGAGAGCTCGATGCCGCGGTTGACCGGCCCTGGATGCATGAGCAGCTGCCCGGGTCCCAGATGGCCGGCGCCGATCTGGTAGCGCGCGGCGTACTCGCGCAAGGAGGGGACGAACGCCTCGCGCATCCGCTCCTGCTGCATGCGCAGGACGTAGATCACGTCGGCTTGATCGATTCCGGTGAGGACCGGGGTCACGCGGCACCCGAGCGCCCCGATCCCGCGTGGCAGCAGCGTCGGAGGGCCGCATACCGTCGTCTTCGCCCCCATCCGGTTGAAGGCGAGAATGTTCGAGCGGGCGACGCGTGAGTGCATCACGTCGCCGACAATCCAGATGTTCAGGCCGTCAAGGCTGCCCAAGCGGCGGCGCAGGGTGAACGCGTCGAGCAGCGCCTGGGTCGGATGCTCGTGCTTGCCGTCGCCGGCGTTGATGACGCTGGCCGGCGTCCAGCCCGCGACGAGCTGGGCGGCGCCGGCGTGCGGCGAGCGGATCACGATCGCCGCCGGGTCGTACGCCGAGAGCGTATGGATCGTGTCTTTCAGCGACTCTCCTTTGTCGACGGCCGAGCCGGCCGAGCGGATGCTGACCACGTCGGCGCTGAGGCGCTTGGCCGCGAGCTCGAAGCTCGAGCTGGTCCGCGTGCTGGCTTCGTAGAACAGGTTGACCACGGTGCGCCCTCGGAGGGCGGGGACCTTCTTGATCTCGCGCCCGGCGACCTCGGCGAACGACTCCGCCCGGTCGAGGATCTGCTCGATGCCGGAGCGGTCGAGATCGTCGATTGAAATCAGGTGCTTTGCGGCCAGCTGCGCGCTCATGCCGCCTTGCTCCTCGACTGGCGCGCCGGGCCGATCGTCACCTCGTCGTAACCGTCGACCTCTTCGACGCGGACATTCACGCGCTGCTCCTGGCTCGTGGGCAGGTTCTTGCCGACGTAGTCGGGGCGGATCGGCAGCTCGCGATGGCCACGGTCGACGAGCGTCGCAAGCTGGACGCGCGCCGGGCGGCCGTAGTCGAAGATCTCGTCGATCGCGGCGCGGACCGTGCGGCCGGTGTAGAGGACGTCGTCGACGATCACGATCGTGCGCCCGTCGATGGGGAACTCGAGCTGGGTGCCATAGACGACCGGCGCCTGCGGGCGGATAGCGAAGTCGTCGCGGTAGAAGGCGATGTCGACGAAGCCGAGCGGAACAGGTTGCTCGAGCAGCTCGCTGGTGAGTGCGTGCAGCCGGTTGGCCAAGTGTGCGCCCCGTCGATGGATGCCGACGAGGGCGACGCCTCCGTGCGGGTTCTTCTCGACGATCTCGTGCGCGATCCGCACGAGGGTGCGGCGGATGTCGTCGCGGTCGAGGACGACGACCGCTGGGGCGGCGGCAGTGGGTTCAGGCAACTCTCGCGTGATCCTTCCTGGCCTCGCTGGACCGGGTTAAAGGAACCGACTCGACGCAGCCTAGCAGTGGCTCCGGCCGGAGGTTGGTCGAGAAAGGGTCACCATTGGTGCGACTTCCCGACCAGGCTCGCCCACGTGGCGGCGGTAGAGGACGTGCTGCATGCCGACGTGGATGATCGAGCGCTCGAACACGAACCCGGCCTTCTCCATCACCCGTCGCGAGGCGGTGTTGTGCGGGAGCGTGAAGGCGACGATCTCGCGCAGGGCGAGTTCGTCGAAAGCGGCGGCGACGGCGGCGTGCGCCATCTCGGTGGCGAGACCTTGGCCCCAGCGCGCGGGGACGATCGCCCAGCCCACCTCGATCTCGGCTCGACCGGCCACGAACGTGTGCTGAAGCCCCCCGCGACCGACCATTGCTCCGCTCCGGCGGTCGCGCAGCAGCCACAAGCCGAAGCCGTAGCGCTCCCAGTGGGCGATCTTCGCGCTCAGCCGCTCGAAGATCTGGGCCTGGCTCGGCGGCTCGCCGGTCAGCTCCAGCGTCCGAGCCACGCGGGGGTCGCGGTGCAGCGAGATCAACTCGGATGCGTGCTCAGAGCGCAGCCGCTCGCACACCAGCCGCTCCGTCTCGACATGGGCGAGGCGCTCGGCGACGCTCATGCCGCGGCGTCGCCCACCGGCTCGCTGAGCTCCGCCGGCTCCTCAGGCCGATCCTCCTCGGGGCGATCCTCCTCAGGCCGATCCTCCCAGCGCACGAGCTCGGGCTCGCCCCGCTCCGGGTATGGGATCTCGATCAAGTCGAAGTCGCGCGGCAGCACCGTGGCCGGGAACACCGCCCGCGCCTCGTCGCGCAGCAGGCGGACCGGATAGCGCGTGGAGAAGTGCGTGAGCGCGAGCATCCGCGCCTGCGCGTCGCGCGCCACGGTCGCCGCCTGTTCGGCCGTCGAGTGACCCGTCTCGGCGGCTCGGTCGGTCTCCTCATGGGCGAAGGTCGCCTCGTGGACGAGCAGGTCGGCCTGGTAGGCGGCGAGCGCCAACGCCTCGGTCGGCATCGTGTCGCCCGAGATCACCACCTTGCGTCCGGGTCGCGGGGGACCCATCACCTGGGCCGGCGTGACGCCCCTAATCGTCTGGCCGCGCTGCACCTGGCCGAACTCGGGTCCTGGCGTCAGGCCGAGGCTGACTGCCACCTCCGGGTCGAACACGCCTGGGCGCTCGGCCTCGAACAGCGCGTAGCCGAAGGCGGCGCCCCTGTGGCTGACTGGCACGGGCGCGATCTTGTAGCCCTCGCGCTCGAGCACGTCGCCCGGCTCGAGCTCGACCAGCTCGAGCTCGAAACGCACCCGGCCTGCCACGCGGAGCGCCAGGACGATCAGCTCGCGCAGGCCGCGCGGGCCGTAGATCGCCAGCGGCCGCTCGCGAGCGCGAAGGTCGAAGGTCTTCAGCATTCCGGGAAGCCCCAGCCAGTGGTCGGCGTGGAAGTGCGTGAGGAACACCTCGGTCAGCTCCATCAACCCGATCGAAGCCACGAGTTGGCGCTGGGTTCCCTCGCCGCAGTCGAACAGGATCCGGTCGGCGCCGCGCCGGACGAGCATC
>JAFAZV010000099.1 GCA_019239445.1 Solirubrobacterales bacterium
GGTCACGACGCGCACGCGCGCCGACCCGCCCCCTGGCCCACCGCCGGCGCCGGCCGAGCGACGCTGCCGACCCGACACGGGCGGCGCGATTCCCAGCTCCTCGACAAGCGTGAAGAACGCCTGCGCGTAGGGTGAGGCGCCGCAACGCGCGTGCAGCTCCCGCCAGTCGATCTGCTCGCGCAACGAGCGCGCGATTCCGAGCAGCTGCGTGTAGTCGAGGGAATGCTCATCGAGCGCGTGGAGCTTGGTCGTCAGCACGTCGACCAGCGCCATCACCGGCGTGTTCACCGACATGACGGGGATCCAGTCCGCGCGCGCGAACGCCTCGTCGCTCAGCTCCAGCCCGGCCGGGCAGAAGATCAGGTCGATCATCACGTCGTCGTGCCAGGCTTTGTAAAGCCATTCCTCGGGTGGGCGCTCGGCTCGCATCCCGGCCTCGGCCAGGGCACCCAGCGCCGCCTCGGCATCCGCCGGCGCCACCATCAGATCGAGGTCCTTCTGCGGCTCGGGCCCACCTCGCGCCCACGCGGCGAAGCTGCCGCCGAGCAGGAACCGGAGCTCGGCGCGCCGGAGCGTCGCCACGGCGAGCTTGAGCGTCTCCATCAGCGCGTGGAACCCGTCGTTGTGCGGCACGTCTATGACATACCCGCATCCGGGTAGTCCATGCCGCGATGGCCGACCGCGTCGCATCCACGCGCTGCCTGCGGATCGCGGCCGCCGGCGACGTGCACTGCTCCGAGCAGCGGCGCGAGGAGGTGGCGCAGGCGGTGCAGGCGATCAACGGCGTCGCCGACGTCGTGCTGTTCTGCGGAGATCTCACCACCCACGGCGAGCCCGAGCAGGGCGCGGTTCTAGCCGACGCCTGCGCGCCGCTGGACGTGCCGGTGTTTGCGGTGCTCGGCAATCACGACTGGCACGCCGATCGCCGCGACGAGCTGGTGGCGGTGCTGGGGGAGGGAGGCGTACAGGTGCTCGATCGCTCGTGGTCTGTGTGCGAGGCGGGCGGGCTCCAGCTCGGAGTGGTCGGCATCAAGGGCTTCGTCGGCGGCTTCTCGGGCTCGCATCTGCCGGACTTCGGCGAGCCGCTGCTGCGCGAGGTTTACCGGGAGACCTCGGTCGAGGTCGAAGCGCTCGAGCAGGGACTGCGCGCGATCGAGCTGTGCCCGGCGCGGATCGCGATGCTGCACTACGCGCCGACGGCGGAGACGATCGCCGGCGAGCCCGAGGGCATCGCCGCGTTCCTCGGCAGCGACCGCCTGGCCGCGCCGATCGCCCAGCACGAGCCGGACCTCGTCCTCCACGGCCACGCGCACGCCGGCACCTTCCAGGGCGCAATCGGCGGTGTGCCCGTCTACAACGTCTCGGTCCACGTGATGGGACGCGACTTCTGGCTCTTCGAGCTCGACGTCTCGACGCCCGTCCACGCGCCGATCCACTGACGCGCCCGCGGCGCGCGCCGTGCCGGTCGGCCGCCTCAGACGTAGAGCGACTCGAACAGCTCGGCGAAGCGGTCGTTGATTACGCCCCGCTTGACCTTCAGCGTCGGCGTCAGCTCGCCGGTTTCGATCGAAAGGTCGCGATCGAGGATCGTGAAGCGCTTGATCTGCTCGACCTGCGCGTAGTTCGCGTTCGCCCGGTCGAGCTCGCGGTCGATCAGCTCCCGTACCTCCGGCGCACGCGCGAGCGCGCCGAGGTCCTCGGGCAGCCCCTGCTCCTTGGCCCAGGGCAGCACCTCCTCTGGATCGAGTGTGATGAGCGCGACCGGGTAGGGCCTGCGATCGCCGTACATCACGGCCTGGGAGATGAACCGCGACTGCTTGAGGTCGTTCTCGATGTTGGCCGGTGTCAGGTTCTTGCCCCCGGCCGTGATGATGATGTCCTTCTTGCGCCCCGTGATCGTCACGTAGCCCTCGGCGTCGATCGACCCCAGATCGCCCGTGCGCAGCCATCCGTCGAGGAACGTCTCCGCCGTGGCTTGTGGGTTGCGCCAGTACTCCTTGAACACGTTCGGCCCTCGGACCAGGATCTCGCCGTCTGCCTCCGCCGTGCGGACCTCGACCCCGGGAAGCGCGCGTCCGACGGTGCCGAACCTGACGTGCTCGAGCGTGTTGACCGTGCCCATACCGGTGGTCTCGGTCATGCCCCAGCCCTCGAGCACCGGGATCCCGCAGGCGTAGAAGAACTCGAGGATCTCGGACGCGATCGGTGCCGCGCCGGTGACTGCCTGCGTGACGTGACCGCCGAACAGCCCGCGCACGCGCGAGAAGATCTCCTCGTCGGCCCGCTCGAAGTGCTGCTCGAGCTGGCTCGGCACGGGTTCGCCCCGCTGGCGCCGCCGGCGGACCTCGACCCCGAGCTCGACCGCCTGCTGGAACCGCGCCCGGTCCTGCTCGGCGGCCTGTTCCTGCAGCTTCATCGCGGCCGCATAGAGCTTCTCGAAGATTCGCGGGACCGAGGGGAGGTAGGTCGGCTTCGTCTCGATCAGCTCGCCGAGGATCTGGCGCGTATCGCCGCCGAGGTAGACGATCGCCGTGCCCTGGTCATACGACGCGAGCTGAGCCAGCAGCGCGAACACGTGGGCCAGCGGCAGGTACAGGTAGGTCACCTCGCCCGGCTGAACGAACTTGAGCTTCTCGGTGATCTCGCACACCGACATACCGTTGGCGTGCGTCAGCACGACACCCTTGGGCGGCCCGGTCGTGCCCGATGTGTAGACGATCGTGTAGGGGTCATCGCGATCGACGGCGGCCTGTCGCGACTCGACCTCGGCCTGCCTCGCCGCCAGCTCGTCCGGGGTGCCGGCGCGGCCGCGGGCCCGCAGGTCCTCGAGGCTCAGCTCGCCGGCGCCGGTCTCGATGCCGATCACGTGCTCGAGCCGCGGCAGAGTTGCGCGCACCTGCTCGATCTTGGCTGCCTGAATGCCGTCCTCGCACACCACCGCTCGGGCCTCCGAGTTGCCGGCCACCCACTCGCACTCGGGCGGCGAGTTCGTCGGATAGATCGGGACCACAACGGCGCCGGCCGAGGAGATGCCGTAGCTGGCGAGCGTCCACTCGAGCCGCGTGTTGGCGAGGACGCAGACCCGATCGCCGCGCTCGATGCCCAGCGCTACGAGCCCGAGCGCGATCTCGTTGATCGCTTCACCAACCTCGCCGTAGGTGATCTCGCGCCATTCGCCTTCGCGCTTGTAGCGCGCAGCCAGGCGCTCGGGAAACCGCTCGCTGGCGGAGGCGGGGAGCGCGGCCACGGTCGGCGCGATCAGCCGCTCGGTTTGGGTGACATCGGTCATCTCGCTCCTCCTGGCGGGCGCGGGCTTCTTCTTCGTCCTAACTCTCGCACGTTTGCGCCCCCGGCTCCACGTTTCGTCGGGACGCATGAGGGCGCGCGAATGGCCGGATAATCGACCTTAGATTCCGGGTTCGCACGAGCGGGTAATCCCACCGCGATGAGCCCGCTGTTTCTGGTCAACTGGCATCGCGTCGCCGTTCGCTTCCGGGCTCTGATGTGGCTCGTCGCCCTTGCACTCGCCGTGGTGATCCTCGTCCACAGCGTGCCGGCGGCGAAGTCGACGCCGCGGCCGCTGACGCGACCTGTGCCGGGTCAGGTTCCCGGGGTGGTCTCGGCCCACCCGCCCAGGATCCACGCCGGCGGGACGAAGTCCAGGCACTAGCGCACGCTCGAGGGCGAGCAGGCCTCCGCGCCCGGCGGCGAAACTCGCTCGCGCTCACGAACATCAGGGCGGTGCGCGTCGAGCGGGCATACCAGGGCAAAAAGGTCGCACTCGTGCTCGCCGCGCCGGCGAGAGCGACCTATTCGCTGGCGTAGATCAAAACGTCACACTCGCGCGGGCGAGGTGCACGAATGCGACGTTTTTGACCCGTGCGAGTCCAGGTCGAGAAAACCGCCTCAGAGCGGCGGCGAACGTGGTCGCGCCGGCGGGTATCAGCACGCCGGCTGCCAGGACGACACCAGGGGGCGCCGGCGGCGAACCGGCCGGCCGCGGGGAACTAGCGCACCGCTCCGAAGCGATTCGCTAGCATCGCCGCGCCAGCATGATTCGGTCGCTCAGAGTTGCGACGCTGGCTGTACTGCTCGGGGGAGTGGCAGTCAGCACATCGGTGGCTTCGCCCCGGTGGGCCCGGAAGGTCGTTCGATTCGACGGCCTTAGTCTCCGCGTGCCCGCGAGCTGGCCCGTGTATGACCTCTCCGCTCATCCCTCGGTGTGCGTCCGCTTCAACCGCCACGCGGTCTATCTGGGCACCCCGAGCCGCGAACAGCGCTGCCCCGCCCACGCCGTCGGCCGCACCGAGACGATCCTGGTCGCCCCGGTGGCGAGCGCCGCGCGCGCCGGCGCCACCACCGTCGCCGCGCTGCCTGCTGCCGACGGGCGCTCCTCGGCTGAGCTGAGGCTCGGCGGGGTCGAGGTGACCGCCACCTGGGGCCGGTCCGCCGGCACGGTGGCGCAGGTGCTGGGGGCGGGGCGCTTGGCCGCGGCCCGTCG
>JAFAZV010000120.1 GCA_019239445.1 Solirubrobacterales bacterium
GCGTCGATGAGGGACATCGACCTGGGAATGATGGCCGGCGCCGGGATCATCCCGCCGCCGTTTGCGCGCGCCGACCAGCTCGGCCTCGACGAGCTGCTGGCCAAGCTCGAGCGCGCCGCGCAGGAGTGGGGGGAGAACTTCGAGCCGCCGACGATCCTCCGCCGGCTGGTCGCACAGAGTCGCCTGGGGGTGAAGACCGGCCAGGGTTTCTTTCCCTATGCGCGGCCCGATGCGGGGTGGGACGAGAGCCCGGTGAAGCTCGAGACGCGGGACCAGCTGGCGATCGCCTGGCTCGATTCGCCGCCGGCCAACTCGATCTCGCCGGCGGTCGTGCAGGCCCTCCAGAAGCTGTGGGACGCGATCAAGGACGGGGACACGCGAGCTCTCGTCTTCGCGTCCGCGAACCCGATGCTGTTCTGCGCCGGCGCAGACATCAAGGCGTTCACGACGATGGACGCGACCGCCGGCAAGGAGCTGCTCGACCAGATGCACGCGCTCCTGCGCGGGCTCGAGACATCGCAGATCGTCACCATCGCCGCGGTCAACGCAGTTGCGTTCGGTGGAGGATGCGAGCTGGCGATGGCGTGCGACTTTCGCATCGCCGCGCAGTCGGCCTCGTTCGGCCAGCCCGAGATCAATCTCGGCATCATCCCCGGCTTCGGCGGCACCCAGCGATTGCCGCGGCTCGTGGGCGAGGCCAAGGCGCTCGAGCTCAATCTGACCGGCGATCCGGTTGCGTCTGAGGAGGCTTACGAGCTGGGGCTGGCGAACGCGGTCGTGCCCGACCATGAGCTCCTCGACACGGCTCTCGCGTGGGCGCGCAAGCTCGCTGCGCAGCCGCCGCTGGCGATCGAGCAGATCAAGCGCGTCTCCGCGGCGGGGGATCTCGAGTCGGGGCTCGAGCGCGAGAAGCAGGGCTTCGCCGCCGCGCTCGGCTCCGAGGACGCGCGCGAAGGGATCAGTGCGTTCCTGGAGAAGCGAAAGCCGCGCTTCGGGGGTAAGTGACCGCCACGATCGACAGCGCCGCGCGCCTGGCCGACCTGATCCGCCAGGCCGACTCGGTGGTCGCCCTGACCGGGGCCGGCATCTCCGTGCCATCCGGGATTCCCGACTTTCGCTCGCCGGGAACCGGTCTGTGGGCGAACGTCGACCCGATGGAGGTAGCGCACATCGATGCGTTTCGTCGTGACCCCGAGCGTTTCTGGCGCTTCTACGGCGACCGTTTCCAGACGCTCGAGCACAAGCGGCCGAACCGCGCGCACGAGGTGCTGGCCGAGCTCGAGCGAGCAGAGCTGATCGACGCGGTGATCACCCAAAACATCGACCAGCTGCACGCACGCGCGGGCTCGCGCCAGCTGATCGAGGTGCACGGGACGATCGCCCACTCTTCGTGTCCCAGCTGCTCGGCCCGCTACGAGCTGGCCGAGGTCCGCGGGCGGGCGCTCGAGGCCGCCGACCGCGTCCCGCGGTGTGAGTGCGGTCAGCCGCTCAAGCCCGACGTCGTGCTGTTCGGCGAGTACCTCCCGATGCTCGCTCTGGCGCGCGCCGAGCGCCTGGCCGAGGGCGCGGATCTCATGCTGTGCATCGGCTCCTCGCTCGAGGTATATCCGGTGGCGCAGCTGCCCGCCATGACGCTCGCAGCGGGCGGGCGCATCGCGATCCTCACACAAGGCAGCACGCCGTTCGACGCCCGTGCCTCGGTGCGCTGCTCGGGTGACATCGTGGACGAGCTCGAGGCGGTTCTTGCTGCGCTGGCCCAGTACTGAGTCGCACCTGCGATCATGAGGGTATGTCCGAACACGATGAGAACTTCGATGAGACGCTGCGCTCGATCGCCGAGGAGCTCGGCCGCTCGGTCGAGCGCGTGCTCGAGCGCTTTGACGTAGAGGAGATCGCCGAGACCATCGGCGTCGATCCCGACCGTGCGCGCGAGTGGGCCGACAGCGCCGGAGGGTGGCTGCGCGCCCAAGCGGAGAATCTGGGCGAGGAGCTCGCGCAGCGCACCGGCGGCCTGACGCCGTTTGGCGGCCCTCCGGCCACTCCCAGACACCAACCGGCGCCCGGTCCCGTGCCGGACGCAGGGCAAGACCCACTCAAGAGCGCGGCGCCGCACCCGCTCGACGTTCCTACCGACGACCAGGGACTCGCGTTGAGCGCGCTCGACTCCGGGCGCTGGAGCCTTGAGCCGGGAAGCGATGCTCTGATGGCCAAGGGCGAGGGAGCTGGGCCGAGCGACGCCCTCGGGTTGGTCCGCGAGCTGCGCGCACGCGACTGGATCGCGCCAGACGGACAGCTCACGCTGGCTGGGCGACACGCGTTGCGCCGCTGGCTCGACGCCGCCGACACCGGGCGCTGAGCCGCACGAGGCGGGAAGCGGGCGGCGGTCACGCTTCGGCGGCGGCGCGTGCCCGCAGCGCCGCCTCGATTCGCCCCAGCGTGAACGTCACGATGTCGAGCTGCGCGGCCGTCAACGGGCCTGAGAGCGCCGCCTGAGCGGCGGCGACGACCCCCGGACGCTGCGCGCTCAGCTCGATCAGCCGATCCGCTAGCGCCGCCGCTGCGCGGTCGGCCGGCAGCTCGGCGAGGGCGGCATCGAGCGCGACCAGCAGCTGCAGCGCCGCTTCGCGCGTGCGTCCCTGGTCCAGGTCGAGGCGAGCCCGGAGCGCCAGCTCTTCGCAAGCCAGTGTGGCTGCCCGGCCGTTCATCACTGCCGCCAGGCGAGCCTGCGGCTCGAGCGCCTTGATCCGGCGCCGCCGCGTCTGCGGAGGCTCGAACTCATGCGCTTGCACCCAGAGTCCGTCGGCGACCTGCTCGCCTCTGCCCCACCCGAGCCGCGACACGAGCGCCTGCTCGCGGCGCACCGAGTTGACGTACGGGTCTGCGCTGGCGAGCCGATACGCGTGCAGCGCCCGGTTGAGAACGCCGAGGCCGACGGCAAGCTCCTCCTCGCCGGCGCTCGTCAGCCACCGCCGCGCGCCCTCGCCGTCGGCGAGCGGATCTGACACGTCGATCACGGTGGCTCGTGTGGTGGTGACGGGAACGGGGTCGGGCTCCGGCGACGCCTGGCGCGCGCGCCGGCTCAGCCGCCGTCGCTCGGGCGCGCCAAGCGTGCGCACGACCAGCACCTGAGTCGGTGGTGAGGCCGAGGCCGCCCCTGGGGCCCGCAGGAGATAGCGCCCGTCCGGGGGCCCGAGCGTCCAGGGAAACTCGAACTGCGCGAAGCGAAACAGCGTCGGGGTCGCGCTCACGGCCGCGCGCTCACCCGAACCGGTTCAGTTCGTGCTGCTGCTGGCGACGCGAACCGCGTACTTGCTCGGGGCGATCGGCACCACGGGCTCCTGGATCTGGCCGATGCGGTTGATCAGCTGGGTCCACTGACCCGGCTGCAGCAGAGTTCCAAGCTCACTCGAGAGCCTCTTGTTGGACCCGAACAGTGGTGTGAACGTCACCTGGATGCGGTCGCTGTGGTCGGGCAGGGCGAGCGTGTTGGTCTGGCCCTTGTAGCTCATCGTGGAGATGATCTGATCGGGCTTCATCGCACCCTGGAGCGTGAGCAGCCGGCGGATCGTCGTGTCGGCGATCCCGCCGCGCCCCTGATGGCCGCTGACCGGGATGTTGTTGATCCTGGAGATGTCAACGGAGCTGCCGCCGGCGCCCGCCGTGCTGGCGGCATCGCTGCTCGCGAGCACTCCGCGGCCGCAGATCAGGCCCGAGACGGTCGGGTCAAGACCCGAGGCGGAGAGGAATTCGAGCGTTGCCAGCACCCGCCGGTCTACCAGGCCGGCCTCGATGTCGCGACGCCCGCAGCTGTAGATCTGCACGTGCGGATCCTGGAGGATCCGGTTCTGCAGTTGCTCCTTGCTCATGAGCAGGATCTGGCCGATGCTCGGGTTCTTGGCCCCGGCGCCGAAGAACGGGTTGACGCCGTTCGCTCGGTAGACGGCGGTCGCCTGGAGCAGCTTCCAGCCATCGAGGATCGGCTTGGGGTCGATCTGCGGGGCCTTCTTGCCGGCCGGCTCGATCATGAACTGGAGGTGTGAGCCGGTCTTCTTGGTGCCGGCGCCGAGGCGGCCGAGGATCGTGCCCGCGACGACCACCGCGCCCGGCTTCAGCGGTTTGAGCGTGTACTGGTTCTTGTCCAGGTGCAGCACGTCGGAGAAGTAGTTCTGGAAGTTGGCGATCTGCGCGGCTTCGCGCGCGCGGACCTGCACGGCGCCGCCGGCGGCGTAGGAGTTCGGACGCGCCGGGTAGGCGAACAGCCGCTCCTTGACCAGCGGCGCCTGGCTCTGCTGCGCCGAGGCGACGGACCCGCTCGGCGCCGGGCGGGCGGGCTCGCGTTGGGGCTTCGCGGCCTTGTCCGCGGCGGCGACGGTTGCGGGGGTTGAACGCTGCTGGCCCGCAGTGGCCGGCTGCTTGGGGGCCGGCAGCGCCGGTGTCGAGAGCTCGCGCGTGAGCTGAGCGGCGCTGATCTTGACCGGCTTGGGCACCGGGTACTGGCTCGGGATCTGGCCGAGCTGCGCATAGGTGTAGATGTTGCCGGTCTGGTCCTGGAGCTGGATGTACTTGCCCCAGCTCTGGTTCTCGCCAACCTTGACGATCTTGCCGTCGTTAACGGCGATCGCCGGGGAGCCCTGCTTGGCGAAGATCGAGACGGCTTTGCTGGTGGGGTCGGAGGCGACCGGAACGGCGGCATTGGGCGTCTTGACCGGGCGCGCGGCCAGCGCAGTCACGGCGTCGTCGGCGTACTTCGAGCGCGCGGCGACCGGGAAGTGACCCTCGACCAGGCCCGAGAGTGCGCTGATCAGCCCGTCGGGCATGCCGCCCACGAGCTTCGCGCGCAGCAGCACCGACTGCACGTACCACGACGCATGGTTGTAGGCGAAGATCGCGTTCGACAGGTTGCTCGAGGCCCCGGCGGCGTGGAGGTAGCGCGCGGCGGAGAAGATCGCGTCGACCGGGTTGTAAGGATCGGCGACCTTGTCACCGTTGGCGTCCATGCCCCACGTCTTCCAGGTCGAGGGCAGGAACTGCATCCAGCCGACCGCGCCGGCGCTCGAGACCGAGAGATTGCGTCCGTAGTCGGTCTCGATCTCGTTGATCGCCGCCAGCACCTGCCAGGGCACGTCGTACTGGATACCGGCGGCTTGATAAATCGGGAGCAGGAAGGGCGGGATCCGGAAGCTGTCAATGAAGAAGTTCGGTACCCCCGTGGGCGGCGCGGTTGGGAGGGCGAAGGAGAAACCGGGCGGCGTGGCGGTGGCGGACGAGCTGGTCGAGGTGCTTGGCGCGGGCGTCTGCGTCGTCGACGACTGCGTGCTCGTGGGCTTGGGCGTCCCGCCCCCGCCCTTGCCCTTGTTGGTGCTCTTCGGCTTGTTCTGCTGGTTCGGCTTCGTCGGCTGGCGCTGCTTCTTCGGCTTCGCGCTCCGCGTCGAGGTGGTGCTGGTCGTTGTGCTGCGAGTAGGGGTGCGATTCCTGGTGGTGGTCGTACTTGAGCTTGGAGTCGAGGTTGAGGTCGTCGTGCTCGTCGACGTCGTGCTCCCCGTTGAGGTCGTGGTCGTCGTCGAGGGCGGGGTGCACGACTCGGTCACGGACGCCACCGGCTCGGGAACCGGCAGGTGCAGGGCGGAAGCCGGTGTCCCAGGAGCGACGTTGACCGTGTAGGTGTACTTCTTGCCGCTGACGCCGGTGACGGTGACCACGCAGGTGTCGGCGGAGGCCACCGGTACGAGCGCGAGCGCTTGAACGATGAGCGCGCCGACCAGGGCCGCTAGCGCGACCCTCAGCTTACGGCGACATCTGATCACTGTGGACGGGTTCCCCCAGCTCGACATGCGTAAGGCGTGATGGTCGCAGACCGAGGCGACCCAGCGGGAAGCTACTGACCCTGGTTGACCTTTGCAATCTGGAACTTGCGCTCGCATGGGGCTAAACCTCACTTCGAGCCTTAGATCGCCGGACCAGGCCTACGCGCGCTACGGTGCATGCGATCCAAATCAGGAGGCTGAAAATCAACGATGAGTGAAGACAAGGGTTTGCGCCAGCGCGTCACCGAGCACAGCGAGGAGGCGATCGGGAAGCTGGCGCAGGAGCTGCTCGAGAACCCCGTCGTCAGCGGGGCGCTGTCCGCGGCGCTGGGGACGCGCGAGCGCGCGATGCGGGCGCAGGAGATGGCGATGGGCGCGCTCAACCTGCCCTCGGCCAGCGACCTCGAGCGCCTGACCCGGCGTTTGCGCGGCGTATCGCAGCGGCTCGAGGGCATCGAAGACGCCCTGGACCGGGTCGAGCAGCGGATTGACGACTTGGGGATGCGCAGCGGGCTCGAGCAGCGGCTCGCCGCCATCGAGGCGCAGCTGGGGCGCCTGGAGACGGCGCTCAGCAACGAGCGCACACCAGCCACTTAGTGGTCCCTCCCGCAAGTACGCTCGCATTCGACGCGCCCCTGACGGCGCCTGCGCGGGGCTCGCGGCCCGCTCGGCATCCTGCCTCGCTTCTACGGGCCGCGCCCGCGTCATCCAGCTGTCCTCGGCGGCTGGTGCAGCGCTGCTGCCTCGTGGACGGCCCGCTCGGCCTCCAGCCTCGCTGAGGGCCGGGCCGCCCCCGAGTCGTCCAGCTGCCGCCTGCGTCCTTGCCGGCATCCGTCAGTGACGCCTCTCGGTGCGACCGCACTTGCGGGAGGAAGCACTTAACTCACACCACTCCAGGTTCGGGTTGGCGGGCGAGCGCACGCACGGCGAGCTCGCCCATCCGGTGCTCCCCGGCCCTGAGCGCATCGGCGTCGATGCGCTTGCGCACCGGGAGGATCTCGTCCGTGACGAGGAGGACCGAAGCCGCCGCGAGCCCGCGGGTGTGGGCGAGCGCGAACAGCGTCGCGGTCTCCATCTCCAGCGCCACGGCGCCGGCATGCCACCACTCTCGCTCGCTCTCGGGTCGCTCGTCGTAGAACAGATCCGTCGAGGCGACGATGCCCGAGCGCGCGCCGTCTCCGGCTGCGGCGGTCACGTCGGCCAGGAGCTCCGGGGTTGCGGACGCGCCCTCGCCGGCGCCGAGCGCCCGGCTCGTTCCGTCGCCGGCGATGGCCCGGGTGGCGATCAGCAGCTCGCCGAGAACCAGGTCGGGCGAAATGCTGCCGCACGTGCCGACGCGGATCAGACGCTGCGCCCCAAGGTCCGCGAGCTCGGAGATGACGATCGCCGCGCTCGGACCACCCATGCCGGTGCTCTGCACAGTCAGCGGCTCCCCGTCCGGGCCGCGGCCGCTGTAACCCCACAAGCCACGGTTGTGGTTGAACATCTTGGGCCGATCGAGCAGCGCCTGAGCGAGCAGCAGAGCCCGCCCCGGGTCCCCCGGGAGCAGCACCCGCGATGCGAGCTCGGCGGTCGGCTCGAGATGAATCGGGCGGGTCACGCGCGCGAGGTTAGACTGCGCGCGCGATGCCCAACTTCCGGTCTCCCGAGGAGTTCCGCGAGGTGATGGACCGCACGTTCGCGATCATGAGCGAGGACCCGGACATGGGGCCGCAGCTGCGCGAAGCGGACACTCCGCAACGCTTTGAGTTCACCGACCTGCACCTGGTGGTGAACATCCGGGCCGGCGGTCCCGACGAACCGAACCTGGCCTGGGTGTGGAGCGACGACGTCTCGTGGGAGCCGAAGGTGAAGATGTCGATGAGCTCGGAGACGGCCAACAGCTACTTCCAGGGCAAGGAGAACGTGGCCATCGCCATCGCACGCCGGCGCATCAAGGCAGGCGGCGACGTGAAGGCGGCGCTCGCGATCATCCCGATGACCAAGCCGCTGTTCGGGCTCTACCGGGAGATGATCGCCGAGGATTACCCCCACCTCGAGGTGTAAGCCTCCACAGGGTGCGTGTCGCCGGACACGGCGTTGTTAACCGACGCGCGGGATTGACATCGGCCAGGCGGGCGAGTAGACCTTGATCGACAGCAAGGCAAAAGGCCGGATCGTGGGCGCGTGCCGATCACCCGGGCACCGCGCGCGAGGCGCCGCCGGAAACGTGACGAGCGCCTACGGCCGACGCAGCGGGCCGTCTCGCCCGCGGGCGACGGGGCCTCGTTCTCACCGAGGTCCCGCCGCCGACTGCTGGCCTGCGCCGCGACACTGTTGGTCATGTCGAGCACCGGGAAACGGCTCTCCGCGCAGGAGGCTGCGCGGCGCGCCGGAGTGTCGCCGGGGACCTTGCGCCGGTGGGTCCGCGACGGGCTGATCCCACACTACGAGGGCGGTTGGACGCCCGCCGCGCTGAGCCACGCCCGCGTCGTCGCGCGGCTACGCGCCCGCGGTCACTCGCTTCAGGAGATTCGCGCGGCGACGGCGGACGGGAGGCTGGCGTTCGGCTACATCGAAGAGCTGTTCCCGCACGAGGGGCGCGTCGTCTCGATGCGGCAGGCCGCCCGCGCCACGGGACTCGAGCCGGCGCTGATCGAGCGCATCCTCACCGGGCTGGGCTGGAGCGCGAGCGACGCCGGCTCGATCACGGAGGATGAGCTGCAGCTGCTTCGCTATGTCGCGGCCGTCCTCGCAGCGGGCCTGCCGCTCGTGGCGATGCTGCAGCTGGTGCGGGTCTACGGCCAGGCGATGGCGCAGGTGGCCGACGCCGAGGTCCGGTTGTTTCACCTCTATGTCCATGAGCCGCTGATGCGATCCGGCGCGGATGGCGTCGAGGTCGCCGAGGAGATGGCCGCGCTCGCCCGTGAAGTGCTGCCGCTCTCCTCGCCGGTGATGGACCAGCTGCACCAGCGCTACCTGCAGCACTTCGTCGAGCAGGACGTGGTCGGGCACATGGAGACCGATCTCGACGGCGGCGCGGGCGAGCTCGGAAGGATGCGGGTCGCCATCGCCTTCGGCGACCTCGCCGGCTACACACGACTGACCGAAGAGGCGGGCGAGCTCCAAGCCGTGGACGCGGTCGAGCGATTTATAGGGGCGATCGAGGTGACCCTGCCCGACGACGCACGGGTGATCAAGACGATCGGCGACGGCGTGATGGTGGTCGCATCGGATCCCGCTGCGCTGACGGACTGGGCGGTGGGATTTCAGCGCCTGCAGAGCGAGCGGCCACTACCGCGGATCGGAATCCATTACGGCCAGGCGCTGTATCGTGACGGCGACTACTACGGCCGGGATGTCAACATCGCCTCGCGCGTCGCCGCGCGTTCGGCCGGCGGGGAGGTGCTGGTGACTCGCCCGGTGGTGGAGAGCGCCGGCTCGCATCTCGAGTTCGAGCGGATCGGCGAGGTCAGGTTGAAGGGCTTCACGCAGTCCACCGAGATGTTCATCGCCATGCTCCCCGAGGGAACCGATGAGCGAGGCTGAGCTGACCGCCACCGCTCTCGCCGGCGAAGGGCTGCTCGTGGCGTCGCGCCCGGTGGTGGTGCTGCTTTCCGGTGGGCGCGACTCGACCTGCCTGCTCGACCTGGCGATCGCGACCTGCGGGCGCGACTACGTCACGGCGCTTCATCTCAACTACGGACTGCGCGACGCGGCCGACGCCGACGAGCGTCACTGTATTGAGCTCTGCTCGCGGCTCGGCGTGGGCATCGAAGTGGGCCGGCCGCGGCGCCCCGAACGCGGCAACTTGCAGGCGTGGGCGCGCGACGCGCGCTACGGCGCGGCCGCGAAGCTGGCGCGCGGGCGGGGCGCCGACGTGGCGGCCGGTCACACCGCGACCGATCAGGTCGAGACGATCCTCTACCGCCTGGCCTCCTCGCCGAGCCGTCGCGCACTGCTCGGGATGCGACCGCGTGAGGGCATCCTCGTGCGCCCGCTGCTGCGCTTCACGCGTGCGCAGACGGCGGAATACTGTCGCGGGCGCGGACTGCAGTGGCGCGAAGATGAAAGCAATCGCTCGGCGGAGTTCGCGCGCGGGCGCATACGCGCGAACCTGGTTCCCGCGCTGCGCGAGGTGCACCCGGCCGCGGAGGAGAACGTGCTCGCGCTGGCTGAGCTGCTGCGGGACGAGGCGGCGGTGCTCGACGAGCTCGTCGACGGCGTGCTCGGGGGCCAGGAGGAGATCGAGCTGGCGACGCTGCGGGCGCTGGCGCCGGCCTTGCGCCGGCTGGTCGTACAACGGCTGGCCGACCGCGCCGCCGGCGGCTTCGCGCCCGGCGTGGCGCGGCGGGCCGACGAGGTGGCGGAGCTTCCGCTCGTGGGCGAGTCAGCGCTCGACTTGCCGCACGTGCGTGCCGCAGTCAGCCGGGGAAGGCTGCGCTTTGCTCGACGGACCGCAAGCGCCGGGCAACGCGAGACGCACACCAAAAGCGCGCGAAGCGCGCCCATAAACTAAATCGAGTGGCGAGCGATGACGCGATCGGGGAGATCCTGGTCGAGGCCGACGCGCTGAATCGTCGCGTGCGCGAGCTGGCGCAGGAGATCTCGCGCGACTACGACGGCAGGGACCTGGTCCTGATCGGCGTGTTGAAGGGTGCCGTGTTCTTCCTATCTGACCTGATGCGTCAGTTGACCGTGCCGGTCGAGGTCGACTTTATGGCCGTGGCCTCGTACGGCACAGCCACCAAATCGTCGGGCGTCGTGCGCATCCTCAAGGACCTCGACGCGGTGATCGAGGGCCGCGACGTGCTGATCGTCGAGGACATCGTCGACTCGGGGCTGACGCTGCAGTACCTGCTGCGCAACCTCGCTGGGCGCAACCCGCGTTCGCTGGAGGTGTGCGCGCTGCTGATCAAGCCCGAGCGGCGCAAGGTCGAACTGCAGACGCGCTACGTCGGGTTCGAGATCCCCAACCGATTCGCGATCGGCTACGGACTCGACCACGGCGAGCGCTACCGAAACTTGCCCTACGTGGCCGCGTTGAAGGCGTGAGACGCGTCCTGCAGGCCTTTCCTGAGGCCATAAGGCAGGTGCTACGCTTGACCATCCCTCGCTGAATGCGCGGATTTTTCTTATGAGCAAGTTCTTCAGGAGCGCCGCCTTCCCGATCCTGATCGTGGTCGTGTTGGCCTTCTTCGCCCAGAAGCTGATCGGCAGCTCGAACCACACACAGAAGCAGACGTTCGGGAACCTGCTGACCGAGCTGCAGGCGGGACAGGTCAAGAGCCTGACCCTCAAGGAGAAAGACAACACTGCCGACGTGCAGCTCTCGGACGGGCGCAAGTACTCCGTCGGCTTCCCAGATCAGTACGCACCGGAGTTGATCGCCCAGGCGCAGAAGAACGTGCCGCCGCAGGGCTTCGACATCGAAGGGCGCGCCTCAAACGGCTGGCTCTCGCTGTTGACCTACATCCTCCCGTTCGTGATCTTCATCGGCTTCTGGATCTTCCTGATGAATCAGGTTCAGGGCGGCGGCTCGAAGGTCATGTCGTTCGGCAAGTCGCGCGCGAAGCGAATGTCGGTTGACTCGCCGAAGATCACTTTCCGCGACGTTGCCGGTGTGGACGAGGCGGTCGAGGAGCTGCACGAGATCAAGGAGTTCCTCGAGAACCCGAAGAAGTTCCAGGCCCTCGGCGCGCGAATACCGAAGGGCGTCCTTCTGTATGGCCCACCAGGTACCGGTAAGACGCTCCTCGCGCGCGCGGTGGCGGGCGAGGCGGGCGTGCCCTTCTTCTCGATCTCGGGCTCTGACTTCGTCGAGATGTTCGTCGGCGTCGGTGCTTCCCGCGTGCGCGACCTGTTCGAGCAGGCCAAGCAGAACAGCCCCTGCATCATCTTCATGGACGAGATCGACGCCGTCGGACGTCACCGCGGCGCCGGCCTGGGTGGTGGCCACGACGAGCGCGAGCAGACGCTGAATCAGCTGCTGGTCGAGATGGACGGCTTCGAGATGAAGGACAACATCATCTTGATCGCTGCAACCAACCGTCCGGACATCCTCGATCCAGCGCTGCTGCGCCCAGGTCGCTTCGACCGCCAGATCGTCGTCGACCGGCCGGATCGCACCGGCCGTAAGAAGATCCTCGAGGTTCACACGCGCGGAAAGCCGCTCGCCCGCGAGATCGACGTCGACGCCCTTGCCGGCCAGACTCCCGGCTTCACCGGCGCCGATCTGTCGAACCTGGTCAACGAGGCGGCGCTGCTCGCGGCACGCAACGGCAAGCGCGAGATCACCCAGGTCGAGCTCGAGGAAGGGATCATGCGGGTGATCGCGGGTCCCGAGAAGAAGACCCGGGTGATGTCGGGCAAGGAGCGCCGGATCACGGCCTACCACGAGATGGGCCACGCGATCGTGGGGCACTTCCTGCCCAACTCTGACCCGATCCACAAGATCTCGGTCATCTCCCGCGGACAGGCGCTCGGCTACACGATATCGCTCCCCGGGGAGGACAAGTTCCTCACCACGCGGGCCGAACTCCAGGACACGATGGCGATGACGCTCGGCGGTCGCGCCGCCGAGGAGATCATGTTCGGCGAGATCACGACCGGCGCCTCGAACGACCTCGAGAAGGTGACCGCCACCGCCAAGCAGATGGTGATGCGCTTCGGGATGTCGGAGAAGCTCGGGCCCCGAGTGTTCGGACACGACCACGGGCAGCCGTTCCTCGGGCGCGAGTTCTCTGCCGAGCCCGACTACTCGGATGAGATCGCGCGCGAGATCGACGACGAGATCCGGCGCATCGTCGAGTCCGCGCACCTGCAGGCCAAGGACATCCTGACCACGCATCGCGATTCGCTCGAGAAGCTCTCGGAGATCCTGATCAAGCGCGAGACGATCGAGAAGGAGCAGTTCGAGGCGCTGCTTCAGGGCAGCACCGAGGAGGACGTGTTCGGCGCCGAGGCGCCGCCGCCGCCGGAGGTGCCGATCCCGCCGAGCACCGGCGCCGAGCGGGCGCCCGGTCGCGACGCTCCGCGGCCGCTCCCACGCCCCGGGCTCGCCGGCGGCACCGCCGAGTAGCTGTCTGACGGGCTGCGGACGCCGCTGCCGGCGTCATCGCTCGCTCGTGTGCAGAGCACACCTCCTTCGCTGCGACGCCCGCAGCCTCGTCAGCTGTCCCCACGTCGACGTTAGTGGTCGCCCGTGCGGAGAGTGCCCGCCGCTCGCGGGCGCCGGAGAACCTTGATCAGGCTCCGACCGGAGACCAGGGCCCAACCGGTCTCGAGCAAGAGGAAGCCGAGCTGTGTTTCGAGGGCGGCGAGGAGCGCGAGGATCGTGGAACCGACGATATTCAGGAGGAGATAGGACTTCGAGGTTGGAGCGATCGCCCCGCGTTGAGCGGCGGCGAACGCGGTCAAGATAAGCAGCGAGCCGAGAACTTGGATGACCTGTTCCATGAGGATGAGCTCCGTTGCCACGCCGTCGTCAGGCCGGGTACGGCGCGGGCTCTCGTCCGGGGCGGCAGCGGTCGGCGGCCACCTCGTCTCATTGTAATTCGCCCAGTTCGCGTCGATGCTTGCGGACCGGCGGTCGATGAACGATCCTGCCGTGGCAGCCAGAGCAGTCAGGATACCTGAGGGGGTCACTTTGTCAGCGTTCGGAATGGATCAGGTCGTCGGTGCCCGAGATCGGATGTACTGGGGGCCCGGCGACCGGTACACGTTCTTGGTCACCGGAGAGGAA
>JAFAZV010000370.1 GCA_019239445.1 Solirubrobacterales bacterium
ACTCGCGCTCCTCGTCGACACGCTCGCGCGCTGCCCGGGCCTGCGCCGGGTCGGGTCCTTCGCTCGGTCCCCAGCCGCGAAACACCCGGCCGGTTACCCGCAGCACAGCCCCGCCGGTCACCGCCGAGACGATGACGAAGACGGCAATCAGCCACGCGTACCCGCGCTCCTTGGCTGCCGTCTCAAGCAGCGACTTGCCGGCAAACGCGGTGAACGGCGGCGCAGCCGCGAGCAGCAATCCGCCGAGCCCGAACAGAACGCCCACGAACGGAACCTCGCGGCCGCGGCCGTGCAGGTCGTACTCGTCGATCGTCGCGAAGCGGTGAAGCAGCACCCCCGCAGACATGAACAGCGCCGCCTTGGTCAACCCGTGGCCGACGATGTACACGCCGACGCCGGCCAGCGCCTTCGCGTTCAGCAGGCCGATGCCGCACACGAACCTGCCGATGTGCGCGATGGTCGAGAACGCCAGCAGTCGCTTGATGTGTCGCTGCAGGAAGCACATCCAAGCTCCCAGCAGTGCCGTCACCACTCCCAGCGCGATGAGGATCGCTCGCAGCTGGACGGTGTGAGCCGCGAGCGGGCCGGCGAACACTTGCCAATACAGCCGCGCCACCGCGTAGATCCCGAGCTCGACCATGACGCCCGAGAACAGCACGCACACCGGGATCGGCGCCACGGCGTGCGCGTCGGCGAGCCAGAAGTGAAGCGGTACGGCCGCCGCCTTGGTCAAGAAGCCGACGAACAGCAGCACCATCGCCACGATCACCAGGCCGTCGGGATGGTGAGCCTGCAGCGCGACGCCGATCTGGGCCAGGTTCAGCGCGCCGGTGCGCGCGTAGAGCATGGCCACGCCGATGAACATCGCGTAGCCGGCGATGCTGTTCGTGATCGCGAAGTTGATCGCGCCTTGAATTGGTGCCCGCTCCTCGATCCGATACGCGGTGAGCGCGAACGCCGCCGCGCTCATCAGCTCGAAGAACACGACCAGGTTGAACAGGTCACCGGTCAGGCAGAACCCGACCATTCCGGCCATGAACATCAGCATCAGGCCGTGGAACAGCCCCTTTACGGCGTCGAAGTACCACCACGAGTACGTCAGCGCGGCCAGCACCAGCACCGAGGCGAGCGTGGCCAGGCCGGCGCCCAGCGGATCGATCGAGAGCGAGATGCCGATCGCGATGCCGTGCCGCGGACGCCAGCCCCCCATCCAGTACGCGAACGGCTCGCTGCCGGCATGAACGGCGAGCAGCACGCACAGCGTCGTCACCGCGAGCGCGCTCAGCACGCTCAGTGCATCGTTGAAGATCCGCGGCGCGAATGACCCGACCGCGACCAGGAGCGGGCCGGCGAGGAACGGCACCACGAGCGGGAGAGCCGAAAGGTGCGTCAAATCAGTCCCGGAGCACCCGCAGATCGGCGGGGTCGACGCTGCCGAAGCGCTTGTGCGCCTGGACGACCAGCGCCAGCAACAGTGCAGTGATCGTCGCCTCGATCACGACGTCGGTAAGCACGAGCACCTGAACCACCGGATCGACCAGCTTCGAGCTCGTCGGGATGTCAGCCACGATCGGCGCCTTGCCGCCGCTGCGGTACCCGATGCCGAGCAGCACCAGATACGTCGCCGACTGCACGACGGTGAGGCTGAGCACGGCCCGCACCAGGTTGCGGCTCGATACCACGCCCCACAACCCGATGACGAACAGCCAGGCGGCAACGGCGAAGGGCAGAAAGCTCATTGCCCGAGCTCGCTACGCCGCGCCACCAGCGCCTGATCGAGGAACTCCGTCCAGACGAGCAGGAACGCGCCCGCCACCTCGAGCCCGACCGCGAGGCTGGCGAGCGGAATCGTGCCCGCGGAGAGGAGCATGCCCTGACTGCCCAGCGGCAGGAAGTTCTTCAGGAAGATCGAGGCGAACACCAATCCGCCGACGCCGATCAGCGTGTACCCAGCCGCGCCGAGCGAGTCGGACGCCTCGAGCGCCCACTCGGGCGCCACCCGCTTCATCGCGAGATAGCGGCCGGCAAGCAGGATCGCCAGCGGCCCGGCGGCCAGGACGACGCCACCCTGGAATCCGCCGCCGGGCGTCAGCTGCCCGTGCAGCACCACGTACGCGCCCAACGCAACCAGCAGCGGGATCAGCACCAGCGCCGCCACCCGCAGCGAAGCACTCGCGCCGGCGAAGCGGTGGTCCTCGATCCCGCTCGAGCGGTCGACCTCCTCGTCCTCGACGCGCAGGCGACGCAAGAGCACCGCCACGCCGGCCACCGAGGTGAACAGGATGAATTCTTCGCCGAGCGTGTCGAACGCGCGGATGTCGAAGTTGAGCGCTGTAACGATGTCGGTCGCGCGGCGCAGTTGTGGCTCGGTGCGATTGACCAGTAGTCCGTAGATGCCGTGGTAGTGACCGAACGCCGGCAGCCCGTGCAGCCCGATCACCAGCACGGCGGCGAGTCCCGGGCCCGCAACTGCGAACAGCAGCAGGCGCACGCGGCGGCTCACCCGCTGTCCTCCTCCTCCTCACCTCCTGCGCGCTCGCGCTCCTGCTCGCGGATCTTGCGCAGGGCAGCGAGGATGATCACCGGCAACGCAACCGTGGAGACAACGATCACCGACAGCGCCACGTCAGGCGCCTGAAAGGTGAAGAAGAGCACCGTCATGGCCATGCCGTAGATGGCCAGCACGAGCGTCTGACGCAGAGCCTCGGGCGTGAGCACGACTGCGGTTCCGGCCACCGCGACCAAGATCAGCGCCGTGACCTGGAGCGCGGTCACCTCGGCTCCTCGCGGTGCTGTTCGATTCCCTCGCGCCAGTCGCCGCGCTCGCGGATGCGGAAGCTCCGCGCCGTCGCGTGCACGAGCACCGGGCTGAGCGCTGCCAACAGGGCGCCGGTCACGAGCGCCTTGTCGCCGATCAGCGAGAAGCCCTCGCGGACGAGGATCGAGATCCCGACGAGCAGCGCGCCGAACCCGGCCAGCGCAACGTAGTGCAGGCGGTCGAAGGCATTGCGCATCACGCACACCCCCAGCACCGCCAGCACCTCGAGCGCGACGCCCGCGACCAGCAGCACGGTGGCGATCACGCGCGCGACCATCAGATGTCTTGCTCCATCAGCCGCGCAAAGGCGAGCGCCCCGACCACCGAGAGCACGCCCATGATGATCGCCAGGTCGACGAACGATTGGCGGTGAAAGCCCTCGGACAGAGCCATGAGCGCGGTGGTCGCCAGCGTGCTCGCGACCTCGACCACAGCGAGCGCGCTGATCGCACTGGCGAGTGCGCAGATCGCCACGCACGGAACGATCGCCGCCGTCAGCACCAGCGCAGCGATCTCCCACTCGTTCATCCGAGCCTCAGGACGTCGAATTCATCGGCTCCCCCCTGCCACCGAAGCTGATGCACGAGCAGCAACTCGCGATCGGGATCGATGCCGATCACGATCGCATTTGGGGCCACCGACCCGAACCATTCCGTGAGCGCGCGGCGCCCGACGTCCTCGGCGCTCTCGCCGCCGCGGAACGGCACTGCGCGCCAGCTCCCCCGAGCGCGCCGCGGCGCCACCAGCTGGGCGAGCGCTTCCCCCGCGAGGAGCACGATCTGTGCCGGCACGCGCACGAACGCTCGGCCGGCGCCGAGCAACCACCGCCACGTGATCGCGGCTTCGGTGAAGCCCTGCTCCCGCGAGAGCCAGAACGCCAGCGTGGCCAGCAGCGCGACGCCGGCCAGCGCGTAGAGCTCGGGGCTCTGGACGTTGTCGATCAGCAGCAGGTAGAAGCTTGCGGACAGGACCAGCGCAAAGGCCGCGGAGGCGAACCGGCGCATTACCGTACGCGCGGCAGAACGTGTTCTCGGTAGGCCTCGAAGAACGCGTCCTGGTCGGGGCCGATCTGGTTGACGTAGAGCTCATCGAAGCCCGCCTCCTCATAGGCCTTGATCGCCTCGACATGCCGTTCGACATCCGGGCCGCACGGCGTGTCCTGCGCCAGCATGTCCTCGGTCACGAGCTCGCTCGCCTGCTGGAAGTGCTCGGGTGTGGGCAGCACTTGCGCCAGCTCCCCTGGGAGGCCCTCGTTCGGCCACAGCTTGTGGACCGTCCGTCGCGCCCGAGCCTCGTCTTCGCTCCAGCAAACCTTGAGTCCACCCTGCACGAGCTGTGCGTTGCGCGCCTCGCTGCGAAACAGCTTGACCGCGTCGGGATCGGGGCCGACGGTGCAGAAGCCGTCGCCGATCCGCGCCGCCAGCCGGATCGCCTTGGGGCCGAACCCCGAAACGATGATCGGCGGTGGTGTGTCCGGAAGGTCGTAGACACGCGCGTGCGCGACGCGATAGTGGCGCCCGCGGTGGTCATGCGCGCCACCTTGCCACAGCGTCCTGATCACCTCGACCGCCTCTTCCAGCATCTCGAGGCGCTCGTCGGCTTCGGGCCAGGCGTCGCCGAGGATGTGCTCGTTGAGCGCCTCGCCGCTCCCGACCCCGAGACAGAAACGTCCGTCGAGCATGACAGCGGAGGTCGCCGCGGCCTGGGCGATGATCGCCGGGTGGATCCGGATCGTCGGGCAGGTGACGGCGGTGGTCACCTTCATTGCATCGGTGGCCTGCGCGATCGCCCCGATCGTCGACCACACGAACGGGCTGTGGCCCTGCTCGTCGTTCCAGGGGTGGTAGTGGTCCGAGATCCACAACCCCTCGAATCCCGCCTGCTCTGCCTTGACGGCCTGTGCGACCAACTCGTGCGGCCCCCATTCCTCGCTGGAGAGGAAGTAGCCGATCTTCATCTATCCGCTCCTTCTCGCGTGCAGGCGCTTACTGCCCTAGGCGGTGACGTCGTAATCAAGGCGAGGGCCGCCCTCCGGCACGTGACGGAGGCGGCCCCGCGAGCGAAGCGTCCTATGCGTGCGCCGGCTCAGTTGCGCCGCTGCGATCGGCGCCTTCCTTGGCTGCCTCAGCCTGGGCGAGCTGGCGGTTGACATGCTCCCAGTCGAGGTTGCGGAAAAACGCTTCGACGTACTGCTTGCGCCCGTCCGGCGTGGCGCCGTAGTCGCGCGCGTAGGCGTGCTCGTAGACGTCGATCCCGAGCACCGGGACCATGTTGTAGACCGCCCACAGGTTCTGCGTGTCCATGATGTAGTTGAACAGCGAGCCGTCATTGAGGTCGTAGCCGACCATCACCCACCCGCGTGCGGCCGATGCGGCCTTCTTGACCGCGGAGAGCCACTTCTGCACGCCGTTGAATTCGCGGTCGATCAGCTCGGCGAAGCGCCCCGTCGCGTCGCCGCCCCCGCCACCGAGGTGACCGAAGTACAGGTCGTGGTTCTTGTAGCCGAGCAGCGCGAACGTGTAATCGACCGATACCGCGCGCAGCGGCGAGTAGACCTGATTGCCCTCGATCTGGTCGTAGTCGAACTCGTTCAGCACCTTGCGGCACTCGTTGACCTTCTTGGCGTAGCCCTCGTAAAGCTTGTAGTGGTCTTCCATCGTCTGCCGCGAGATCCCGTCGAGGTCCTTATCGAAGGCGGGAAAGCGGCGCGGCTTGATCTCATCCCATGGCAATTTGGTCTCCTTCGGTCGTTTCCCCTCTCCTAAGTGGCTACCCCGGCGGCGAAGCCAGAATCACTTGCGGCGTTCGACGGCGCGCTCGAGCTCGCTCTTGTTCATGCTCGAGCGGCCTTCGATGTTCAGCTTGCGCGCCTCGTTGTAGAGCTGGTCGCGCGTCCGTCCCTTGGGACGGTTGGTACCTGAGCGCTGGCCGCCGCGCTTGGACGGCGACATGTCCTGCGTCGAGGTCCGCGACGCCTCGCGCGACTCGCCCGCCTGCGCTCGCTCCTTGTTGACGGTCCGGGCCGCAATCTCCTCCGCCCGATCTTCATCCGCTCCGCGCTCGAGCTGGCTGTCTTTGATGTGCTCGTACTGACGAGCGCGTTTGCTGCCTTTCTTCACGCCTCGCGGGGGCACCCCGCACCTCCTTGACCGAGAGCTTTTACCTGCTCAGACGGCTACCCGGTGTTCGGAAGCAGTAGTCGGTGGCGACGCGCCGGCTAAGCCGTGATGATGGTCGGCGTGCCAAGCGGCACGTGGTCGAGCAGCCAGCGACCTTCGGCCAGCGTCAAGCGCAAGCAGCCGTGGCTGACCGGCAGGCCGATGCTGCCCGTCTCCGGTGTCGAATGGATGGCGATCCGGTCGCCTCCGTTCCAGCCCTCGATCTCGTGCGGCGAGCGCGCCGAGAGGGCGAGGATGCAACAGCCATAGGGGCCGTTCGGATCACCTGTCTGCAGGCGATCAGTCACCGCGAAGCGACCGGTCGGGGTCGGGGCGGATGGACGCCCGACCGCCACCGTGAAGCGCTTGACCGTCTGACCATCGTCGATCACCGTCAGCCGCCGCGCGCCGAGCGAGACACGGAGCTCCCAGGGCACGCGGCCGAGCGAGGTCACCGACCGCTCGATCCAGCCGATGCGCCCGTTGCCGGCATCGCTGCTGACTACGCCGAGCCAGTTGCCGCTCTCGCGCACCACCCACACGACCTGAGGCGAGTTGAACGTCGTCCGGGTCCCAATCCGCGCCAGTCGCGGGCCATCGGGAGCCGACCGCATGCTCGTCGTCTTGCGGACGATCGCCACCACCGCTCCGCTTCCGGCGGGGAGCGACGAAGTCGGCTTCGCGGGCGTCGCCGGTGGCGCCGGCGCCACCGGTCGATAGGAGTCGCCGCTGACCGTCTCGGCACGGACGCTACGCGCGCCGAGCACGACGGCGACGACGATCGGTACCGCAGGGATCAGCGCCAGGACCGCCGCGAAGGCAACCCACTTGCGCCCGGTTCTGGCTGTGCTCTCATCCATGAAGCCTTCCCAATGACGGTAGCGAGAATGACTAAGTGGTTCCCGCCGTAAGTACGGTCGCACCGAGAGCCGCGACGGGCGGATGCATGCCGAGGACGCAGGAGGCGTGGCGCAGCAGCGCTGCGCGAGCCTTCGAGGACGACGGCAGGCGCCGCCCGGCGCGGCTCGAATGCGACAGTATTTACGGTGGGGGCCACTAACCTAGAGAGCATGTTCGGACTAAGTCACAAGACGAAGATGGTCGACGCCGCCGACGCCCTGCCCGGTCGCGACGTCGAGTTGCCGGTCCCCGAGCGGCATGCCGTGCTCGGCACCCCGCTGAAGCCGCCGTTCCCGGAGGGCTT
>JAFAZV010000413.1 GCA_019239445.1 Solirubrobacterales bacterium
ACGCTCGCCGGGCTCGAGCCGTTTGACGCGCGTCGTGCTACTGCGACGGCCGGAATGCTGCGAGCGTTCAATGACGTCGGGCTGCTCACGAGCGCCGACGTCCACGTGGCGCAGACGATCGCGCGGCTGGCCGGCGAGGACCGCGAGACGGTCAAACTTGCGGCGGCGCTCGCCGCGCGGGCGCCGAGACTTGGCCATGTGTTCGTCGACCTCCCGACGATCGCGGCCACGGCCAGCGTCGACTCCGAGGAGCCGGTCGATCTCTCGTCGCTGCCATGGCCGGCGGAGCAGGGATGGCTCGAGGGGCTACGGGACAGCCCGCTCGTGGCAACCGGCGAGGAAGATCCTCGCGTCGAGCGACCGCTGCGCCTGCTCGAGACGCGGCTCTACCTCGACCGCTACTGGCGCGAGGAGCGCCGCGTCGCCGCCGATCTCGGGCGACTCGCGCGCGAGGAGCCGTCGGGTGTGGTGGCCGACGTGCTCGACGCGGGACTGGGGCGGCTGTTCGGCGACACCGGGGACGAAGCTCAGCGCCGGGCGGCGGCTGCGGCCGTATGCCGGCGTCTGGCCGTGGTGGCGGGCGGGCCTGGAACCGGTAAGACGACCACGGTGGCGCGAATCGTCGCCCTGCACGCCGAGCAGGCGCAGGCGCGGGGTGAGCGCCCGCCGCTGGTGGCGCTCGCGGCGCCGACCGGAAAGGCCGCCGCGCGCTTACAGGAGGCCGTGCATGACGAGGCGGCGCAACTCGACCTCGCCGAGCCCGTTCGCCGGCTCCTGCTCGACCTGCGAGCGTCGACGCTCCATCGTCTGCTTGGCTGGCGCCCGGACAGCCACAGCCGCTTCAAGCACGACCGCGAGAACCGGCTGCCCCACGCGCTGATCATCGTCGATGAGACCTCGATGGTGTCGTTGTGGCTGATGGCGCGGCTGGTCGAGGCAGTCCGCCCTGACGCCCGACTGGTGCTCGTCGGTGACCCCGGGCAGCTCAGCTCGATCGAGGCCGGCGTGGTGCTCGCCGACATCGTCGGCCCGGCGGTGGGTGACGCGCCCGTCGGGCGCCCGCTCGCCAGGGGCATCGTCGTGTTGCGGCGTGTGTACCGCTATGGCGGCGGCATCGCCCAGCTAGCCGACGCGATCCGCCGCGGCGAGGTCACGAACACGCTCGACTCGCTCGCGAGCGCGCCGGACGAGGTCGAATGGCTCGCCGTCGATGCTGCCGAGCAAGCGCCGAACAGCCCGGATCTCCAAGCGATGAAGCGTGCCGCGACCGAGGGCGCCGCGGCCATGGTGCACGCCGCTCGTGCCAGCGCGGCACGCGATGCGCTCCGCGCCCTGGGGACCTTCCGGCTCCTGTGCGCCCATCGACGTGGACCTCATGGCGTTGCCAGCTGGACACAGGTGCTCCAGGGCTGGCTGGCCGAGGAGCTCGGGGAGCTCGAGTTCGAGCGTCCCGATTACGTCGGCCGGCCGCTGCTCGTGACCGAGAACGACTACGAGCTCGGGCTGTACAACGGCGACGCCGGCGTGGTCGTGCGGGGTCCCGCCGGCGATCGCGCCGAGGCCGTGTTCGAGCGCGCCGGAGCTCTGCTCACGTTCACCCCGCTGCGGCTGGGCGCGGTCGAGACCGTCTACGCGATGACCGTCCACAAGAGCCAGGGCTCGCAGTTCGACACCGCGGCGATCCTGCTCCCGCCGCCCGAGGCGCCGCTACTCACGCGTGAGTTGCTCTACACCGCGGTGACGAGGGCGCGCCGGCGGGTGATCCTGATCGGGACGCCGGCCTCGGTCGAGGCGGCGGTGGCGCGTCCGGTGGCGCGCGCCTCAGGGCTGCGCGAGCGGCTCTGGGGCAACGAGCTGAGTGGCGCTTGACACGGGGACGAGCTGATTCACGCTAGACCGGCGCCAGCGGCGCCCGCGCCACCTCTCCCGCCGCGGTGACGACGTCGCCGTTCAGCCGCCGCACGCGCAACCTCCGGCACAGCTCCTCCGACGCACCGGGTCCGGCCAGCGCGAGCGGCGCGATCCGCCCGAACCTGCGCACCGCGGCAGCCTGCGACTCGAGCAGCTCCGGGTCGAAGCTGGTCAGCACGGCGAGCGCGGGGTGGGTCTCCTCGGCCGTCCGCGCCACGGTGGCGATCGGCGTGTTCGCGCCGAGGAACAGGATGCGCCAGCCGTGCGAGCGCAACAGCAGGCCGAAGGCGATCAGGCTGATGTCGTGCTGCTCGCCTGGCACGCACGCCAGCAGCGCCAGCGGTCCCGTGCCGCGGCCCCACAGCCGAGCCAGCGCAAGCAGGCGACCGCGAATCAGGTTGCTCGCGAAGTGCTCCTGGCTGATCCCGCGCTCGTCGGCCTGCCATTGCGTGCCGATCGCGGTCAGAGCGGGAAGGATCAGCTCGCGCAGCACGGCTTCGATCCCGAAGGCGGCCAGGTTCTCGTCCAGCACTGCGTGCACCGCGGCTTCGTCGTAGCGCGCGATCGCATCGAGCAGGCGCGCGAGCGCGTCAGCGAGCAGACCCTCCGATGGGCGCACGGGTGCTACGGCGACACGAGCCGCCTCGGCGGCTGACAGGCCGTCGTCCAGCGCCCGGCGCATTCGCCTCACGCGCTCGGCGTCGGCGTCGGTATAGAGGCGAAACCCGCCTTGCGAGCGGACCGGCTGGAGCAATCCGTAGCGACGCTCCCACGCACGCAGCAACTCCGGGCTCACGCCCACGCGTCGCGCGAACTCGCCGATCCGGTGCGCTCCATACTCACTGTCGCCAGCCACGTTCCGACTATACACATTCTGTACAGAGATTTGACAAGAGCGCCCCCAAGTGGGTAGCCTTGTCGAGGCTTCGTACAGAGTTCGTAGTAGGAGACGATCACCATGGAGAAGGTTCAGAGAATCCTCCTCGAGCATCCAAGAGCGAGTGCGCGAGCGCTGATCCTGTTTGGCGCGTTCGCGTCGTTCGTGATTTCCATCCTGCTCTGGTTCGGCGGCCAGCACGAGCAGGGCATCTTCGTCGGGCTGTGGGTGCCGTCGATCCTGTCGCTCGGGAGCATCGTCCTGCGAAAGGACGACCGATGAGCGGGCTCGGGCTGTTCATCGTCGGCGCGCTGGTCACGCTGATCGTCGCCATCGCGCTCGCACTCCTCGTCTACGCGGCGATTCTCGATGGCCGCTATGCGGCGGCGCAGAGGGCTGCGTTCGAGAAGCCGCAGGACGCGCAGCCCGAGCTGTCGCTCGAGAGAGACGAACAGGAGCCGTTTCCCGCGCGCTTGGCGGGTGCCGAGCTGGGACCGGCGGTCGCCATGACGGCCGCAGAGGGCACCCGCGACCCGATGGTCACGTGAGTCGCGTCATGCTGCAGACCCCGAAGCGACAGAAGAACATCGTTGAGACCGTCCGCAGGACCGGCGAGTTCAACACACTGATCACGGCGCTCCAGCGTGCGGGTCTGGACGCCGAGCTCGCGAGTGAAGGGCCGTACACGATGTTCGCGCCGAGCGACGAGGCTTTCCGTGAGCTGCCCGAAGGCGCGGTCGAGACATTGCTGGATGAACCTGACACGCTGACCTCGGTGCTCAGCTACCACATCGTTCCCCGCCGGGTGACCGTGGCCGAGGCCGCTTGGATGCGGGGCGCGCCCACGGTGAACGGCGAGGACGTGCTCGTGCTATGCGACGAAGAGATCCACGTGGACGGCGCTCGTCTGGTGGAGGCGGACATCGAGGCGTCCAACGGGCTCATTCACGTGATCGACCGCGTGCTGCTGCCGGCCAAGATCTGAGCCCGATGATCGACTCGCTGCTCGATACCGTTCTCGACCGCTCGGTCCTCGGCGGGTACACGAACCTCGGCTACCGGGTACGGGCGCGGTCGTGGGACGAGCTGCCGCGCATGGATGGCAAGGCCGTGCTCGTGACTGGAGCGAGCTCAGGACTCGGACGCGCGACCGCCGAGGGCTTCGCCCGGCTCGGGGCGACGATCTGGCTGCTGGCGCGCGATCGCGAGCGCGGAGAACAGGCGCGGGCGCAGATCTGCGAATGGTCGGCGTCGGGCGAGGTGCACCTCGAGCTCGCAGATCTGAGCTCGCTCGAATCGGTCCGGCAGGCGGCGCGTCGAATCCGCGAGCGCGCCGGGCGGCTGGACGTCCTGGTCAACAACGCCGGGGTGCTGACCGAACGGCGCGAGCACTCGGTCGATGGCATTGAGCTGACGCTGGCGACGAACGTCATCGGGCCGTTTCTGTTCACCAACCTGCTCGTGCCGCTGCTCGAGTTCAGCGCGCCGGCCCGAATCATCAACGTGTCCTCGGGCGGCATGTACACGCAGCGACTTCAGGTCGACGACCTGCAGAGCGAGCAAGGCGAATTTGACGGGGCCGCGGTATACGCCCGGACCAAGCGCGCGGAGGTGGTTCTCACGGAGCTGTGGGCGCAGCGACTCGCGGGCACGGGGATCGTCGTGCACGCCATGCATCCGGGTTGGACCGACACGCCGGGGCTCCGCTCTTCGCTGCCGCGCTTCCACCGCCTAACCCGGCCGCTGCTCAGAACGCCGGCCGAAGGCGCGGACACGATCGTGTGGCTAGGCGCCGCCGAGGAGCCGGGCCGCAGCTCAGGCCAGTTCTGGCACGACCGGCGGAAGCGGCCAACCCACCTGTTGCCGCGAAGCGGCGAAACGGCCGACGATCAGGAGCAGCTGTGGGCGCGATGCGTGGCCCTGAGCGGCTGGCGGGAGGAGCAGCGCTCCCGCCCGACCGTACTTGGCTCCAAGAGAACGGGTTAGGCGACGCAATGGCCCGCTATCGAGCTGCCCTAGAGACCGAGCGACCGCGGGAGGAGCTGTTCACCTACCTGAGTGACTTCTCGACCACCCGGGAATGGGATCCTGGTGTCGTCTCGGCCGAGCGCGTAAACGGCAGCCCGGTGCAGGAAGGCGCCGAGTTCCGGCTCGTGGCGGAGTTCCTCGGGCGTAGGACGCCGATCACCTACCGGATCATCGAGTACGACCCGCCCCACGCGGTCACGTTCTTGGGCGAGAACAGTCGAGTGACCTCGCGCGACCGGATCACGTTCGAGACGCTGGGCGGGGGAACCCGCATCACCTACGACGCCGCGCTCGAGCTGAAGGGCGCGCTCAAAATCGCCGACCCGCTGCTCGGACTCGCGTTCAAGCGCGTCGGTGACCGCGCTCTCGGCGGCCTGCGGCGCAAGCTGGCAAGCTCCGGATGAGCGGGGCCGTCCTCCTCACCGGCGCGACCGGGTTCATCGGCGGTCGCCTGGCGAGACGGCTCGCGGGTCAGGGCTGGGAGGTCAGGTGTCTCGTGCGTGACCGCCGCAGCGGCTCAGCTCGGGCGCTCGAGGCCGAGGGCTTCGAGCTGCACGAAGGCGACGTGCTGCGTCCTCGCACGCTGCGCGGCGCCGGACGAGGGGTCGACGTGGCCTACTACCTGATCCACTCGATGGGACGCGGCGGCCCGAAGGACTTCGACGGCGTCGAACATGCCGCCGCGACCACGTTCGCGCGGATGGCCCGCGCCGAGGGAATCGAGCGGGTCGTCTACCTCGGCGGCCTCGGCGACCGACCGCAGTCGCGCCACTTGCGCAGCCGACACCAGACCGCGCTCGCCCTGGCGCGCCATGGCCCACCGCTCACGTACTTTCGCGCCGGCATGGTCGTCGGCGCTCAGAGCGAGTCCTATCGGACGCTGCGCTACCTAGTGCAACGGCTGCCGGCGATGATCGCGCCGGCCTGGCTCGGCAACCCGACGCAGCCGATCGCCGTCGACGACACGCTCAGCTACCTCGTCGAAGCGCTGACCGCCGACGCATCCGAGGGGCGGGAGATCCAGATCGGCGGCCCCGATGTCCTCGCCTACGGCGAGATGCTCGACCGCATGGCCGAGGTGCTCGGGATCCCGCGCCGGCCGCGGATTCCGGTCCCGCTGATCACTCCGTGGCTTTCATCGCTGTGGATCGGGCTCGTGACGCCCGTGGACGCCGGCGTGGCGAGGCCGCTGATCGAGGGGCTGTCGGTTCCGACCGTGGTCACCGACGGTTCAGGGATGGCGCTGTTCTCGCTCGAGCCAATGGGCTTCGATGAGGCGCTCCGGCGGGCTGTGGCCGAGGACCCCGAGCTCGTGCACGCATGAGCGCGGCTGAAGCAGTGTGGGACTACCCGCGCCCGCCGGCCGTAGTTGACTGCGAGCGGCGCGTGCGCGTGGAGCTGGCGGGAGTGACCCTGGCCGACTCGAAGCGCGCGCTCCGCGTGCTCGAGACCAGCCACCCGCCGACGATCTACATTCCCGCTGGGGACGTTCGCATGGACCTGCTCACGGACAGTGCCGTGCGCTCGACCTGGTGCGAGTTCAAGGGAGCCGCCCGGTACCTGGACGCGCTCATCGAGGGGCGGCGCTTTCAGGCCGTGGCGTGGTTCTATCCCGCGCCGACGCCCGGTTACGAGGCGCTGCGCGAGCACATCAGCATCTATCCCGGGCGCGTCGACGCAGCGTGGCTCGACGACGAGCTTGTGAGCGCGCAGGAGAGCGACTTCTACGGCGGGTGGATCAGCGCTGATCTGATCGGACCGTTCAAGGGGCCGGCGGGCACGCTTGGGTGGTGAGCCGGCGCCGGGCTCTCTGGCGGTGAGCCGGCGCCCGCTCTGAACAAGCGCGGGTGAGCGCGCCCCCCTTACGGCACGCCGGCCTGGGGTCCGGCGGCGCGGAGCCAGACCGTGGCCAGCGTGGCGCGGGCGAGCTCTCGATCGCCCAGGGGCTCCCGACCGAACTGATCCAGCAGGTAGGTCTCGCTCATCAGCACCAGCGCACGGGCCATCGCCGTCGCGTCGGGAACCACGATCAGCCGCCGCTCGGCCAAGCGCACGAGGGTGCTCGCGGCGACCTCGATGTATGACTCGCGCGCCGCGCGGTAGGCCCGCTCGATCTGCTCGTCGCTTGCGGCGGCGTCCACGATCGCCTGGACCACGCGACCGTTTGTGGCGAAGAACTCGACCATGCCCGCGAGGGCCGCCACGGCCGGGGCGGGATACCCGGCGCCGGCCTCGCTGCTCCAACGCTCGGCGACGGTGTAGAGCTCGAGCCCGACAGCCGCGAACACGCGCAGAACCAGATCGGTGAGGTCGTCGAAGTGGCGGTAGAACGCCGTCCGCGTCAGTCCCGTCCCCTCCATAACCGCCTCTACGGAAAGCTCGCGGAAAGGACGTTCTCGGAGGAATCGGTCCGCCGCGGCGATGATCTGTTGGCGCGTGCTTTCGCGCTCCTCTCGCCAACGCGCCCGCTGCGCGGCGCTGCTCACGACTCCGATGCTACCAGCGTGTGACACCGTGTTTGACAGCTAGTTGCAGCATAGGTAGAGTTCAGGAGGGTTGTGCGACCCTGGCGGGGGTCGACATGACCGAAATGAAGCTGGGGGGCGCGTTCCGAGCGTACGGCGGCCGGCGAGGCATGGATCGTGCTGACCCGGCCGCTTACGCGCTGGCGTTTGCGCACGGTTAGGCGCGGGGTCGCCCGCTTAGCGCCGGGTTTGGCGGCGCTGCGAGCGGGCAGCCATCCACGCGAGCATGGGGACGCCTTCAACGACTTCTGCGCCGGCGGGGTCGGCCGCGCGGCCGGCCGGGCTGACCGTCGCCGTCACGGGCGCGGGTGGCACGCTCGGGCCGGCGCTGCTCGCGCGCCTGTCGCGATCGGCCCGCGTGGGTCGGATCGTCGCGCTGGGCCGCCATGCGATCGAAGCGCGCACCGAGCCGAAGGTCGACATTCGTCGCGTCGACGTACGGGATCGGGATGGCGTCGAGGAAGCGCTGGCGGGAGCCGACGTCGTGGTCCACATGGCGTTCTCGCTCTACGGCATCTTCCAGAGCGAACAAGAGCTGTTCGCCCACAACGTCGAAGGCACGGCGAACGTAGCTCGGGCGGCCGTCGCGGCCGGGGCGCAGCGGTTCGTGTACACCTCGTCCGCCGCCGTCTACGGCGGGCGCAAGGCCCAATCCGAGCCGCTGGCTGAGGACGCCCAGCTGCAGGCCGGCGCTCGCCTGTTCTACGCACGCCACAAGGCGCAGGCGGAACTGGTGGTGCGCGAGCTGATCGCTGGCAGCGACACTGCTCTCTATCTGTTCCGCCCGTGCGCGATCGTCGGCCCGCATGCTGCCGGTGCGGCGATCAGCCTGGTCCCGCGCTCGGTGATCGAGGGCGCGCGGCAGATCGCCGGCTCGGCGCTGCGGATGAGCACGCTTCTGCCGCTGCCGGCGCCGCCGGTGCCGCTTCAGTTCGTACACGAGGACGAC
>JAFAZV010000430.1 GCA_019239445.1 Solirubrobacterales bacterium
CTCGGCGCCCGTGCTCGGCGGCGGAACCGTGGCGCTGGATCCCACGGCGTTCGAGGCCGCCTTCAACATGCCCCTCGTGCACGAGACCGTTCGCGCCGAGCTGAACGCGCGGCGGCGCGGTACGGCGGCGACACTCACCCGCGGCAACGTCGCGGGCGGTGGCGCCAAGCCGTGGCGCCAGAAGGGCACCGGCCGCGCGCGTCAGGGATCGATCCGGGCGCCGCAGTTCGCCGGCGGCGGCACCGTGTTCGGACCCACCCCCCGCTCCTACACGGTGAAGGTCAACCGCAAGGCGCGCCGCGCGGCGCTGCGCAGCGCGCTCTCCGCCCATGCCGAGCGCGAGTCGCTGGCGGTGTTCGACGCTTCCGCCTTCACCGCACCGTCGACTAGGCAGGCCGCCACGCTCCTCGCGGAGTGGGCTGGCGCATCTACCCCCACGGTGGTCATTCTGGCGGACGACGAGGCGGCAGCCGGGAAGTCGTTCCGAAACATCGCCCGCGTCGACGTCCTGCCGGTGGCCGACGCCGGCGTGGCCGACGTGATCGGCGCGGCTTCGCTCCTCGTCTCCGAGGCCGCGTTGCCGGCACTGGTGGCGCGCGCGGCCGGCTCGGTTCGCGAACACGAGGAAGGCGAGGACTGATGGACGCGAGCCAGGTGATCATCCGCCCGGTCGTCTCGGAGAAGACATTCGTTCTCGCCGAGGCCGGTAAGTACACCTTCCGCGTGCACGACCGCGCCCACAAGACGCAGATCCGTCAGGCGATCGAGCAGCTGTTCGACGTTCACGTCGTCGACGTGCGCACCGCCTTCGTCAAGAGCAAGCCCAAGCGCCGCGGCCAGACCGCTGGACGCACGCGGCACTGGAAGAAGGCGATCGTCCAGGTGCGCGCGGGTGACACGATCCCGATCTTCCAGGGTCTGGAAGGAGCCGAGTAATGCCGATCCGCAACCCCAAGCCGACGTCGCCGGGCCGGCGCTTCGCCACGTATCCCGACTTCGCGGAGATCACTCGCTCGCAGCCCGAGAAGTCGCTCACCGAAGGCCTGAAGAAGTCGGGTGGGCGCAACGCGCGCGGGCGCAAGACCTCGCGTCACCGCGGTGGCGGCGCCAAGCGTCTGTACCGCAAGATCGACTTCAAGCGCCGCAAGGACGGGGTGCCGGCGAAGGTCGCGCACATCGAGTACGACCCGAACCGCTCGGCCTATATCGCGCTCCTGCACTACGCCGACGGCGAGAAGCGCTACATCCTCGCGCCGCAGCGGCTGCGGGTGGGCGCCACGGTCGAGTCGGGCCCGACCGCGGACATCCGCGTCGGCAACAGCCTGCCCCTGGCCAACATGCCGCCGGGCACGGTCGTCCACAACGTCGAGCTCACACCGGGGCGCGGCGGCCAGCTGGCCCGCTCGGCCGGCACCGGGATCCAGCTCCTCGCCAAGGAGGGGGAGTACGTGACGCTGCGGCTGCCGTCGGGCGAGATGCGCATGGTGCGGGCTGAATGCCGCGCCACCGTCGGCGTGATCGGGAACTCCGATCACCAGAACATCAAGATCGGCAAGGCCGGGCGCAAGCGCCACCTCGGCGTGCGCCCCCAGACGCGCGGCACGGCGATGAACCCCGTCGACCACCCGCACGGTGGCGGCGAGGGCTCGACCACGCCCGGGCGCCATCCCGTCACCCCATGGGGTGTCCCGACGCTTGGCTACCGGACTCGTAAGCAACGCAAGACGTCCGACCGCTACATCGTGCGCGGTCGCAGGAGGGGTAAGAAGCGGTGAGTCGATCCAGCAAGAAGGGCCCGTTCGTCGACGACCGTCTGATGACGCGCGTCGAGGCGATGAATGCTTCCGGGGAGAAGCGGATGCTGAGGACGTGGTCGAGGACGTCGACGATCTTTCCGGAGATGGTCGGGCACACGATCGCCGTCCACGATGGACGCAAGCACGTCCCGGTGTTCGTGTCGGAGTCGATGGTTGGCCACAAGCTCGGCGAGTTCGCGCCCACGCGCTTGTACCGCGGACACGCTGGAACCGGAAAGCGGCGGTAATGGCGGAAGAGGAACAGGACAAGCCCCGGCGGCGCCGGCT
>JAFAZV010000176.1 GCA_019239445.1 Solirubrobacterales bacterium
ATGCGCAGCTCGCGCACGAAGTAGCCGCGGCGCGGTCGGTAGACAACCTGACCTTCCTGCTCGAGCATCCGCAGCGCCTCCCGCACCGGCGCGATGCTCACCCCCACGCGCTCGGCGAACTGCTCCTGGGCGATGCGCTGGCCCGGCCGTAACTCGCCCGCCACGATCGCACGCCGCAGCGCCTCGAGCGCGTGCTGCGGCGTCGTTTGCGGTCCGGTCGGCGTCGTCTGCGCCCCCGCGGCCGTCGCGTCCGACCGCCGGCCGGCAACCGCGGCGACACTCATCGGAAGGCGTCGATGCCGGTGAGCGCGCTTCCGATCACGAGCGCGTGGACGTCGGCGGTGCCCTCGTAGGTGACCACCGACTCGAGGTTGTTCATGTGGCGGATGACGGGATATTCGAGCGTGACGCCATTGGCGCCCAGCACCTGACGAGCTGTGCGCGCCACGTCAAGCGCGGCGTTGACGTTCGCGAGCTTGCCCATGCTGACGTGCTCAGGGCGCAGCCGGCCTTCGTCCTTCATCCGTCCCAGGTGCAGGGCCAGCAGCGTGGCGCGGTTCACCTCGAGCGCCATCCACGCGAGCTTCTGCTGCTGGATCTGGAACGACGCGATCGGCCGGTCGAACTGCTTGCGCTCGAGGCTGTAGTCGAGCGCGGCCTCAAAGCAAGCTCGCGCCGCTCCCACCGCGCCCCACACGATCCCGTAGCGGGCCTCGTTCAAGCAGGACAACGGGCCGCGCAGTGATGTCGCCTCGGGCAGGATCGCGTCAGCCGGCAGGCGTACGTCATCGAGCAGCAGCTCAGAGGTCACGGACGCCCGCAGCGACAGCTTGCGATGGATGTCCTGCGTCGTGAAGCCGTCGGTGCCTCGCGGCACGAGGAAGCCGCGCACGCCCTCGTCGGTCCGTGCCCAGACGACGGCAACGTCGGCCACCGAACCGTTGGTGATCCACATCTTCTGTCCGTGCAGGATCCAGTCAGACCCGTCTCGCCGAGCGCGGGTGCGCATCGACGACGGATCAGATCCGGCGTCAGGCTCTGTCAGCCCGAAGCACCCGATCGCCTCACCGGCCGCCATTCGCGGCAGCCATTCCTGCTTTTGCTCCTCCGAGCCCCAGCGGTGGATCGCGTACATGGCGAGCGAGCCCTGGACGGAGACGAGACTGCGAAGCCCGCTGTCGCCCGCCTCGAGCTCCATGCACGTCAGGCCGTAGGCAGTCGCGCTGGCGCCGGCGCAACCGTAGCCGTGCAGGTGCATTCCGAGGACGCCGATCTCGCCCAGCTCACGAGCCAGTTCGAGCGGAATCCGCGCCTCTTCAAACCACTCTCCCACGCTTGGCACGACGCGATCGTTGACGAACGCGCGCACGGTGTCGCGGATGTCGCGCTCCTCGTCGGAGAGCAACGCGTCGACCTCGAGGTAGTCCCTCGGACGCACCCGGATCTTGGTATCCGCCACTGCCATATCGACCCGCTCCTTGACCCTAGATATTCGAAGATCTAGCCTTTCGCCGCTGGAGGATACTCGCGACGCCTTCTCCGCACAACACCCACGTCGTACCCGACCGCAGCGATGCTGCGGCGCTTGACGGAATTCGCGTGCTGGATTTCTCGCGTGTCCTTGCCGGACCCTTCGCGACGATGATGCTGGCTGATCTGGGCGCGAGCGTGATCAAAGTCGAGCGTCCCGGAGTTGGTGACGAAACTCGCTCCTGGGGGCCCCCGTACGACGATCGAGGCGAGGCCACCTACTTCCAGGCCGTCAACCGCAACAAGCGCAGCATCGTGCTCGACCTGAAGGACCCAGCCGATCAAGCCCAGGCACGGGCGCTCGCCGAGCGCGCCGACGTGCTGGTGGAGAACTTTCGCCCCGGCCTCCTCGACGACTTCGGACTCGGCTATGACGCGCTTCGCGCAGCAAACCCAGGCCTCGTGTACTGCTCGATCACCGGCTTTGGCCGGCGCGCAGGCGCCGACCTCCCCGGCTACGACCTGCTCGTGCAGGCGCTCGGCGGGCTCATGAGCATCACCGGAGCCGCTGACGCCGAGCCGCAGAAGGTCGGGGTCGCGCTCGTCGACATCCTTGCCGGGCTGTTCGCGACCACCGGCATCCTCGCCGCGCTGCGCCACCGCGACCGCGGCGGAGAGGGACAGCGCGTCGAGCTGAACCTCCTCTCAGCGCTGCTCGGCGGGCTGGTCAACCAGGCCTCGTCCTACACGATCGCCGACGTGGTTCCTGCGCGTATGGGTAACGCGCACCCGAGTATTTCGCCCTACGAGCTCTACGCCACCGCCGACGGGCACCTCGTGCTCGCGGTCGGCAACGACCGTCAGTTCGCGGCGCTGTGTGACGTGCTCGGCGCGGGCGAGCTAGCGCGCGATCCGCACTTCGACACCAACCCCCACCGCGTCGAACACCGCCATGCGCTGCGCGAGCAGCTCGAGCCACGCCTGCGCGAACGTCCGGCGGACGAGTGGGCGGAGCGGCTGCGCCGCGCCCGCGTCCCCGCGGGGATGGTCAACGACATCGGCCAGGCCGTGGCCCTGGCGTCCGAGCTCGGTCTCGAACCGGTGGTCGAGATCGCGCGCGAGGCCGGCGGCAACGTTCGCTTGGTCCGCAATCCGATCGCGCTGTCCGCGACGCCGGCGAGCTACCGGACGGCGCCACCGACGCTGCCGAACGAGCGGCAGCAGGTCGAGTGGTGAGTCCGGCCGAGCGTGCGCTTCATCTAGCCCGCTCCGTCACCTCAGCCGCTACGGCGTCGATCGCCATGGCCACGTCGTTGGGCGCCTCGAGCATCGAGAAGTGGCTGCTCACCTGGAGCCGTTTGACCCTGAACCAGTCGTGTTCGCCGGCGAACCGCCGCTGAGCGGCCAGATAATCGGGTGAATGCGGCTGGCCATAGAGATGGAGCACGCGGGGAGGCGAGTCGAGCTCAGCCAGGGCCTGCACTGGGCTGCCGTACCGCGTGTAGGACGAAGCGATCTCGCGCCCGGCGCGCCTCCACATGCGGGCGCTGTGCTTGCGCATCACCGCCAGCGCGTCATCGATCTCGGGACGAGGAACGCTACCTCGCCATGTCTGCAACAACGTGTCACGAGCTCTTCGCCAATCTCGCTCTGACTGCAGCCGCCCGATGAGCTCGACGAACTCGGCCTCGGGCTCTGTGACGATCCAATCGAGGAGCACGAGCGCAGGAACACGATGGCCGAGCTCTCGCCGCAGCTCAATCGCGACCCAGCCGGCGTGTGAGGCCGCGCATGGGATCAACTGGTCGAGTTCGCATGCGTCGATCACCGCGAGCGCGTCCTGAAGCATCTCGGCGGTGCCGAAGTCACCGTGCGCCGGCGCGGATTCCCCATGGCCACGCCACTCGAAGTTGACCACCCGCCAGCGTGCACCTAGTAACGGCGCGGCTCTCGCCCAGCGAGCGCGGCTCGAGCACCAGCCCGTGAGAAGCAGCAGCGCGGGTTCGCCGCTGGAGAGATCGTCGAGACCTAGGCCGAGATGGCGCCCCGGCGCGTCGGCACCCACGTCCGGAGACGCCGGATCGACCGTCAATTCAGCAGCGGCCCAGGCTGGTCGCGCACGAGCTCGAGCGTCGCGCAGTGAAGCCCGGCGATGGCGAACTTGTGGCTCTCGGAGAAGTCGACCTGGATCACCTCGACGCCCTCGCGCTCGAGCGCGGTCACCGTGGATGGCGCGCCGGCGTTCATCACCACCTTCCCCGGTTCCAGCGTAACGGCGTTTACCGCGAGGTCCCAGTACTCCTCGATCGGCACTTCGATGATCTTGAAATCGCGCTGCTTCAGGTATCTCACGAACGCGTAGTCGACCAGGTGCGGCGCGAGTACGGCCAAGCCTTGATCGGGGACCATCAGGAACATGTCGGCGTGGGTCGTGCCGATGTTTCCGTGACCGGTGCTCTGCACCCACCCCGGGCTGTAGGTCCTGACGAACTCAATCCCCAGGCCGCCGAGGATGAACTCGATCTGGCGCATGCCTTCTTCGTTGGCGACGACGCTGTCGTTGAACACGAAGGTCCTCGAGTCGAGCCAGCGGCCGGCCCCGGGTTCTCCGATGCCGCGACCGTGGATGGTCAGGTAGATCGGGACGCCCAGCGCGCTCAGCGTCTTTGACCAGATCACCTCGCGACCACGCTGCCAGGACCCGAGCCCCATCCGATGGATGATCGCCCCGCCGCGAACTACGAGCCCGCCACCAGCAAGGGTCACCAGGTTCTTGAGGTACCCGTACGCACCAATCGCCGGCACGGGAGGCTCGATGTAGTTGACCCGAACTCCGTTCTCGGCGAGCACCTGGTAGTACTGATCGAACTGCGCCTGCAGGCGGCCCAGGTCGGCGTTACCAGCCGCGGTTGAGTAGTAGTACTGCCACTCGCTCGCGTATTCCGGCCGTGTCTCGTTTTCGGTCGGGCGAGAGACCAGGACCTCGCGCAGCTTGCCGATGCCTTCCGCACCCCAGCGCTGACCCCAAATCTGCTCGACTTCGTCGTAGAAGTCGGTCTCGTGCAGCATCCAGTTGTGCAGCGGCTGCCCTGTCTCGAACCACGGCAGCTCCTCGAGCACAGCAAGCTCGTCGTGACTCGCCGCAGGTCGCGGAGACGAATAGCTCAGCTCGGTTGTGTTGCCGTCCGCATCGATGACGCGGAACGGCACGGCCTCGCGCTGGCCCGTCTGGCGATCAAGCTCGATGCTCATGCTGCGTGCACCTTTCCCGAAGATGTTTGTCCGGCCGCGGAACGCGGATCGTAGAAATCGATGGCCAGCCCGCTGAAGGCCGCAGCGCGGTCGCGCTGCACGTGCCACGTGTCCTGGAAGTACAGACAGGTGCGCTCGTCCTCGGAGATCACGTGCGGGTGCATGGAGCAGACCATGTCCTCGCGCAGCTCGACGTCGAACGCCTCGCCGATCCGCGGGTGCTCGATCATCGTCATCCCGATCGAGTGCCCGGTGACGTGCCCCAGCTTCCAGCCACGGTCGACGAACGGTTTAGCCACGGCTCGATGAACCTCACGCGCGGTGGCGCCGGCATGCATCGCCGCGCCGCAGATCTCGTGGTACTCGCGCCAGGCTTCCATCATCCGCTTCGACTCGTCCGAAGGCTCGCCGCCGCAGATCGGGCGCGAGACTTCGACCCAGTGGCCGCCGGGGCCCGCCACCTCGAGACCGTAGATGAGCATGTCGTCCTCAGCGATACGCCGCTGCTCGTCGGGCAGCCGCATCTCCGGAACCGCCGCACCATGCGGACCGGTCAGCACCATGTCCATCGTCAGCCGGCGCGTCCCACGGCTGACGAACGCCTGCTCCGCCACCGCCATCAGCTCGGCCTCGGTCTTGCCCGGCTCCCACGCCTCGACCACCGCGAGCACACCGGCTTCGTTTATTGCTACCGATTCCCGCACCGACTCGAGCTCGGCCGCCGACTTCACCGCCCGCGCGAGGTCGAACTGCTGATCCCAGCGCACGACCTTGTCCTGCGGCAACGCGACGTAATCGCGCACCGGCATCACGAGGTCCATGCCGTGGACGCCCACGCGCTTCCAGCCGCGCGCGCGGATCCGCTCCGCGATCCACTTCCCCGGCGTCTCCGCGAACACCCGGTCCTCAACCCAGCCCTCCGAGTGATCCCCCACCCAGCGTCCCTCGCCGGGAAAGATGTTCGTCGGCGGCTCGTCGAGCGGCAGCAGCACGTACGCGTACCGGTGCAGGATCCGGAACCCGGAGAGGTAGAACATCGCGCCTTCGAATCCCGTGTACTCGGTGGCGCACACGAGCACCGCTTCCAGCCCGTCGCGCGCCGCCGCCTCGCGGATGAGTCGATACCTGCGCTCGACCTCCTCGCTCATCGAGCCGCCGCTGGCCTGCTGGCTCGCCACGCGCCGATCATAGTCGCCGTCTGATCATTGATCAACGCCGGAGGGTGTTTGGGGACGCCGTGCTTGGCGGGGCGTGTGGGACGAGTGCGGCGCCCGGGCGGTGGTGCTGCAGCGGTCGCGGCTCGGCCCGCTTTGCACCGCGCCCGGCCGCGCCTCTGCGCACGTCGCCGCAACGTTCGAAGGTGCCGGCCACGATCGTCGCTCCCGAACGCCACGTCGTTTTTTTCGCCGCCGTGTTCGAAAGCTCGGAACTTCGCCGCCGCTTTCGCACGCTACGGCGATGCTTCACGGGGGTGGAGGGCGCAGAAGGCGACAAAACGCATGCATCCGATCGGCGCCGCCGGCGATTGCATGCATTTGGTCGATTTATTCGCCAGAACGCGAGGAAGCGGCTCGATCCGCCGGCGCATGCATGCGATTTGGTCGTGCGCGCGCCGGTGGCGGGGTTGATCCAGGCGCCGCCAC
>JAFAZV010000175.1 GCA_019239445.1 Solirubrobacterales bacterium
GTTCCTGTTCATCTGGTTCTCGAACCTGATCGGGTACCTGCCGCTGCCGACGAACACCGAGGAGAAGTTCAACATCTTCGGCGTCCACATCCCGTCCTTCGCGCTCTACGCAGCCACGGCCAACATCTCGGTCCCGCTGGTGCTGGCGACGGTCGTGTTCGTGGTCTTCAACGTCGAGGGCATCCGCGCCCAGGGCTTCTTCGGCTACATCAAGAGCCTGATCCCGTCGGGCGTGCGCGGGCCGATGCTGTTGCTGATCTTCCCGCTCGAGGTCGTCTCGACGTTCATGCGGCTGATCTCGCTGACCGTGCGGTTGTTCGCCAACATCCTCGCCGGACACATGATCATCTTGTTTATGGCGGGCGGGTTGGCGGTGATCCTCGGCCTGTCATTCCTGGGCTGGTTCACGATGCCCTTCGCGATCCTCATCTACCTGTTCGAGCTGGGCCTGGTCGCCACTTTGCAGGCCTTTATCTTTGCCACGCTGGCCGCCATCTACATCGGCGGCTCGGTCTCTCACCACTAGCAACAAGGAGCTGAGCTCAAGTGCTTACTGGAATCTTCCACCTCGCAGCCGGAATCGGAAACGGTCTCGGGATCGGCATCGGTGGCGGCCTCGGCGCCCTCGGCGCCGGCGTCGGCATCGGGATCATCTTCGGGAAGGTGATCGAGGCGGTCACTCGGCAGCCGGAGATGCGCGACGAGATCACGAGTATCCAGTGGCTCGGCTTCGCGCTCACCGAAGCATGTTTCTTCTACGGCCTCGTCGCCGGCCTGCTCTCCTACGTCCTCAAGTAATACGACGATGACGACGACAGCGGCATCCAGCGGCTCATTCCTGATCTCGCCCAACGTCGGGCTGATGATCTGGACCCTGCTGCTATTCGGGCTCTCGATGTTCGTCCTGGCCCGGCTCGCGTTCCCGCGCATCTCGCAGGCGCTCGACCGCCGGCAGCGCGCAATCGAGGACTCAATCGACGCTGCGGAGCGGACGCGACGCGAGGCAGACGACCTGCTGGACGAATACCGCGAGCGGCTCCGAGAGTCACGCCAGCAGGCGGAGGAGATCATCTCGCGCGCCCGCAAGGCGGCCGAATCGCACGAGAACGAGGCTCTGGCCGAGGCGCGCACCCGGCGCGAGCAGCTGATGGAGCAGACGCGTAAGGAGATCGAGACCGAGACGCGGCGCGCGATCGAGGAGATCCGGCGCGAGGTCGCCGACCTCACGGTCGCTGCGACCGAGAAGGTGACCCGCAAGACGCTGACCGAAGACGACCAGCGGCGGCTGGTCGAGGAGGCGCTGAGCGAACTCGACTTCAGCGCCCTGGCGACGGCGGACGAGAGATAAGTGGCCCCCGTTGTGAATCCGAGCGCATTCGAGCAACGTCCGGCGGCGCTGGCGCGGGCTTGCGGCCCGCTCGGCATCCGGCCTCGCTCCGTTGGGCCGCGCCCGCGTCATCCGGCTGTCCTCGTCGCCTCGCGCAGCGCTGCTGCCTCGGGCACTGCCCGCTCGGCATCCGGCCTCGCTAACCACCGGGCCGCGCCCGAGTCGTCCGGCTGGCTCCTGCGTCCTTGCCCATCATCCGCCGGACGCCGCTCTCGGTGCAACCGGACCCACAACGAGGACCACTAGCGTGGAAGAGATCGCTGAGGTCTACGCTCGCTCGCTGTTCGAGGTGGCGCAGGAGCACGACCGCCTCGACCAGGTCCGCGAGCAGCTTGGGCAGTTTGCCGGCGCGCTGCACGACAACCGGGAGCTGGCGGTCTTCTTCTTCTCGCCCTACTTCTCCAGCGAAGAGAAGAAGCAGGGGCTGCACCGAATGGTCGAAGGCGCAGATGAGGTGTTCATGAACTTCCTCGAGGCGCTCGTCGAGCGCCACCGGATGCCGGCGATCTTCCGCATCCGCACCCGCTACGAGGAGATGTGGGACCAGATCAAGAAGCTGCTGCCGGTCGAAGTCACGAGCGCGGTCAGGCTCGACGAGTCGATCGTCTCGAGCATCGGCCAGCGGATCGGCGAGCAGACCGGCAACGAGATCGAGCTGACGACGGTGGTCGATCCCGACGTGCTCGGCGGAATCGTGATCCGCGTCGGCAACTTCATCCTCGACGCGTCGATCAGGAACAGTTTGAACCAACTTCGAAAGCAAGTCGCGTAGGCCTGCGCCTGTCAGCAGCGCCTGTAAGGAGCCACCAAACATGCAGATCAAGCCCGACGAGATCACGTCCATCCTGAAGAGCCGAATCGAAGGCCTCGACACCTCGAGCGCCGATCTGACCGAAGTCGGGACCGTCCTCTCCGTCGCCGATGGCATCTGCCGCATCCACGGCCTCGAGAACTGCATGTCGTTCGAGATGCTGGAGCTGCCGCACGACGTCACGGGCCTGGCGCTGAACCTCGAGTCCGACAACGTCGGCGCGGTCCTGTTCGGCGAGTGGGAGAAGATCTCCGAAGGCGACACCGTGCGCCGGACCAAGCGCCTGCTCGAGATCCCCGTCGGCGACGAGCTGCTCGGGCGGATCGTCGACCCGCTCGGCAACCCGCTCGACGGGAAGGGCGAGATCAAGACCAGCAATTCCCGGCCCTCAGAGCACAAGGCCCCGGGCGTGATCGCGCGCCAGCCGGTGAAGGAGCCGATGCTGACCGGCCTGAAGGCGATCGACTCGATGATCCCGATCGGGCGCGGACAGCGCGAGCTGATCATCGGAGACCGCCAGACGGGAAAGACCGCGATTGCCGTCGATACGATCATCAACAACAAGGGGCGCGAGCTGGTCTGCGTCTACGTCGCGATTGGGCAGCGTAAGTCCACCGTCGTGGCGCTTGCCAACGAGCTCGAGGAAGCCGGCGCGATGGACTACTCGATCATCGTCATGGCGGCGGCCGACGAGGCCGCACCGATCAAGTTCCTGGCTCCGTACGCGGGCTGCGCAATGGCCGAGCACTTCCTCTACAACGGCCGGGCGGCGCTGGCGATCTACGACGACCTGACCAAGCACGCCTACGCCTACCGGCAGATGTCCCTGCTGCTGCGGCGCCCGCCGGGACGCGAGGCGTATCCGGGCGACGTCTTCTACCTGCACTCGCGCCTGCTCGAGCGCGCCGTCAAGCTGAGCGACGACTTCGGCGGCGGATCGCTGACCGCGCTGCCGATCATCGAGACCCAGGCCGGCGACGTGTCGGCCTACATCCCGACCAACGTGATCTCGATCACCGACGGCCAGATCTTCCTCGAGCCGAAGCTGTTCAACTCGGGGGTACGCCCGGCCATCAACGTCGGAATCTCGGTCTCACGCGTAGGCGGCAACGCGCAGATCACGCCGATGCGAAAGGTCGCAGGCCGGCTCAAGCTCGAGCTCTCGCAGTACCGTGAGCTCGAGGCGTTCGCGCAGTTCGGCTCCGAGCTCGATCCGGAGACGCAGCGGACTTTGGCCCGCGGCGAGCGCCTGGTCAAGACGCTCAACCAAGGCGAGCGCGAGCCGATGCCGGCCGAGGACCAGGTGGTGCAGATCTTCGCCGCCACGAACGGCTACCTCGACCGGATCAACGTCGAGAAGGTCGATCTGTTCCTGGCCAACCTGTCCGACTCGGTACGCGGCAGCGAGCCCGATCTGTTGAAGAAGATCGCCGGCGGCGACTGGAGCGACGAGACCCAGGAGCAGGTCCAGAAGGTCGTCACGCAGTTCGCCGACGACTTCGGCTTCGACCTCGACGAGGAGGGACATCCGCTCGAAGAGGAAACCGAGGCGCCACGGCGCGCGCAGGAGTCCTCGAGCGACGGCGCTGGGCGCGACGAGGCGCAGGAGAGCGAGCAGAGGGAGGAGGAAGAGGCCGTTCCCGCCTAGCGGGCATCGGCCTCGGCCGCGATGGCTACGTCGCAGCGAGACGTCCGCAACCGGATCGACTCGGTCAAGAACATCCAGAAGATCACGCGGGCGATGGAGATGGTCGCGGCAGCGCGCCTGCGGCGAGCCGAACAGCGGATCGAGCACCTGCGACCGTACGCCGGCGCGATCCGGCGGATGACGCGACAGGCGGCGGAAGCGGCTGGGAACCTCCCGCGCCTGCCGATCCTGGCCGAGCACGAGCAGGTTCGCAACGCGGGCCTGTTGCTCGTCGCGGGCGATCGTGGCCTCGCTGGGGCGTTCAACTCGAACATCGTGCGCCGGGGCGTCGCCGTGGGCCGCGAGCACGAGGCCGAGGGCCGGCACGCTGTGTACTTCGCCTCGGGCCGGCGGCCGGCTTCCTCGCTGACGTTCCGCGGCATCGACGTCGCCGCCAGCTTCACCGGTTTCACGGATCGACCGTCTTACGCCGACGCGCGACGGATCGCCGAGCGGCTGATGGCGGCGTATATCGACGGAGAAGTCGATCGCGTCGAGATCTTCTACAACGGCTATGAGTCGGCGATCTCTCAAGTCGTGCGGCACGAGACGTTGCTGCCCTTGCAGCAGGCGTCGGTGCTCGAGCAGGAGGACGGCGAGGACACCGAAGGCGAGGGAAGGTCACAATCGGAGGATTCACATCACCACGCCCTGGTCGAGTACGAGCCTGAACCCGAGGAGATTCTCGAGCGGCTCGTACCCGACTACGTGGAGATCTCGGTCTATCGAGCGCTGCTCGAGTCGACCGCGTCCGAGCACGGGGCGCGGATGACCGCGATGCGCAACGCTTCGGACAACGCCAGCGGCCTGATCGACGATCTCACGCTGGAGATGAACCGGGCGCGCCAGGCGGAGATCACGCAGGAGATCATGGAGGTAGTGGCGGGCGCTGAAGGCCTCAGCTAAAACGTTCGGATTGCCGCGGCGAGCGCCCGGCGGGATTGGAGACGCATGTCAGCAACAGCACCAGAGACAGAACCAAGGGATCAGCAGCAGCGCGAGCAGAACGTCGGGCGGATCGAGGAGATCCAGGGCGTCGTGATCGAGGCCGTGTTCCCCGAGCGCCTGCCGGAGATCAACCACGCGATCAAGGTCCCTCGGCCACAGGCCGCGATCGAAGAAGAGAGCGTCGACGAACGCCAGGACAACGAGGCCGGAGACTGGCTCGTCTGCGAGGTGCAGCAGCATCTGGGCGACGACCGTGTGCGGGCGGTGGCCATGGACACCACCGATGGCCTCTCGCGCGGGACCGAGGTGATCGACACCGAAGCGCCGATCACCGTGCCCGTGGGTCAGAAGACGCTCGGCCGGATCTTTAACCTCCTCGGCGAGCCGATCGACCACGGGAGCCCGATCGACGGTGAGGTCGAGCGCTGGCCGATCCACCGGGAGGCACCGACGGTCGAGGCGCTGACGCCGACGACCGAGATGTTCGAGACCGGAATCAAGGTGATCGACCTGCTGGCGCCCTACGCCAAGGGCGGCAAGGTGGGCTTGTTCGGCGGCGCCGGCGTCGGCAAGACCGTGATCATCCAAGAGCTGATCCACAACCTCGCCCAGGAGCACGGCGGCCTGTCCGCCTTCTGCGGCGTCGGCGAGCGCTCGCGCGAGGGCAACGACCTCTACCTGGAGATGAAGGAGTCGGGGGTTCTGGACAAGACGATGCTCGTGTTCGGGCAGATGAACGAGCCTCCAGGCGCGCGCATGCGCGTGGCGCTATCTGGCCTGACCATGGCGGAGTACTTCCGCGATCAGGAGGGCCAGGACGTGCTGCTGTTCATCGACAACATCTTCCGCTTCGTGCAGGCGGGCTCCGAGGTGTCGGCGCTGCTCGGACGGATGCCCTCCCAGGTGGGCTATCAGCCCACGCTGGAGTCGGAAATGGGCCAGCTGCAGGAGCGGATCACGTCGACCCGCCGCGGCTCGGTGACCTCGATCCAGGCCATCTACGTCCCGGCCGACGATCTCACCGACCCGGCGCCGGCCTCGGCGTTCGCGCACCTCAACGCGACGACCACATTGTCGCGGTCGATCGCCGAAAAGGGGATCTACCCGGCCGTCGACCCGCTCGATTCCACCTCGACGATCCTCAAGCGCGACATCCTCGGCGACGAGCACTTCGAGGTCGCCAACCGCGTCAAGGAGGTGCTGCAGCGCTACCGGGAGCTGCAGGACATCATCGCCATTCTCGGGATCGACGAGCTCTCGGACGAGGACCGGTTGACTGTCAACCGCGCGCGCAAGCTCGAGCGGTTCCTGTCCCAGCCGTTCCACGTGGCCGAGCAGTTCACCGGCACGCCGGGCGTGTACGTGCCGATCGGAGAATCTATCCGCGGCTTCCAGGAGATCCTCGACGGCAAGCACGACGACATTCCGGAGCGTGCGTTCTTCATGAAGGGCACGATCGACGACGTGGTCAAGGACGCGGGCGGCGCGGCCGAGGAGGAGCCAGAAGCGGACGATTCTGAGTCGAGCCACAGCTCGGATGACGCCGACCAGGACGGCGGCTCGGAGCGTTCCGCAGGCTCGTCGACCGAAGCCGGCTGATGGCGCACGAGAAGTTCCGGGTCGAGGTTCTCTCGCCGGAGGGCGAGATCTTCAACGACGAGGTCGAGATGGTCTCGACCCGGACCACGGTGGGCTCGATTGGCGTGCTCGCACATCACACGCCGCTGTTAGCGATGCTGGACCCGACGGAGCTGCGCCTCTACCGGACCGAGTCCGAGGTGATCCGCTTCGCCCAGGCCGAGGGCTACCTGCAGGTGGCAAACAACCGGGCGCTGTTGCTGGTCGAGGAGGCTCACGCCCCCAATGAGCTCGACGCCGGCGAGCTGCGGGAGCGGCTCAGACAGGCGGAGAGCGAGCTCGACTCGGCGGGGGATGACACCGAGCGCCGGCGAGTGGCCGAGCGCGACAAACGCCGTTACGAGAGGTTTCTGGAAATAGCTGGGTCGTAGGTGTGACCGCAACGGCCACCCCGAGCACACGGGCGTTCCGCGAGTGTGCTCGGGGCGGCAGCCGCGGTCCTCCTCCGCCAGCCATGGTTCGGGGATGAGCCGAGCCGGGGTGGTGGCGCCTATTCTCTTCACGCCATGATCGATGAACGGATCCTTGCTGAGCGGTTGATCTCGTACGACACGTCGCGGTCGGATGATCTGGTCGCGGCCGCAGGATTCGTCAAGGGCTGGCTCGAATCTCGCGACATCGAGGTGCACAACCACGATCACAACGGGCTGCCGGTGCTGGTGGCCGAGGTCGGACCGATCGATGACGAGGCGCCGTGCGTCGTCTTGCATGGGCATCTGGACGTCGTGCCCGGTCGCTCGGAGCAGTTCACGCCGCGCCTGGAGGGGGACCGCCTAATCGGCCGCGGTGCCTACGACATGAAGGGCGGACTCGCGGCGATGATGTGCGCGTTGAAGGATGTCGAGCGCCAGGATCGCGTTGGGGTGAGGCTCGTGTGCGTGCCTGACGAGGAATCCGAGGAGCTCGACGAGCGTTCGACCGACGATGTTGTCGCGCGGGGCCTCGGCGGCAACTTCGCGATTACCGGTGAGCCCACGGACATGCACATCGGGATCGAGGCCAAGGGCGTGCTGGCGATGCGGCTCGAAGTGCAGGGGCGAGCCGCCCACAGCTCGACGCCATGGCTGGGCGACAACGCCGTGCTCAAGGCGATCGACGCCTTTCGCAGCATCGAATCGCTCCCGTTCGCGCGCGAGTCATCAGAGATGTTCGACCGCCCGTCGATCAACCTCGGGCGAATCGAGGGCGGCCAGGCGATCAACATGGTTCCCGATCACTGCACGATGGTCGTCGATGTCCGCTACCTCCCGGGCCAGGACCCCGCCGATATCCTGGCCGAAGTGGGCGGGATCGAGGGGATCGACGTGACGAGGACGTTCGTGCACCCGACGGTCACGGTCTCCCCGACGAACCCGTTCGTGCTCGCGCTGCGCGACGCGGTGGCGCGCTCGGCCCGAGGCGAGGTCATGAGCGTCGGCCGTGACGGCGCCTCGGATGCTGCCGCGTTCATCGAGGCGGGGATTCCGGCGGTCGAGTTCGGGCCCTCCGGCGCCGGACACCATGGGCCCGAGGAGTGGGTCTCGGTGGCCTCGCTGGCGCGCTACCGGCGTGCGCTGGCCGACTTCGTCCGCGCTGTGCCGATGTGGCTCGAGGCGGAAGGCTCAGCCCGGGCGGCACGCGAGCCTGCCAGCGCGAAGGCGCCGGAGCCGCTCGCACCCGAGCCGAGCTCGAGCGAGCGCCTGCGCGCGATCGAAGGTGGCCGGGCATGAGCCTGATGCCCCGCTCGCGGCGTGGTGCGCTGGCCCGGTTTGCCCTCGGGGGCACGATCGTCGTGCTGTTCACGGCCGCCGCCACCGCCGTCGCCGGCCTGCTGCAGTTCAAGCAGATCAAGACCTACTTCGACGCGACGCCGCCGCTGCGCCACGCCCAGGTGGTGGTGCCTCAACCCGGCCAGCCCCAGACGATCTTGATCCTCGGCTCGGACCACCGCGCGCACGAGCCGCAGAACGCGGCGAACTCGGACACGATCATGCTCGTGCGCCTCGATCCGAACTCCTCGACGATCAACGTGATGTCGGTCCCGCGCGACCTGCGGGTCGACATCCCGCTTCCTAACGGCGCCATTCAGACGGACAAGATCAACGCGTCCTATCCCCTCGGCGGCCCAAACCTGGTGGTCAAGACGATCCAGCGCGATGTGTTTCCGCGCCTGAAGGTCAATCACATCGTCGACATCAACTTCGCCGGGTTCAGGGCGCTCGTGAACGCGATCGGCTGCGTCTACACCGACGTCGATCACCGCTACTTCAACCAGAACATCGGAACGCCGGACACGAACTACTCGAGCATCAACCTGCAAGCCGGCTATCAGAAGCTCTGTGACGAGGATGCCCTGTCCTACGTTCGCTACCGCCACACGGACACCGACATCGTGCGCTCGGCACGGCAGCAGGACTTCATCCGCGACGCCAAGGATCAATACGGGCAGACGCGGCTGATCGAGAACCGCGACAAGCTGCTCAAGATCTTCGGGCAGCACACGCAGACCGACCCCGACCTGCACAGCGTCGACGGGCTCATCACGATGTTCGACCTGGTGGCGTTCTCAGACGCACACTCGATCCGCGAGGTTCACTTCCCCGCGATCCTGAACAACTGCGCGCCGCCGGCGCCGTGCTACGTGGACGCCGATCCGGGTGCGGAAGGGCGGGCGTACCAACAGTTCATGCAGGTCACAAGGCCGGCAGGCAAGACCAGCGGCAGCGGAGCCGGCGGCGCGAGCGTAGGTGGCGGCGGGCGCGGTGGCGGTGGCCACGGCGGCGGCGGGCACGGCCATTCGAGCTCCCCAGGGACCGCCGGGCTGCAGTCCGACGACGCCGACGGCAAAGCGCAGGCTTCGGCTCTCGGCCGAGCCGGGCTTCCGGTGTACTACCCGAGGTTTATCGTGGGCGGCACCAACTACGAAAGCCCGACACCGGGCCAGTATCCCCGGGCCTACCGGATCCGCGACCCGCAGGGTCAACTCCAGCCGTCATACCGGATCGTGCTCGCGTTCAACTCGGACGTGGGCCAGTACTACGGCGTACAGGGGACGACTTGGGCCCACGCTCCGATCCTCGCTGCGCCGTCCGAGATCCGCTACGTGAACGGAAAGCGTCTCGAGCTGCACTTCGACGGCTCCAAGCTGCGTTTGGTCGCATGGCGGACCCCGCAGGCGGTCTACTGGCTCTCGAATACGCTCAGCCTCGACCTGAGCAACGACCAGATGCTCGGCATCGCCGCGTCGCTGACCCCCGCCGGCGGCTGATCGCCCCGCCCGGCCGCTACCCTCGGGCGCTGCGATGGCCTCAGAACGCGAACCCATCGCGGTGATCGGCACCGGATACGTCGGCCTCGTGACGGCCGCCGGCTTCGCCGAGCTTGGTAGCGAAGTCTGGTGCGTCGACATCGACGCCGAGAAGATCGCGCAGCTGAACCGGGGGGAGATCCCGATCTACGAGCCGGGACTCGAGGAGTCGGTCGCCCGCAATCGCGAGCGGCTTCACTTCTCCACCGACCTGGGGCCGGCGCTGGAGCGCTCGCGGCTGCTGTTCGTCGCCGTCGGAACGCCGCCGACTTACTCCGGGGATGCCGACCTATCCGCGGTTCACGCGGTGGTTGACGCCATGCCGGCGTCCGATCACCACGCGCTGGTGATGAAGTCCACCGTGCCGGTCGGTACGGGGACGGCGATCCGGCGGATCTTCGATAGGCAGGGCAAAGCTTCGTTCGCGTACGTCTCCTGTCCTGAGTTCCTCAAGGAGGGCTCGGCTCTCGCGGACTTCCTCAAGCCCGACCGAGTCGTGGTCGGCGACTCCGGCGACTGGGCCGGCGACGCGGTGGTCGAGCTGTACGCCCCGCTGAACGCACCGGTCGTACGCACGGACATCGCCAGCGCGGAGATGATCAAGCTCGCCGCTAATGCGTTCCTGGCCACGAAGATCTCGTTCATCAACGAGATCGCCAACGTCTGCGAAGAGACCGGCGCGGATGTGCTCGAGGTGGCGCGGGGGATGGGCCTCGACCACCGGATCGGAACCCACTTCCTCAAGCCCGGAGTTGGATTTGGGGGCTCATGCTTCGCTCCGGAGGAGACGGTGCTCGCTCGTCATCGAGGGCGGACGACGCTGATGAGCTTTGAGCGTCTGTGGCAGCGCCTCGCCGCCGAGCAGGGTGAACACGAGGAGGGGCTGATCGAGCCCCCTAACCTCGAGGTGCTCTCCTGGGTCCCGGGCGCGGAGGAGCCACAGTTCCTCCCGGTCATGTGCCTGACACGGCGGGACTACGACGGAACGCTCGTCGAAGTTCAAACCAAGATGGGTCGCCGGGTGCGGACGACGCCGGACCACGGCTGGCTGGTAGGAAACGGCCACGGCGGCGAGCCGCGCTTCAAGCTCGCCGGCCAGCTGAGCTCTGCCGATTGGGTGCCGCTCACACTCGGCCACGGCACGCAGTGGGAGGGCACGAAGGTGTCTCCGTTGCTGGGTGCGGCTGAGGCGGCTCAGCTCTCGCCGGACAAGCTGATCGTTCGGCCGGGCCGAACTGAAATAGAAGAATTAGTGCGGCGTCCGATCGAGGAGCGGCGGCGGATCTTTGCCCGCTCGAAATCGGCTGCCGCTCGGACTGGTGAGGTCAGGCGGACCGGAACGCTGCGCTACGACGAGCTTGCGTTAGCCGGTCTCTCTTCGCATAACACGACGATCAGCACTACAAAGAGCGGCAACTACCTTCGGAGCGAGCTGACGCTGGATGAGAGCTTTTGGCGCGTGGTGGGGCTGTACATCGCCGAGGGCTGCGTAGCCACAGACGGTGCGATCCCGCGAAGGGTCATATGGTCGTTTCACCCGACGCGCGAGCACCACCTCGTCGACGAGGTAGCGGCCTACTGGATACGGCAGAACGTTGTTACGCGGTCGAGGCGCACGGCGACGACCATGCAGGTTGAGGTCAATTCGAGGTTGATCGCGACCTGGTGGACCGAAGTTCTGGGTCTCGGCAGCAACAGCTATGCCCAGCGCCTGCCGGACCTGATCTGGGAGCAGCCGGATGGTCCGCGGTGGGCCGTGCTGTCCGGGCTGTTCGAAGGAGACGGCTCGTGGTCACTGATTTGCGGCGGTCCGAGCGTGGTGATCGAACTCGGCACGATCAGTGATGAGCTAGCCGACGGCGTGCTGCGCCTGCTGGCGAGCGTCGGCATCGTTGCTTCGCGGCGGGTCGGCCGGGCGAAGAAGTCGACGAAGGACACGCACTGGATCAGGATCTCGGGCGCCGACCAAGTCGAGCGGGCGATCCAACTTGTGCCCGGCCGTGACCGCGAAGGAGTGCTCGCCGCTATCCGGCGCCAGCGCAAGCGCATCGCTCCGACCGGCTATCGCCGCTTTGGAGACGGTCCAGCTTGGACGCGGATTGCGTCGTTGTCGTCTCACGAGCACCGCGGCCCTGTGTACTCGATGGAGGTTCCGTACGCTCATTGCGTGGTGGCGACCGGAGGGCTAACCGCGCTGCAATGTTTTCCCAAAGATGTCTCTGCCTTGAAGCAGCTCGCCGGCAACTCCGGCTACCACTTCCAGCTCCTGACGGCGGTGATCGAGGTCAACGAGCTGCAGAAGCGGCGCGTGATCGGAAAGCTGCAGAAGCACCTCGGATCGCTGGTCGGCAAGAAGGTCGCCCTGCTCGGGCTCGCGTTCAAGGCCAATACGGACGACATGCGAGAGGCCTCATCGCTCGTGCTCTCGGCGCGGCTGCAGGCCGACGGGGCGATCGTTCGCGCCTACGATCCGGTGGCCGAAGACGAGGCGCGCAAGCTGATGCGCGGCGTGGAGTTCGCCGATTCGGCGCTCGAAGCGCTGGCCGGGGCCGACGCGTGCATCGTCGTGACCGAGTGGCCGGAGTTCAGCCGGCTTGACTGGAACGGGGTGGCAGAGCACATGGCCCGGCCGCTCGTGATCGACGGGCGCAACCTGCTCGACCCCGAGGCGCTGCGCGCGGCCGGTTTCGTGTACGAAGGCATCGGCCGGTAGCGCGGCCGGAGGGTCGCAGCGGCGATGCAGGCGCTGATCTTGGCCGGCGGCGAGGGGACGCGCCTGCGCCCGCTGACCTCCACGATGCCCAAGCCCGTCGTCCCGCTCGTGGACCGACCGTTCGTGGCCTACATGCTCGAGTGGCTGCGCGGGCACGGTGTCGATGATGTGGTCCTGTCGTGCGGCTTCATGGCTGAGGCGGTGCGCAGTGTGCTCGGTGACGGCGCCGGGCTCGGGATCAAGCTCACCTATCTCGAGGAGCCCGAACCACTGGGAACCGGCGGCGCGGTCAGGTTCGCCGAGCACCTGCTCGCGGAGCGCTTCTTCGTCCTCAACGGCGACGTTCTCACCGACATCGATCTGACCGCTCAGCTCGAGCAGCACGAGCGCACCGGCGCGAGGGCAACCCTGGCGCTCACGTCGGTGGAGGACCCTTCGGCTTACGGACTCGTGCGGCGGGAGGCGGACTTCTCGGTGCGCGAGTTCGTCGAGAAACCCGGCGCCGAGCAGATCGACACGAACCTCGTCAACGCGGGCGCCTACATCCTTGAGCGCGAGGTCCTGGCCGAGATGGCGCCGGCGGGAACCAACATATCGATCGAACGTGAGCTATTTCCCGCCCTGGTCCGGCGGGGCTTGTTCGGCTACGAGGCCGCGGGCTATTGGCTCGACATCGGTACGCCCGAGCGCTACCTGCAGGGCACGTTCGACATCCTCGAGGGCAACGTCAAGACGGAGATCGGCCGGCGGCTGGCCGGCGCCGGGCTCACGCTGGTGGACGGGGCCCGGATCGAGGGCCGCGTGGTGGCGCCGGCGCTCGTAGGCGACGACTCCGCGGTCGCTGAGGGCGCGAGCGTCGGCGGGCGCGTTGTCCTCGGTCCGGGTGTCACGGTGGCGGAAGGCGCCCATGTCGAGAGCTCGGTGCTGCTCGCGGGAGCCAGGGTCGGCCCGCGGACCACGATCGCGGGGTCGATCGTCGGCCCCGAGGCCTCGATCGGCGGCGGCTGCCATATCCACGATGTCGTCCTCGGCGCGAGCGTGAAGGTCGGGTCAGACAACGTTCTTGCCGCCGGCGCGCGTATCTTCCCCGGCGTGGAGCTGCCGGACGGAGCCATCAAGTTTTGACGCAGACGCTCGAGCTGACGCCCGAGTCAGTGGCTGCCGTCGACAACTCGGGACAGCTGGCCGACATCCTCGGCATGCCCGACCAGCTGCGCGACGCGTTGTGGCGGGTGGAGTCGGCGGGGCTCGAGCGCCACGAGTCGCCGGGCGGCTTGATCGTCGCCGGGATGGGCGGTTCGGCCATCGGCGGCTCGCTTGCGCGGGCCGCGCTCGGGGATCGTGCGTCGCGTCCGATCGTCCTGGCTCGCGGGTATGCGTTGCCGGCTTGGACGACGCCCGACACGACCGTCCTGTGCTCGAGCTACTCCGGCAACACCGAGGAGACACTCGCGATCTACGAAGCTGCGAGCGCGCTCGGCGCCAGGCGGATCGTCGCCACCGCGGGCGGAAAGCTCGCGGAAGCCGCCCGCTCCGATGGGACGCCAGTGATTCCGCTGCCCGGCGGGTTCCAGCCGCGTGCGGCGGTGGCCTACTCACTCGTGGTGGCGCTCGAGGTGGCGGGGCTCTGCGGCGCGGGCGATCACCTCCACAGCGAGATTGACGTGGCCGCCGCGCACGCTGAACAGCTCGTGGGCGAATGGGGGCCGGCGGCGGCGGAAGATTGCCTACCGAAGGCGCTCGCTCAAGGGCTGCACGGCACGGTTCCGCAGATCGCGGGCGCCGGGCTGACCGCGGCGATCGCCTACCGCTGGAAGACTCAGATCAACGAGAACGCCAAGACGCCGGCGTTCGCCAACGAGCTGCCCGAGCTCGACCACAACGAGATCGCCGGCTGGGAAGGTCCGCACGAACTCGGGCCGTTCAGCGCCGTTTTCCTCGACGACTCCGACCTCCATCCCCGGGTCCGCCAGCGGATCGAGCTCACCCGCGGCTGGATCGCGAGCAAGGGGGTCTCCACCTTTCGTGTTGATGCCCTAGGCCAGACGCGGACCGAGCGGCTGGTGTTCCTGGTCTTGCTCGGCGACCTCGTGTCGCTGTATCTCGCGGTCTTGCGCGGGGTCGATCCGGGCACGGTCGACGCCATCGACCGGCTCAAGGAGGCACTGGCAAGCGGCTGAGCCGCCGGCGGCGTTCAGCGGAGGCTGATGCCGCGCTGCTCGTAGAGCCTCAGGTCGGCGGCGTGAAGCAGGTCCTCGACCGTGTCGCCGTCCTGGGGGAACGACGCCGTGCCGATCGTCAGATCCCACGGCGAGCCGATGCCGAGCGTGCTGCGCCGCGCCCGGACCTCGGTGTCGATCCGCCGCCGAACCGCAGCTGCCCCCTGATCGTTCTGCTCGACCAGCAGCAGTCCCATCTCGTCGCCGCCAATGCGACCGACCACGTCGTCGGCGCGAGCAGAGTCTTGCAGCAGCCGAGCCGTTTCGGTCAGCAGCTGATCTCCGGCGGCGTGGCCTTCGGAATCGTTGACCGCCTTGAGCCCGCGCACGTCGACGAACGCGAGCACGAAGGGACGCCCGTAGCGCTTGGCTCGCGCCAGCTCGCGCTCGGCCGCCTCGGTGAACCCGCGCCGATTGAGCACTCCGGTCAACGGGTCTGTCAGCGCAGCAGTGCTCATAGCCGCGAACTGGCGCGCCTGGCGACGCACCCGGTAGCCGGAGTACATCGCCCATGCCCCAGCTCCCGCGGCGAACGCCAGCGCGCCGCCCAGAGCAAGCCAGATCCCCGTTGGAACGACCTGCTCGATCCGCTGGATCACGTTCGGCTGCGACGGCGGCGCGGTGGTGGTCGACCGGCCGCTATCGCTCGTGCCCTGGCCGGCACCCGCATTGGCGCGACCGGTGCTAGCGAAGAGGGACACGTTGCCGCCCGGTGTCAGAGCCGCGAGCAGCGCGGGGATGCTCGCTGCTCCGAGTCCGGCCGCGGGCGGTGCGATGGTGCCGAGCGCTGCGGGCCCGAGACCCAAGGCGAGCACGCCGGCCGCCGGGAGACCGGGTCCCGGGCCGAAGCCGCCGAGGGCGCTGGCCGGCGCCGCCGCGCCGGAGCCATCGGAAGCCGAGATCGAATAGCTGCCCGAGCTCGGCCCCAGCGGCGTCGTCCCACCGGTCCCCGGCGTCAGCGGAAACACGTTGATGCCCGGCGGTATGACGCTCGACGGCAGCGTGGGGAGCGGCTGGATCGACGTGGTCTGGGCTCCTCCCGTCTGCGACGACCCCGACGCGGAGCTCGACCCGCCACCCGCGCTTGAGGTCGCGCCACCGCTCGAGGAGAGCGCGAGGTTCGACCCCGATTGGGCGAGGCTGAAGCCAGGCCCGCTCACGCTGAGCGACGACTGTTCGGAGACGTGGCACGAGCTGTTACACCTCGACTGCGAGTTCGAGGCGCTGGCGCTGGCCGATCCGCTGCCGCGATTGGCGACCGCGGTGGAACCGTTGCTGATGCTCACGGCGCTGGTCGTGCGCCCGCTGCTGTTGCTGTTGCTGGCGCTGCTGCTGCTCGTGTTCGAACTGCTGCTGCTGCTGCTCGAGCTCACGCTGCGCCCGGAGCTGCTGATCGCGCTGCTGTTGGCGCCGCCGCTGCTGGCGCTGCTGACGCTGCTGCTGTGGCTGGTGTTGGCGACGGCGCTGCTGCCGGCCGCGCCGCTGCTGGCGCTGCTGCTGACACTCACGCTGCTACTGCTACTGCTGCTGCTGCTGCTGCTGGCAAAGGAGGCGGCGCCCGTGCTGGCGCCTGAGGCACCGCCACGGTCGCTGCCTCCGTTGCTCTGGCCGCCCCCGGTAGCAGGGGAGCCCCCGTTCCCCTGCGAGCCCCCACTGCCCTGACTGCTCCCCGGCCCCTGATCGCTGCCGGCGCTGGCTTGGCTCGCGCTGATCCCACCCCCTGCGCTCGCGCTGGCGCCGCTCGGCCCAGCGCTGCTCGAGCTGTGCGCGCCCCCGGACCCCGCTGTCGCGCTGGACGACGCGCTGCCGGCTCTCGCGTCCGACGTCGCGACGTTGCCGCTGGCGGCAGCGTTAGTGCCGGCGCTGGACGTCGCCGACCCTGCGCTCGCGGAGGCAAGCGCGGTCGCGACGCCGGTCTCAGCAGCGCCACTTATCGCGACCGTCACAGCAATCGCGCAGATCCCCTTGCTGCGCCTCATATCCTCCCGGAGGTTTTCGGAACCGTTCCTTGACCCACCACTCCGGCCCGGCCGATGGTTGTCCTTTCGCTGACCATGCTAGGCGGCCCGATGCAGGGTGCTCGGTTGATTGGACGAGTGTTGTAGAAGAAAACCTTGACACGGTCGTGGTAATGTTTGGCCCAGAGTGGAGGCTCTGACGATCCACGAAGCAGCGGAGACGACCGGTTGGTCGGCCCGAATGCTGCGCTACGTGGAGCGGGCGGGGCTGGTGACGCCGGCTCGGTCCTCGTCCGGCTACCGCCTCTACGGCCCGGCCGAGCTGCAGCGGCTACGAACGCTCAAGGAGCTGCTCGCGCGCTTCGAGCTCGGCCTCTCGGACGTCGCCTTCGCGGCCCGTCTCAGCACCGATCCGGAGCTCGAGGCGGCCGTGCGGGCGTGGCTCGAGGCCCAGCCGCGGAGACCCGAGCACGTCGAGCCCGATGACTGGCTGGGCTTCGAGCAGGACAAGCACCAGAGGCTGCTCGCCGCCGCCTGAGGAGAGCAGGAACTAGACCAAGAGTGGAGACGACATGAGCACAACCGCCGCGACGACCGACTTCAAGGTCGCCGACCTGAGCCTGGCCACTTTTGGCCGCAAGGAGATCCGCCTCGCCGAGCACGAGATGCCGGGGCTGATCGCGACCCGGCGCGAGTACGCCGAGCGCCAGCCGCTGGCGGGCGCGCGCATCACCGGATCGCTGCACATGACGATTCAGACGGCGGTTCTGATCGAGACGCTGGTGGCGCTCGGTGCCGAAGTGCGGTGGGCCTCGTGCAACATCTTCTCGACTCAGGACCACGCTGCCGCCGCAGTGGTCGTCGGGTCAGATGGAACGGCCGAGGACCCGCGCGGCGTCCCCGTCTACGCCTGGAAGGGCGAGACGCTCGAGGAGTACTGGTGGTGCACCCAGCAGGCGCTCCTCTGGCCCGACGGAGCCGGACCGAACATGATCCTCGACGACGGCGGCGACGCGACGCTGCTCGTGCACAAGGGCGCCGAGTTCGAGCGCGCCGGCGCGGTTCCCGATCCGGCCAGCGCCGAGTCCGAGGAGTTTCGGATCGTGCTCGCGCTGTTGCAGCGTTCGCTCGAGGACGACCCGCAGCGCTGGACACGGGTCGGCGAGGGCATCCAGGGCGTGACCGAAGAGACCACCACCGGCGTTCATCGCCTCTACCAGTTCGCCGAGCGCGGGCTGCTGCTGTTCCCGGCCATCAACGTGAACGACTCGGTCACGAAGTCGAAGTTCGACAACAAGTACGGGTGCCGCCACTCGCTGATCGACGGCATCAACCGGGCCACGGACGTGTTGATCGGGGGCAAGCTCGCCGTCGTCTGCGGCTACGGAGACGTCGGCAAAGGCTGTGCCGAGTCGCTGCGTGGCCAGGGTGCGCGGGTCGCGGTCACCGAGGTCGACCCGATTTGCGCGCTTCAGGCGGCCATGGACGGCTATCAGGTCGCAAGGCTGGACGATCTCCTCGAGACGGCGGACATCTTCATCACCGCAACCGGCAACCGCGACGTGATCACCGCCGCGGACATGCGGCGGATGAAGCACCAGGCGATCGTCGGCAACATCGGCCACTTCGACAACGAGATCGACATGGCCGGCCTGGCCCGGATCGAGGGAATCGAGCGGATCAACATCAAGCCGCAGGTGGACGAATGGGTGTTCCCGGACGGCCACGCGATCATCGTGCTGTCGGAGGGCCGGCTGCTGAACCTCGGCAACGCCACCGGACATCCGAGCTTCGTGATGTCGAACTCGTTCACCAACCAGGTGATCGCGCAGATCGAGCTGTTCGGGCACACCGACAGCTACGACAAGCGCGTGTACACGCTCCCCAAGCATCTCGACGAGAAAGTCGCGCGGCTTCATCTCGATGCGCTGGGCGCGAAGCTGACCGACCTGACGGCGGACCAGGCGGCCTACCTCGGCGTGCCGGTAGACGGGCCGTTCAAGCCCGATCACTACCGCTACTAGCGGACACCCTGACAGGCGGGGCGGGGTCATCGCGTTCCCAGGCTCGCGATGCCCCGCACGTCGATCCCGCCTCACGAAGTCGCCGATCTCAGCCTCGCCCCGGAAGGCGCGGCCCGGATCGCTTGGGCGGCAGAGCAGATGCCGGTGCTGGCGCAGGTGGCGCAGCGCTTCGCCTCGGAGCGCCCCCTCGAGGGCATCGGCGTCGCGGCCTGTCTGCATGTCACGGCGGAGACGGCGAACCTCGTGCTCGCTCTGATCGCCGGCGGCGCTCGGCCGGCGCTGTGCTCGGCCAACCCGCTGTCCGCTCAAGACGACGTCGCGGCGGCACTCGTGCTCGAGAGCGAAGTCGAGGTCAGAGCGGTGCACGGCGAGGACCTGGACTCCTACGCGCGCCATCTGCAGGCGCTGATCGCCGGACGCCCGCGGGTCACGATCGACGACGGCGCCGACTTATTGGTCGCCGCTCACGCCGCCGGCCCTTCGGTTGTGGACGGACTGATCGGCGGCACCGAGGAGACGACGACCGGGCTGGTGCGGCTGCGCCGGCTCGAGCGCGAAGGCGGGCTCCGCTGTCCGGTCCTGGCGGTCAATGAGGCGCGCACCGAGCGCGCGCTCAACGACCGCCACGGCACGGGACAGTCTGCGCTCGACGGGATCATCAGGGCGAGCAACGTTCTGCTGGCCGGGAACAACGTCGTCGTGCTCGGTTACGGCTGGGCGGGCCAGGGCGTGGCCGAACGGGCGCGCGGAGCCGGGGCGGCGGTGATCGTCTGCGAAGTCGACCCGCTTCGCGCGCTGGAGGCGCGGATGGCGGGCTACGAGGTGATGCCGGCGCTGGAGGCCGCCGAGCGCGGCGACATCTTCGTCACCGTGACGGGGTCGCGCCGAGTGCTGAGGGGCGAGCACTTCGAGCGGATGAAAGACGGCGCGCTGATGGCCAACGCCGGCCACTTCGACGTCGAGGTTGATCTGGACGAGCTGCGCGGACTGGCGATCGGCCCTCCAGCCGCGGTGCGCCCGCTGGTCGAGCAATACGTCTTGCCGGACGGGCGGCGCTTGAACCTGTTGGCGCGGGGGCGGGTGGTGAACCTCGCCGCCGCCGAAGGTCACCCGGCTGCGGTCATGGACGTCTCGTTTGCGCTCCAGGCGCTGTGCGTCGAGGAGCTCGTGCGCCGGCGCGAGCGCTACCCCCCGGGCGTCCAGCCGGTTCCGGTCGAGATCGACCGGGAGGTGGGGAGGCTGAAGCTGGCCGCCCTCGGGGTCAGGATCGATACGCCCACTCCCGAGCAGGAGAGCTACCGCGAGTCGTGGGGGCTGGCGTAGAGCCTGATGCCGCCGGCACCTGTAGCCGAGCCCTACGTTCATTCGGATAATCCGAAGAAACTGCAGGTTGATCGCGCTGCCTCGCCTAACAACGCGTGCGCCGCAGAGGCACGAACGCGCACACTGCGCCGCCGCGGGCCGGGTGTGCGCAATTAGGCTGTCCGCCCACCGTGCCCCGGTCCACAAACCCGCCCGGCACCACGGGCCAGTCGGCGCTCCTTCGTCGACTGGCCGTCCCTCACCCAAAAGCCACAACGCCCCCTCGGTCTGGCAGGATTCCGTGCCCATGCCGAGCGCCAAGGCACCGTCCGCTCCTCGTGGCGGGATCGATCTCGGAGGCACGAAGATCGAGGCGATCGTCGTCGACGGGCGTAACAACGTCCTCGGCGCTTCGCGCAAGCCGACGCCCACGACAGGCGAGCCCGAGGGCGTTGCCAAGCAGCTGGTCGAGGCGCTGGGCGAAGCCGCCCAGCTGGCGGGCGTCGAGCCATCGCGTCTCCAGGGGGTCGGAGTTGGTTCTCCTGGTGTGGTCGATCCTGTCAGCGGCGCCGTCTCCGGCGCGCGCAACCTGCCGGGCTGGGACGGCACGTTCGAGCTCGCCTCCGTGCTCGCTGAGCGGTTCGGGACGCGGGTGGCGGTCGGCAACGATGTTCAGGTTGCTACCGACGCGGAGTACAAGCTTGGTGCGGGCAAGCCGTACAAGTCGCTGCTCGGCGTGTTCTGGGGCACCGGTGTCGGCGGCGGGTTGATTCTGGCCGGCAAGCCGTGGCTCGGCCGCGGGGGCGCCGGCGAGATCGGTCACATGGTCGTCAAGAAGAACGGCGCGAAGTGTCCGTGTGGCCGGCGCGGCTGCATGGAGGCCTATGCCGGCCGCGCGGCGATGGAGGCACGCGCGCGCCGGCAGGTCGACAAAGGGCAGAAGACCGATCTGTTCAAGCTGATGAAGGAGCGAGGACGCGATCGGCTGACGAGCGCGATCTGGGCGCGCGCGCTCGACCACAAGGACAAGATGGCGACGAAGCTGATCGACGAGGCGGTCGAAGCGCTGGGCGTCGGCATCGCGTCGGCGATCAACCTGCTCGACGTCGAAGCGGTGGTTATCGGCGGCGGTCTCGGCGTGCGCCTGGGGCAGCCTTACGCGAAGCGGATCGCCAAGGAGATGCAGCCGCACCTATTCAACGACAGGCATCCTCCCGACGTCCACGTCGCTGCACTCGGCGACCTCGGGGGCGCGCTAGGGGCGGCGTTGCTGGCTCGCTCGACGAGGCGCGGCAACGGCACGCCTAACGCGAGCTAAATGTTCGAGACATAAGTAGCTAAACGTCGGTTTTGCGCCGCAGCACCGACTTTGGCAGGATGCCGCCCAGCCGTGGTCGCCAAGCCCGCGGCGAGAGGGGAGAGAGCGATCGACATCCGCGAGAACGGCAGGCGTGCCACGAACGGAATCGGGCCGGGCCGATCGCGCGCGGTTAGCCGTCGACCGCCGGGCGCCGGGAGCGGCCCGGTTGCGCGCGTTGCTGCCCTCGCGGCGCTCCTGGCCGCGCTCGTGCTCGTGGCGCTCGTCCTGTTCGGGAGCTCGAGCAGCTACACCCTGAAGGCGAACTTCCAGGACGCGGGCGGCTTGGTCTCCGGCAATGTCGTCCTCATCGGGCCGACGAGAGTCGGGTCGGTCAAGTCGATCGGCCTGACCGCGAACGGGCAGGCGCAGGTCGTCATGGGGATCGACCCGAGCGTGGGCGAGGTGCCACAGGGGACGGTTGCGCGGATCTACGAGAACTCGCTGTCGGGGATCGCCAACAAATACGTGGTGCTCGAGCCGGGAACGAGTGCCGAGCGGATTCCCGACGGTGGCGTAATCACGGCGGAACACACCCGCGCGGAGGTCAACCTCGACCAGCTGTTCGACGCGCTCGGTCCGAAGACTCGGGCCGGGCTGCGCGGCTTCATCCGGGGCGAGGCGGCGGCCATCCAAGGCCGGGCGCCGGAGGCGAACAGGACGCTTCAGTACTTCGCGCCGGCCCTCGTGAGCACGAGCGACGTCACGTCCGAGCTCGCCCGCAACGAGCCGGCCTTCGACAGCCTGCTGGTGCAGGGCGCCCAGGCATTACAGCAGCTCGCCTCGCGCACGACGCAGCTCTCGCAGCTCGTGTCGAACACCAGCGTGACAACCGGCGCGCTCGCGAGCCAGAGCCAGAACCTCGAATTGACGCTCAGAAAGCTCGCGCCAACGCTGAACCATTCCACCGCGACCTTCCGCGGCCTGCGCTCCACGCTCGACGTGCTCGACCCGCTGGTGGCCAAGTCGATTCCCGCCTCACGTCGCCTGGCGGAGTTCGCGGCCTCCTTGGGCCGGCTGACCAACCTGTCGATCCCGACGGTCGGGAGCCTCAACGCACTGATCCGCAATCCGTCCGGCAAGGGCGACCTGATCTCGCTGCTGCAGGCGAGTCCTCCGCTCGCGCGTCTGGCGCAGTCGACCTTCCCGCGGGCGATCGAGACCTTCAACGACTCCCAGCAGCAGGTCGACTACTTCCGCGAGTTCACGCCCGATGTCGTCGCGGCGCTCGGCGATCTCGGACAGCTCGGCGGCTACTACGACGCCAACGGCCACTACGCGCGGACGATGCCGTTCTTCGGGACCTTCGGAGTCGACGCAGCCAATCAGCTCGTGAGCCGGCCTCCCTCGCAGC
>JAFAZV010000227.1 GCA_019239445.1 Solirubrobacterales bacterium
GGCGGCGACTGCACGACCGAGATCTTCCAGTAGCAGCGGGGGAGCGGCGTTCAGCGCGCCGAGCGCGTGAACGCCGCCGCCTCGCGGCGGACGATCTCGACCAGATTGCCGAGCGCGATGTTGGCGTCGAGCAGGTGCAGCCCCCAAGTCGGGTCGGGACTTGGCGTCGCGACCTGTGCCCCACGTACAGCGCTGACCTGAAGAACGGAGGCGCCGCCGACGTTCGAACACCGGGCTCGATAGGCGTTCGGCTCGCTGCTCCACACGGTCCGCGGCGTTGGCTGGATCAGGTGCAGCAGCGTGATCGCGGTGGCGATCGTCGTGCCGCGGGCGAACGGCTGGCTGGGGAAGATCGGATCCAGCAGACCGCCACCGGCGCGGAGCGAGGCCGGGTTGGTGCACAGCACCTCCTCGCCGGCCACGGTGGTGCGCCCGAACACGCTGTTCGCGGGCGGGGTCTGGTCGAAGGTGGAGAAGGCGATGACGCACCCGAGCTGGGTCGCCGACCGGCAGGCGGGTATGTGCTTGAAGTCGCCGCCGATGCCACGCCCGCGTTTCACCAGCACGTCGCCGCCGAGGATGATGGCTGAGACCAGCCGGCGCCGGACCGACGCCTTGCCGTCGACATCCTTCGTGATCAAGCCGCGGAGCATGAACGATCCCTGCGAATGACCGATGAGCACAAACCCGCGGCCGTGGTTGTACTTGGTCAGGTAGGTGCGGAACGCCGCCCTGACGTCGTTCAGGGGAATCGCCGAGCGGAGGGGGCGCTTGGCGTTCAAATCCGCGAGCGTGAACTGTCGGTACATCGGCGCGTAGATCGAGCAGTACTGGGAGTAACGCGCGGCCTGGTAGAGCGCGATCGATCGCTCCTCGGGATCAATCTGCAGGTTGGCCAGCGGTGTGCGCTGGTCACTGACTGTCGGGTACACGTAGAAGCAGTCGAGCGCCGGGCGGCGAACGGTCTTCGGGTGTTCGACGCGAAGCGGCTTCAGCGTCGGCGAGTAGACCGTCGTCGACAGCCCGGGCGTACAGGGATCGGGCGACTGCCCGGGCCGGCAGAGCCACACCGTCTTCGCGCTCGCCGACGCGGCGGCCACCGTCGTAAGGCTCACGGCGGCGAGTAGAGCTGGGACTAGGAGCCGGGGTTTCATGCGCGGTGCACGGCGGCGAGCAAGCTTCATGAGCGGTGCACGGCGGCCAGCAAGCCGGCGTAGGAGCGTACCAGCGCCGCACGTTCGTGCTCGATCAGCGGGCTGTCCAGGCGCCGGCCCTCAGCCACCCATCGATCGGAGTGGCGCATCGCCAGCGCGCGCTGCTCCGCCGCCACTCGGACATCGCTCGCGGGCACCGTGTAGACATAGGCGTACAGGGCCGTCAGCGCTTCGATCAGCCTCTCCTCGTCGTCAGGCGAGCCGCCGCGCTGGTGCGCTCGATGCGCCCGCCACCATTCCACCTCGAGCTCTGCGGCCTGTTCCGGATCCAGGCGCTCGCCGTGCGCTTGCGTCACTAAGCGGTAGAACCGCACCATCGCGCGACGCGCCCCTGCGGGGTCGTTGTCCGGCAACGGCGCCCACAGCTGGTTCGCGCGCAGGACGAGCCACGCCCCGCGCAGCGTCGAGAGGCGCGAGAGCCCGAACGTGTGGCGGGTGAGCCCGATCGCGGCGCGCAGAAAGCTCGGCCACTCGCGCCGGTAGTACGTGACCCAGGCAATGCATTCCAGTTCGCCGACTTGGCGCGGATCGAAAGCTCGGTGCGGCTTGACCCCGTGAGCCCGCCGCCGCACCTCCGCACCCGCCCTCCGTCGTCTGCGTTGCGCCCGCACGAGCGTCGCAACCTAGCCGATCCCGGGGTTGCCGGCCATCCGCAGGTCGCGGTGGCGCCGGGTGCTGGCTTAGTCGATGCGCCTCGGGGCGGTGTCCGGCTCGGTGGCACCGGCGACCTCGCGCTCGGCCGCAAGCTCGCGCCCGCCGGCGACAGGGCGCTCGCCCGCGAGCTCGCGCCCGCCCGCAAGCTCGCGCCCGCCCGCGAGCTCGCGCTCGTCCGCTTGCCGGCTCGGCGCGACTTCATCGGCTCCGCGCTCCTCGGCCACCTCCGCGCCCGGCCGATCCGCCGCCACGCGGTCGAGGCCGCCTTCGCGGGCGCCCGCCCCGTCCGTCAGCTCGTGATCCGCGAGGCCTTGTTCGTGCAGCGCCGCGCGCTCCTGGTGAAGGCTTGCTTCGGCGCGCTCGCGCTGCGCCTCGTGCTCGGCGATACGCGCCCGCCGTTCGGCGAGCTCCGCACGGCGCGTCCGCTCGTCGGCGGCCTGCGTGTGCTCGGCGACCGCAGTCTCACGTCGTTGCTGAAGCTCGCGCTCACGCTGACGCTCCAGCCTGCGCCGGTTCATCGCCGGAAGCGCGACCGCCAACGCGATCAGCACCAGCACGACCACGATGATCGCGACGATTACGCCAGTGGACATTCGGACCTCCTTCGGTTGCCCCGGCGCTACCCGGATCGGCCTCTGACCGGACCGAATTCGACGAACGTTCGAGATCCGCTGCCTCGGCCGGTTGCTGCTGGGCACGCAGCAGGTATGCCGCGGCGAGGGCGCCCGCCGCCGCGAACGCGCTGCCGATCAGGAACGCGATGTGGTAGCCGCCGACAAGCGCGCTCGCGTGGCTGTGCCCGGACGCGAGCAGGTGGCTCGTCTTCGACGCGGCGACGCTTGCAAGCACGGCAAGACCGAGCGCGCCTCCCATCATGAACGAGGTGTTGACGACTCCGGACGCGAGCCCGGCGTCCTCCGGGCGCACGTCGCCCATCGCCGCCAGCAGCACTGGATTGAAGGCCATCCCGGCCCCGAACCCGAGCAGCGTCATGCTCGGGAAGACGTCCGCCCAGAAGTGCCCGTGCACGGGGGCGCGCGCGAACAGCAACAGCCCAAGTGCGGCGAGTGTGAGACCGAAGGCCAGCGGGGCCTTGATCCCGAAGCGCATCACCAGCTTCGCCGACAGGCCGAGCGAGAAGGCACCCATCACCAGGTTGGCCGGCAGAAACGCGAGCCCGACCTCCAGCGGGCTATAGCCGAGCACGAGCTGCAGGTAGAGGGCCGAGAGGAAGAACCACGCAAACATCGCCGCCGCCCAAAGAACTCCGATGGCGTTGGCTGTACTGAGATTGCGAAGACGGAACAGGCTGAGCGGCATCAACGGGGCCGCAACCACCGACTCGACGGCGATGAACGCCGCGGCCAGCGCCGCGGCGGCGATCAGCAGGCCGACCGTCTGTGCTGAGAGCCATCCGGCCTGGTTTCCGTTCACGATCGCGTAAGTCGCGAGAACGAGCGCCGTCGTCGCGGTCAACGCGCCGGCCACGTCGAGCCGCTGCCGCCGCCCGCCGCCGCCCGGCGGAAGCACCCGGAGCGAGAGCAGGCATACCGCAACGCCGATGGGGACGTTGACGAGAAAGATCCAGTGCCAGCTGAGCGCGTCCGTCAGAACCCCTCCGAGCAGGACGCCGACGCTCCCGCCTCCGGCTGCGACGAACCCAAAGACGCCCATCGCCTTAGCGCGCTCGGCGCCTTCGCGGAACAGCGAGACGATCAGCGACAGCGACACGGCGGATACCACGGCGCCGCCGAGTCCCTGCACGGCGCGAGCCGCGACGAGGAAGCCCTGGGCCATCGCCAGGCCACAGGCCATCGAGGCGAACGTGAACACAGCGATCCCGATCACGAACAGGCGCCGGTGCCCATAGTGATCGCCGAGGCGGCCGCCGAGCAGCAAGAAGCCGCCGAAGGTGAGCATGTAACCGTTGACGACCCAGGCGAGCGTGGTCTGCGAGAACCCGAGGTCCTGTCGGATCGACGGCAGCGCCACGTTCACGATCGTCGTGTCGAGGACGATCATCAGCGAACCCAGGCAGAGCACGATCAGCGCGACCCATCGCGATCGGTCGTCGAGGTTGGTCGTCGTCATCGGCATGGCTCCTCAGCTCGCGGGATGAGTCCGGTCTGTGCTTAGACAGGGTCTGCGGCTCGAACTCATCGCGGCTCGTTTTTGCGGCTGCGGCGGGGGCTAACTCGAGCCGGGCAATGGCTGGCACCTCGGACCGTCCCCCGGGCGCTCATCACCGGGGCCTCGAGCGGCATCGGGCTCGAGCTGGCCACGCAGTTCGTCGAGAAACGGCTTCGATGCGATCATCGCCGCGGAGGACGAACCGATTCTCGCGGCAGCGCGGGAGCTCGGAGCGGACGGAGCGAGCGTCGAAGCCGTGCGCGTCGACCTCGCCACCGACGCTGGCGTCGATGAGCTCTACCGGCACGTGGCTGACGCCGGCCGTCCGCTCGCCGCCGCGGCGTTGAACGCCGGCGTGGGCGCAGGGGGTGCGTTCGCCACCGACACCGAGCTGCGCGACGAGCTCAAGATCGTCGACCTCAACGTGCGCTCGACCGTCCAATTGGCGAAGTACGTCGTACGTGACATGGCGGCTCGGGGTGAAGGCAGGATCCTGTTCACCTCCTCGATCGCATCGACGATGCCCGGCCCGTTTCAAGCCGTGTACAACGCGTCGAAATCGTTCGTACATTCGTTCGCACTCGCGCTGCGCAACGAGCTCAAGGATTGCGGCGTCAGCGTCACGTCGTTGATGCCGGGCCCGACCGAAACCGATTTCTTCGAAGGAGCGGACCTGCTCGATACGAAGCTCGGGACGATGAAGCACGACGATCCCGCGGATGTCGCGAGAGATGGCTTCACTGCACTGATGGACGGCGAGGAGCGGGTGGTCTCAGCGTCGCTGAAGACCAATGCGCAGCCCGCCCGAGCCGGTTCATCCCCGACAACGTGAAGGCCGAGATGCACCGCAAGCAGGCGGAGCCGGCTCCGGCTGAGCTGAGGCGCGATCGGGGTACCCCGTCCCGTGAGAGAGCGCCCCTGCAGGCGACGAGGCGCAGCGCTCCACCTCCCTCAAAGGTCAAAAACGTCATATTCGGCACGGGCATGGAGGCGCGTAGGACGAATTCGCTGACATGAGCCTGTCGCGTAAATGGGGTTGGTCTGTCCGGGGGGTTTATGACGATCCCGGTTATGG
>JAFAZV010000407.1 GCA_019239445.1 Solirubrobacterales bacterium
GTCTGGGACGCGGTCATCGCGGACGGTTGGCTCGCAGAAGAGGTGGATCTCGACCTGCGGCCAGGAGGCGATGCCACGTTTCGCTCGCCCGGCGACGTGAAGACAGGGTGGATCGAGGAGGTGGTTCGGGGCTCGCGTCTGGCGTTCTGGTGGGCGGCGGACGGCGCGGCCGCCAGCCGGGTGGAGCTCACGCTCCGACGCGAGCGCGAGCTGACCCGCCTGCGCGTCGTCGAGACGCGACCGCTCGAGCTGATCGACCTGGTCGGAACGCCGCTGCCCGGTGCCGGCGGGCGGACCTACGGTCCGGCGCTCGTCGCGGCCTGAAGATGGCCGCGCGAGGCGATCACGCGCCAAGCCATGATCGAGCCGGCGCGGTGTTCGGCGCGCTCGCGGACCCGACGCGCCGGACTCTGCTCGTCGCGATCGCGCATCAGCCGGCGGCAACCGCCACCGAGCTGGCGGCGGAGCTTCCGATCTCGCGCCAGGCCGTGCTCAAGCATCTGACGGCGCTGGCGGAGGCGGGGCTGCTCGACCGCGAGCGCGCCGGACGGGAGGTTCGCTACACGGTCACACCGGAGCCTTTTGGCGACGCCGTCTCGTGGATGGCGGCCGTCGGCGGCGAGTGGGACGAGCGGATGACGGCGCTCCGGCGGCGGCTGGGGTAGCGCGGCGTCGCGGCGGTGGCGGCTGGGGTAGCGCGGCGTCGCGCCGGTGGCGGCTGGGGTAGCGCGGCCGTGCCGTCGCACGCTTTCTGCAGTTCCTTCGGAATAGCGAAAGGAAGTGCAGAAAAGCCGACGGCTTTGGCTTGGCTACCGGGGACTGATCCCGAGATAAGGCACCGCCCAGCCGACGATCTTCTGGAACGCCGGCGCGGCGACCGAGCCACCGAAGATCGCGCCCTGGGGACGGTCGACCATGACGGCGACCAGCAGCTTCGGGTGGGAGGCGGGGACGAAGCCGATGAATGAAGCGGCGTAGGCGGTGCTCGAGTACTGGCCGTTGATGACTTCGTTGGCCGTTCCGGTCTTGCCGGCCATGTCGTAGCCCGGGATCGCAGCACCTGAGGCGGTGCCGCCGTCCGCGAACACGCCGCGCAGCATGTCTCGCAGCTGCGACGCCGGCAGCGGCGAGAGGATGCGCCGGCCAGGCGGCAGTTGTGTCGGCTTCTCGCCGACGGCCGCCACGACATGTGGCGGACGCAGGATGCCGCCGTTGGCGATCGCCGAGTACGCGGTGGCCATCTGCATCGGCGTCACCGACTCGCCCTGACCCATCGGCAGGTTCCCCATCGAGGAGCCCGAGTACTGCCACGAATGCAGCACAATGCCCTGCTCCTCGCCGGGAAGGTCGACCCGGGTCGGGGCGCCGAAGCCGAATTGGTGCACCCAGTAATCGAACCGGCTGGCGCCGAGGCGCATGCCGATCTCGTCGGCGCCAATGTTGCTGGACACGCGGAGGATGTCGGCCACCGACAACGCTTCGTCGCCGTGGTCTTCGGCGTCGTGGATCTGGCGGTCGGCCACCTGGAGCACTCCTGGCACGTTGAATTGGGTACGGGGCTCGACGATGCCGTCCTGGAGCGCGCCCGCGACGGTGAAGGCCTTGAACGTCGAGCCGGGTTCATAGGTGAAGCCCACGGCGCGGTTCTCGTTCGCGTACGACGGCGCGCTGGCGGGATCGTTGGCGTTGATCCGCGGCCAATTGGCGAGCGCCAGGATCTCGCCGGTGTTGGGGTTCATCACGATCGCAGTGGCGCCGTGCGGCGAGTATTGAGCTCCGACACCGGCGAGAACCTGCTCGACCTCGTCCTGAAGCGCGGCGTCGATCGTCAGCCTGATCGGTTGGCCGGGCCGGGTGGCCCGCAGATCGTCGATCGAGATGGGTTGGCCGATGGCGTCGTTGACGATCCGGCGCGTGCCGTCGCGACCGCGCAGCGCAGCCTCGTAGCGGTACTCGACGCCACTCAGCCCGCGGTCGTTCCACCCGACGCTGCCCAGCACCTGCGAGGCGGCCCAGGAGCGTGGATAAACCCGCTTGACCTGCGGGATCATCGTCAGGCCGTCGAGGTGCAGATTCGAGATTGCCGCGGCCCGATCACCGGAGACGAGGTGGGCCAGGTAGACGAAGCCGGTGTGTCGCCTGGACAGCAGCGGAAGCAGCGTCGCTTCTGAGCTGCCGAGCAGCGGGGCGAGCTGCTTCGTGGTGGTCAGAGGGTCCTTGATCAGGTACGGGTCAGCGGCGATGTCGTAGGCGGTCTGGCTGATCGCCAGCTCGACGCCGTTGCGGTCGGTGATCGATCCTCGCGGCGCTGGCAGGGTCACGCGACTCACCTGCTGAGTTACGGCCGCGTGCTGGAGCGGGCCGGCGCGTACAGCGCCTAGGTAGGTGGCGCGCAGCAGCGCGATGGCCAGCAGGCCGAGGAAGCCGAGGAACAGGAGCCCGATGCGGCGATCGACGATCGCCACGGGCTAGCCGCCGGTGGGCGAGGCGGTGGTCGCGGCTGGGCCGTTGGTGGCGGTACTGGCGGGGGTGGTGACGGCTGGACTGCCGGTCGCGGTGCTGGCGGGGGTGTTGGCCGCGGCGGAATTGCCGATGGCGGTGCCCGTGGCGACGGGTGTGCCGGCGCCAGCGGCAGTCGAGGTCACGCTTGAACCGCCGAGGGTGCCCGGGCCAGCGGCAGTCGAGGTCACCCCTGCAGCGCCGGCCGCGCCGGCTCCGAGGGCTTGAGCCGTGCCGGCTCCCACGCCGGCGGACGTTGCGGCGGAGCTTGGCCCTGCAGCCGCATCAGCTGATCCTGGCGCGCCGATAACCGAGCCGTTCGCGCTCGTCGCCGCGAGGAAGGCAGCCGGATCGGGAGCGTGGATACTGGCCACTGCACGCTGGACCTGCTCGCCCGACCCGGCGCTTAGGAACCCGACCGTTTGCGGCGGGGGCATCACCATGCCCGACTTGGCTGCCACGGCTTCGACCCGCTGGTCGTCGTCAAGCGCTCCGACCGTGGCACGCAGCGTCTCGTTGCGTGTCTGCAGGGCCGAGCTGCGCTCGATCGAGCGGCCGATGCTGGCGCCCAGCTTCAGTACCTCCACCTGCATGGCGACGATGCCGGCGAGCATCAGCCCGAGCAGGGGAATCCAGGCGCGGCCGCGAACGATCCGATCCAGCAACGGGCGGTCCGGCAGCGCGCACACGAAGGCGATCGCGCGGGCGCTCAACCTGGGTGCGGTGGCGCCGGTCGCTCTGCGCCGCCCCGTCGACACTGAGCCGCGGGCAGGTCGCTGCGGCTCTGTGGCAGGTGAGGCGAGGCGGCCGCGGGCAGGCCCCGAAACACGTCGAGGTTGCGCGGGCGCCGCCCGCTGCTGAAGCGGACGGCGATGCCGCGGATCCGTGGCCGGCGCCGCGGCCACCCTTGCTGCCCGCTTACTCGCGCCGGGACCTGCGAGGGGATTCATTCCGAGCTCACCTCCAGCTTGCGCGCAGCGCGTAGATGCGCCGACTTTGACCGAGGATTGGCTTCTGCCTCGCCCGGGGTGGGAGCGACCGCCCGCCGTGTCAGCAGCTCCGCATCGGGCTCATGGCCGCAGACGCAGATCGGGATTTCAGGCGGGCAGATGCAGCCGCGCGCCTGGCCGGCGAGGAAACGCTTCACGCGCCGGTCTTCGAGCGAGTGGAAGGAGATCGCGGCCAAGCGACCGCCGGGCCGCAGCAGCGCCCAGGCCGCCGGGAGGGCGGCGTCGAGCTGCGAGAGCTCGTCGTTGACCGCTACGCGCAGCGCCTGGAAGGTGCGTCGCGCCGGGTGGCCGCCGGCGAACTGCGCCGGAACTGGAACGGCTGACTTGATCGCTTCAACCAGCTGTTGAGTCGAGCTGAGCTCGCGGTGGCGCCGGGCGCGATTCACGGCGCGCGCGATCTGCGGCGCATAGCGCTCCTCGCCGTACTCGCGCAGCAGGCGCGCGAGGCGCCGCTCGTCCCACGTGTTGACGATCTCCTGCGCGGTCAGGTTTTGGTCCGGATCCATGCGCATGTCCAGCGGCGCGTCATAGGCATAGGAGAAACCGCGCTCCCAGGCGTCGACCTGCATGGAGGACATGCCGAGGTCGAGATAGATGATGTCCGCCTCGATCTCCTCTTCGAGCAACCCGTGCAAGGCGGTGGCGAAGTCGGCGCGGATGAAGCGCGTCTGACACTGGACCTCGGCCGCGAGCTCGGCAAAGCGTTCCTCGGCCACTGGATCGCGATCGATCCCGATCAGCATCCCGGCCGGCCCAAGTCGCTCCGCGATTAGCCGCGCGTGGCCGCCGCCGCCGAGCGTGCAATCGATCGCGATGTCGCCGGGCTGCGGATCCGTTAGCTCGATCAGCTCGCCGGCTAGCACCGGGATGTGCGTATGCGTCATGTCAACTAGTGTTGCCAAGGCTCGCTGCAATGTCGGGGATACGGGTCAGAACGTCGTCGCGATACGACTCGTAGGCGGTGCGATCCCACACCTCGATGCACTCGCCCGAGCCGGTCACGATCACGTCTTTCTCGAGGTTCGCGTAGCGCATCAGCGGCGGCGGGATCATCACTCGGTTGGCGGAATCGAGTTCGGTGTCAAACGAGGCGTTGAAGAAGAAGCGCTTTAGCTCACGGGCTTCGGGCGAAGATGGATTCAGGCCACTGAGGCTCTGGCGGGTGAACTCTTCGTAGGCGCTGGGCGTCCAGATCGAGACCGACCGAGGGGAGCTCTTCGAGGCCTCTTGCGAGGCGGCGACCACGACTCCTGCGGCGAGCGGCGCTCTGAACTTGGCCGGCACCGTCAGGCGGTGCTTCGCGTCCAAGGCGTGCTCGAAGGTTCCGCGGAAGATCAAGGGTTCTCATTCGCCTGGCCGAATCTCGAACCCGGGTGGCTGGGTGGGAGGAGCCCTGCCACCCGGGTCCCGCATGCCTCGCCCACTGTATCCCACTATC
>JAFAZV010000412.1 GCA_019239445.1 Solirubrobacterales bacterium
AGCCGGCGCATCGGACTGAGTCGGCGGCGGCGCTCAGCTGAGCAGCGCCCGCGCCGCCGCCACCGCCCGCTCGATCACCGGCTCGATGTCGAACCCGGGCTCGACCAGGCGACGGATCATCAACCCGTCGGCCAACGCGAACAGGAAGGTGGCGATGTCGTAAGCGTCGGCCCGCAGGTGCAGGACTCCGGCCGTGCCCCGCGCCTGAAGCGCATCAGCAAGGTGCCCCCGCGTGCGCCGGCCAAGCTCGGCCAGCTCCGCAGCGATCTCGGCGTTGCGCTGGGCGAGGGTCGCCATCTCGTAGAACATCACCTGCGGCGTTGGCCCCTCGCCCAGGAATTCCTCGAAGCTCGCCACGAGCGATGCGAGCACCTCATCCGGCGTACTGGCGCCGGCCAGCGCGTGCTCGAGTCGCTCGATGCGCAAGTCGGTCTCGCGCCGCACGACCTCGACCAGCAGTCGCTCCTTGGTGGCGAAGTAGTAATGCAGCAGCCCTCGCGAGACGCCGGCCTCCCGCGCGACGTGATCGAAAGTCGCGCCCGCGATCCCGCGCGCGGCCACGCTGATGCGCATCGCCTCGACAATGCGCGCTGCTTTGTCGCCAGGAAGCTGCTTTGCCCTTGCCCCCTGGAGGGAACCTGCGCCCTCCACCCCCCTGATTCTAGTGTCTTGCATTCGGGGGCGCTGCCTGAACTATGCGGTTTGATCCGAAAAGTGTCGGAGGCGCCAGCCGGGCGCCTCCGAGCAAGTGGTGATCAGGAAGGTCAGGCAGCGCTGACGGGTGCGGCTGGTGGCGGGGTCGGAGTCGTCGTCGGCGGTGTGTACTCGAACTCCTCTTCGGCGCCGAACAGCGTGTCGAGCACCTTCGAACGCAGCGTCTCGCTGCTGACCAGGGCCAACGTCGCCCCGAGACCGAGGATCAGCAGGCGCCGGCCCCAGCGGCGGCGCTTGCGGGCGGCCTTAGGCGCATCGGTCAGCGCCACGGTCGCGTCGCGCAGCGCCTCGAGCGCGTCCTGGAGGTTGCGGTGCAGCTTCTTGTCCTCGAGCAACACCCGTCCTGGCGCCTTCCCGTTCGACAGGCGCCCGTAAGCACTCCGGCTCGACTCGACCGCCTTCTGCACGTTCTCGCGCAGCGTGGCGTCGTCGATCAGGCGCTGGATGTACGGGTTGGCCCGGGCCATGTTGGCCACGTCGGCGGGATTGAAAGCCACCGCCTTGGCGGCCTTACTCGTTCTTGATGCCATGGAGCTCCCTCGGGTGCGTGTGCGGATCCGGCCCTCAGGATAGACCGTCGAGGGCTCGACGTCGCGTCACGCGGCGCGATCTGCCAGCACAGGCGCGCGCCGGCGTTCCGGCCGGCGCTGGAGCGCTACCTCGAGCACCTCATCGATCGTCGCGACGAACTTGAACTCGAGATCGCGGCGTAAGTGCTCTGGAATCTCTTCCGCGTCCTGCTCGTTGAGCGCAGGTGCGATGACACAGTGAATCCGGCCCCGCTGTGCCGCGAGCGCTTTTTCCTTCAGGCCACCGATCGGCAGCACCTGGCCGGTCAGGGTGATCTCTCCGGTCATCGCGACGTCGCTGCGGACGGGCCGACCCGAAATCAGCGACGCGAGCGCGGTGACCATCGCTACGCCTGCGCTGGGCCCATCCTTTGGCGTCGCGCCCGCGGGAACGTGGATGTGGATGTCGTGGGTGGCGAACCAGTCGTCCGCCAGCCCGGGCACGAGGTCGCCGACGTTGCTGCGCACGTACGAGAGGGCAGCCTGGGCGGACTCCTGCATGACCTCGCCGAGCTGTCCAGTGATCGTCAGTCGGCCCTTACCGCTCATCGCGGTCGCCTCGATGAACAGCACCTCACCGCCGACGGGCGTCCAAGCCAGGCCGGTCGCGACGCCCGGGCGCGCCGTGCGCCGGCGCGTCTCGGAGAAGAACCTTCGCCTGCCGAGCAGCGCGCGGACGCGCGGCTCGGTGATCGTCACCTTGCGCTTGGCCGAGCCCTCGGCCACCTGGCGCGCGACCTTCCGGCAGACGCTGCCAAGCTCGCGCTCGAGCTGGCGTACCCCCGCCTCGCGCGTGTAGTCGGCGATGATCACGCGCAGGGCGGGATCGGTGAACGCGATGCGCGAGCGGGTGAGGCCATTGCGCTCGATTTGGCGTGGGACGAGGTAGCGCTTGGCGATCTCGAGCTTCTCGGCCTCGGTGTAGCCGGCCAGTTGGATGACCTCCATGCGGTCCCGCAGCGGCCCCGGGATCGTGTCGAGTGTGTTCGCGGTGGTCACGAACATCACGCCCTCGAGCGAGAACGGCAAGTCCAGGTAGTGATCGCGGAAGGCGTGGTTTTGCTCGGGGTCGAGCACCTCGAGCATCGCGCTGGACGGATCGCCGCGGAAGTCGGCGCCCATCTTGTCGATTTCGTCGATCATCAGCAGCGGGTTGTTGGCGCCGGCGTCACGCAGAGCGCGGATGATCACGCCCGGCATCGCGCCGATGTAGGTGCGCCGGTGTCCGCGAATCTCCGCCTCGTCGCGCACTCCGCCGACGCTGATCCGCTCGAACCGCCGCCCGAGCGCGCGCGCGATCGAGCGCCCGAGCGAGGTCTTTCCGACCCCGGGGGGACCGACGAAGCAGAGGATCGAGCCGCGCGCGTCGGGCTTGAGCGAGCGTACGGCGAGGAACTCGAGGATCCTGTCCTTAACCTGCTCGATGTCGTAGTGATCCTCGTCGAGCACATTTCGGGCGTGCTCGAGGTCGAGGTTGTCCTCGGTCGACTTGTCCCATGGAAGCGAGGCGATCCACTCGAGATAGCTGCGCACGACGCCGTACTCGGCCATCGCCGGCTGTAGTCGCTCGAGGCGCGAGAGCTCACGATCGACCTGCTTGCGCACCTCCTCTGGCAGCTCCATCGCCTCGAGCTGCTGGCGCAGCTCGCTCGCCTCGGCCTGAACCTCATCTCCCTCGCCGAGCTCCTCCTGGATGGCTTTCAGCTGCTGGCGCAGGAAGTACTCGCGCTGCCCCTTCTCGAGCTCGGATTGCACCTGCGACTGGATCTTCGATCCGATCGCCACCACCTCGAGCTCCCGCGCCAGGATCTCTGAGAGCCGACGCAGTCGCTTGGCCACGTCGAGCTCTTCGAGCAGCGCCTGCTTCTCGGCCGTCCCCAGCCGGAGCGCGCTGGCGATCAGGTGCGAGAGCGTGGTCGGGTCCTCCACGTTCGCGACCATGATCTGGAGTTCCTCAGGGAGATAGGGCAGCTCGCTGGCGATGTTCGTGAACGTCTGCTGGACGTTGCGCATGAGCGCCGTCAGCTCGGGGGTCGTGGTGACGACGACGTCGGGGAGCTCCACGACTTCGGCCGACAAGTACGGCTCGGTTGCCGCCCAGCGCTCGAAGCGCACCCGCTGACCGCCCTGGATCAACACCCGCAGGGTGCCGTCTGGAACCCTGATCATCCGCGCCACCACGCCGATCACGCCGACGTCGTAGAGCGCTTCAGGACCGGGGTTCTCGAGCTCGGGGTTGCGGCTGGCGACCATCGCCACCTGGCGGTCGCCACGCAGAGCGTCGTTGATGAGCTCGATGCTGCGCTGCTGGCCCACGTTGAGCGGGATCAGCATCTCCGGGAAGGTCACGGTGTCGCGTAGCGGCAGAACGCCGACCCGCTGCGCCAGAGGGGGCGATCCGTCGACCTCGACCTCGCGCGCGGGGCGCTCCGGAACGCCGATCTCGATCACGAGGATGCCGCCTGAGCCCGGTCGATCGGGACGGAGCGGGCCGATGCGTCACCCCGCGCCAGCGGCAGTTCGACGCGAAGCATCCCGTCCTCGTAGCGCGCGCTCGCCTTCTCGGCCACTACCTCGGCACCGAGCTCGATCACGCGGCGGAAGCTCCCGCGCTCGATCTCGACCTGCTGGTAGACGTCGCCCTCGCGGGCGGGGGACTCGCGGCGCCCCGAGAGGACCAGTTTGCGGCCCTGGATCTCGAGCTCAAGCCGCTCCGCGTCGATGCCGGCGAGCTCGGCGGTGACGATCGCGCGGGGTGGGTCGGCCGTGTAGGCGACGTCGACCGCGGGCACGAACGCGAGCCGTCGACGCGAGAAGCCGCCGCGCCCGCGCACGTCTCCGAGCATCTCCTCCATGTCGCGGCGCATCCGCTGGAAGTTGGCGAACAGATCGCGCTCGGTCATGCGCGGCCAAGGTTAGTCCTTCCCGCCCGAGGTACTTGCGTGGGTTGGCGAGAGACCTACAGGGTGTAAATCGCGCCTTCGCGCGCGAGCTCGACCTCGCCGCCGAAGGCCGCGCCCGCCTCCTCGCGCGCCCAGGTCGGGTCGAGCTCATCGGAGAAGTGGGTGAGCACGAGACGGCGCGCGCCGGCCTGCCGGCCATGCTCGCCGGCCTCGCGCGGAGTCAAATGGCCGCGCACTCCCGTGCGCTCCGGGCGCGGAAGC
>JAFAZV010000042.1 GCA_019239445.1 Solirubrobacterales bacterium
CGTGTGCAGCAACTGAATCCCGCCGAGGTTGGCGCCGGCTCCCGAGGAGGATCCGCCGTGTCCGATTCCAGTACCCATTCCGCTTCGCCCCGGGCTGCTCGCCTCGGACTCGCCGTTGTCGGCGTCGGCGGCGCCGTAGCAACAACGGCAGCCGCCGGGCTCGAACTCATGCGCCTGGGCATCAGCGGCCACGAAGGCTTACCGCTGGCAGAGCTGGGCGCCGAGCACGAGCTCCGTCCCTACGAGGACATCGTCATCGGCGGCTGGGACGTGTGCGGGGACGATCTGGCCGTGGCGGTCGACGCCCACGGCGTCCTCGGCTCGGCCGAGCTCGCGGCGGCGGCGCCCGGCCTTGCCGCGCTCAAGCCGTGGCCGGCAATCGACGACCAGGACTTCCACCCCGGCGTCGGCGGCACACACCGCCGGCACGTCGGCTCCAAGCGCGCCGCCGTCGAAGCCATTCGCGCCGACCTGCGCGCTTTCCGCGAGCAGGCCGGACTCGACGCCCTGGTGATGGTCAACCTCGCGTCGACTGAGCGCGTGATTGACGTGGACTCGCCCGTGCTCGCGAGCGCCGCCAGCTTCGAGCGCGGCATTGGATCCGAGAACCCGGAGATCGGGCCGGCGCTGCTCTATGCCTATGCCGCTCTGATGGAGGGCGTGCCGTACGCGAACTTCACCCCCAGCGTCGCCGCCGAGGTTCCGGCGCTGGTCGAGGTGGCGCGTCGCGAGGGCGTGCCGACGGCCGGTAAAGACGGCAAGACCGGGCAGACCATGCTCAAGACCGTGATCGCGCCCGCCCTCCGTGCCCGCGCGCTTCGCGTCGAAGGCTGGTACAGCGCGAACATCCTCGGCAACCGCGACGGCCAGGCGCTGCACGACCCGGCTTCGCTGGCCTCGAAGCTCGCCACCAAAGGCTCGGTGCTCGACTCGATCCTCGGCTACGAAGTCGCCGACCACCTGGTGCGGATCGACTACTACGCGCCGCGCGGGGATGCCAAGGAGGCCTGGGACAGCATCGACCTCGTTGGCTTCCTCGGTCAACGCATGCAGCTCAAGGTGAACTTCCTCTGCCGCGATTCGGTGCTCGCGGCACCGCTCGTGCTCGAACTGGCGCGACTGCTCGACTTCGCCCAGCGGCGCGGCGAGTCAGGTCCGTTGCCCGCGCTCGGCCTGTTCTTCAAGGCCCCGATGACCGGCAACGGGCCGCCCGAACATGCGCTGCACCGCCAGGTCGAGCAGCTGGCGAGCTGGCTCGGAACGGCCTCAGGCGCCGCGGACGCAATACCGGCCGGAAGCGCCGCGGACCCAATACCGGCCGGAAGCGCCGCGGACGCAATACCGGCCGGAGGCCCTGCGGACGCAATACCGGCCGGCGAGCGCCGCTGGGCCTCACGCGCGGCGTGAGCGCCGTCTCGACACCGGCGACGGCCACGTCCCTGGCCGTCGACCCAGCCGCCATCCGCGGCGTGCTTGAGGAGCTCTGCGCGTTGAAGGGCGCGCGGATCGCCGGCGAGTCTGGTTCGGTTCTCGACCGGCTGTTCCTGCAAGCCTGGGCCGCGCTCCTCGCTGACGCCCCCGTCGAGCTGATTGCTCTTGGCGTGACCGCGCGCGCCCTCGTCGCGACGCGCCTCGGCGGGATCGACGCCCAGCTTCTCGTGCAGGAGGGCGGTGTGTCCGAGGTGCAAGCGAGTGCGGCGGAGACAACGGCGCTGCGCGACGCGCTCGGCGAGAGCTGGGACGAGCGCGCCACGGCATGGCTCGCCGGCGCCCTCAGCTCGACACAGGTCCTCACGACCGAGAGCGCGCGGGCGCCGGAGTTCGCACGCCGCTTGGCTGAGCAGCCACGTGCCGGCATCACCGCGCCCCGACAGCCCCGCTTGCCGCTGAGCCCGCCGGAGTCACATGCCGAACACTGTGTCGTCGTGGCCTGCACGGCGGCGCTCATGAGCCTTCGCGAGCGTGCCGACCCGACGCCGGCGTTTCTGTGCGGACTCGCACACCACGTGCACAACGCCTGGCTGCCGGATGCGGGCTTCGCCGGCGAGACGGCGCTCGGCGAATCGGCGCTCGCCACCGTCATCGGCAATCTCCGCCGGCGCGCGCTGTCCGAGCTTCCGGAACAGCTCGCCGCACGCGTTACGGCGGCTCTCACGCTGGTCGAGGCAGATGAAGGCGTGAGCGCTCACGCGTTCCAAGCCGCGGATGTGCTCGACCGCGTGCTCCACCTACGACGCTACGAGCGTCAGGCGTCCTTCA
>JAFAZV010000132.1 GCA_019239445.1 Solirubrobacterales bacterium
GGTGCCGAACAGCGCGTGGGCGGGATCGCTCGCGGGCCAGACGATCCCACCCGGACCGCAAGACCCGATCAAGGCGCGCTGGATGGGCATCTACAACGGCGCCGGCATCCACGGCACCGACGAGCTCGGCTCGCTCGGCTCGGCCGCATCGCACGGTTGCATTCGCATGTCGATCCCCGACGTGATCGACCTCTACAGCCAAACACCGGTCGGCTCCCCGGTGTACATCGCTTAGTGTCCCGAGTCAGAAATTCGACGGCAGTCGAGCGGCCCCTGGCGGCGCCGCGGTTCGTCCCGCCACCGGCTGCGCCGGCGGCGCCGGCCTCGCGCAGCGCTGCTGCCTCGAGGACGGCCCGCTCGGCATCCTGCCTCGCCAACGGCCGGGCCGCCCTCGAGTCGTCCGGCTGGCTCCTGCGTCCTTCCGCGACATCCACCAGTGACCACTCTTGGTGCCTTCGAACTTCTGACTCGCGACACTAGGCGGCAGGTCGGGACCTGCGGGCGGCGAAGTACCGCGCTGTGCCCGATGAGGTTGCGGATATTTGGAGCGCCGCGCTGCGCGGCTTCGAGGCTGATCTGCGCCGGCGCGCGGTGGCGGAAAAGACGCGGCGCGCGTACGCGATCGACACCGAGCAGTTCGCCGCCTGGGCCGCCGCGCGGGAGATCGTGCCGGCGGGGGTGGACGTGCGCGCGCTGCGCCGCTACGTCGCCGGCCTGTCCGAGCGCGGCCTCGCGCCGGCGACGATCTCGCGCAAGCTGGCCGCGCTGCGCGGGCTGTTCCGAGTCCAGGTCGAGCTCGGCGCGCGAGCCGAGAACCCCGCCGAGCTGCTGAGCTCGCCGAAGAAGCCCCAGCGGCTTCCGCGCGTGCTGCGGCCGGACGAGGTCGCGGGTCTTCTCGACCGCATCCCGGCCACGACGCCGCTCGAGCTCCGCGACCGGGCGTTGTTCGAGCTCGCGTACGCGTCGGGGTTGCGGGCCGGAGAGCTCGTTTCGCTCGAGCTCGAATCGGTCGACTTCGACGCCGAGGCGGTACGCGTCGAGGGCAAGGGCGGCAAGACCCGCATCGTGCCGGCGGGCGAGCACGCGCTGCGCGCGCTCGAGCGCTACCTGGCGCGGGCCCGGCCGGACCTCGACCAGGGCGCCAGCCGCGCTCTGTTCCTGTCGAAGTCGGGGCGGGCGCTCAGCACCTCGGACGTCCGGCGTCGGCTGCGCAGCTGGGCGCGCCGTGTGCCGGCGCTCGACGGCCTGCACCCACACGCGCTGCGTCATTCCTTCGCCACGCATCTGCTCGAGGGTGGGGCGGACCTGCGTGCGATCCAGGAGCTGCTCGGACATGCGACTATCGCTACGACCCAGGTTTACACTCGGGTGGAGTCGGCGCGACTCCGCTCGGCCTACGTAAGTGCTCATCCTCGGGCCTGACGAGGAACTCTGGACACCAACGTAAAAGCGATCGAGCTGCACGACCTCTGGAGGCGCTACAAGTCCTCCGGAGACGAGCGGGCGCGAGAACGGCTGGTGGTCGCCTACTCTCCGGTCGTCAAGTACGTGGCGGGACGGATGAGCTCGGGCCTGCCGGCGCACGTGGAGGAGGCGGAGCTGATCTCCTACGGGCTCGGTGGCTTGATCACGGCGATCGAGCGCTTCGACCTCGCCCGCGAGATCAAGTTCGAGACTTACGCGATCACCCGGATCCGTGGCGCGATCATCGACGAGCTGCGCACGCTCGACTGGGTGCCGCGGTCGGTCCGCGCGCGGGCCCGCCAGATCGAGCGCGTGAACATGAAGCTCGAGGCGAAGCTGCAGCGGGTGCCCACGGACGAGGAGATGGCGGCCGAGCTCGGGATCAGCCTCGACGATTTCCACGAGGCGCTGTTGCAGATCTCGAGCTCGACGATCGTTGCGCTGGATGAGCTTTGGAACGTGACCGACTCGGGCGGCGAGGGGGTCTCGCTGCTCGACACGCTGCCCGACCGGCGGACGCCCGATCCGCACGTGCTGGTCGAGCGCTCGAACCTGCGCGAGCGCATCGCCGACGCGATCTCCGCGCTACCCGAGCGCGAAAAGCTCGTCGTAGCGCTCTATTACTACGAGAACCTGACCCTGCGCGAGATCGGCGAGGTACTCGGCGTGACCGAGTCGCGGGTGTCGCAGCTGCACACCAAGGCGGTGCTGCGGCTGCGCTCGAAGCTCGCCAGCGAGATGAATTAGCAGTGCTGCCCGCCATAGGTGCGGCCGCACCGAGAGACGTCACTGACGGAGGTGGGCGAGGACGCAGCGAGCGTGGCGTACCTGGAAGGTACGCGAGCGAGCGAGGACGATGCACGGCGCCGTCAGGGATGGCTCGAATGTGGCCGCATTTATGGCGGGCAGCACCAGCCCGGGGCGCATGCGCCCCGGGCCCGCCCGCGCATGCGCGGGCGGCCGGCGCGCGCATGCGCGCGCCGGTATCTTCGAAACCCACCGTCGTTCGCAGAGAGAGGAGACAGGCATGCACAAGCCAGCGGATCGCATCCGCAACGTGGCGCTCGTCGGCCACAGAGGCAGTGGCAAGACCTCGCTGCACGAGGCGCTGCTGTTCCAGGGCGGCGCCGTCAACCGGCTCGGGACGGTCGTCGACGGCAGCACCGTGTCCGATGCCGATCCGGACGAGAAGTCACGTCAGATGTCGATCTCGGCCGCGCTGGCCTCGTTCGAGTGGCAGGAGCGCAAGGTCAACCTGATCGACACGCCGGGCGACTCGAGCTTCATCGCCGACGCCCTCGGCGCGCTGCGCGTATGCGAGTCCGCCGTGTTCGTGGTCAACGCGGTGATGGGCGTCGAGGTGCACACGACGCGCCTGTGGCAGCGTGCGGCCGAGCTCGATCTCGCGCGCCTGCTTTTCGTCAACATGCTCGACCGCGAGCGCGCCGACTTCTTCCGCACGCTCGACTCGCTGAAAGCCGCCTTCGGCGCCCACGTCGTCGCCACCGAGATCCCGATCGGCTCCGAGCACGAGGTCTCCGGCGTGATCGACCTCGTCGACATGAAGGCCTACCGCTACGACGACGCCGGCCGCGAGAACGCGAGCGAGATACCGATCCCCGACGTGCTCGAGGCGCAGGCCCAGGAATACCGCGAAAAATTGATGGACGAGGTCTCAGAGTCCTCCGACGCGCTCATGGAGCGCTATCTCGAAGGCGAGGAGATTGGCCACGAGGAAATCGTCACCGCGCTCAAGGAGGGCACGAACCACGGCGCCGTGTTCCCGGTCACGTGCGGGATCGCCACCCGCAACCTGGCCACCAACCGGCTGCTCGACGCGATCGTTGAAGACCTGCCCTCGCCGGTCAAGCACGGCGGCCTCGGCGTCGGCCCGGTGACGCTCGAGCCGGTCGAGGACCAGGAGATGTTCGCGTACGTGTTCAAGACGCGCGCGGACCCGTTCGCCGGGCGGATCAACATGTTCCGCGTCTACCAGGGCGTCCTGCGGCAGGACACGCAGGTCCTCAACACGCGAACCCACAACAAGGAGCGGATCGGCCAGCTGATCACCTTCGAGGGCACTCGCACGGCGCACACGACCGACTTCGGCCCCGGCGACATCGGCGCCGTGGCCAAGCTGAAGGAGACCAGAGCCGGCGACTGGCTGGCCTCGCGCGATGAACCGATCCAGATGCCGTCGATCAAGCTCCCGGCGCCGGTGATGGCATTCGCCGTCGAGCCCAAGAGCAAGGGCGACGAAGACAAGGTGTTCAGCGCTCTGCGCCGCCTGCAGGAAGAGGACCCGACGATCGACCTGCACCGCGACCCGCAGACCGGCGAGCAGATCGTCGCTGGGCTCTCGCAGGTGCACGTCGAGGTGATCGTCGGGCGGCTGAAGTCGCGCTTCGGGGCCGAGGTCAACTTGAAGCCGCCGCGCGTCCCCTACCAGGAGACGATCCGCAAGCCGGCCAAGGCGCACGGACGGCACAAGAAGCAGACGGGCGGCCGCGGACAGTTCGGCGACGCGCACATCGAGATCGAGCCGCTCGACTCCGGAGCGGGGTTCGAATTCGTCGACGCGATCAAGGGTGGGGTCATCCCCTCCGGGTTCATCCCCGCGGTCGAGAAGGGCGTCCTCGAGGCGATGCAGGAGGGCGTCGTGGCCGGATATCCAGTCAAGGATGTGCGCGTGCGGCTCTACGACGGCTCGTACCACACCGTCGACTCCTCCGAGATGGCGTTCAAGGTCGCCGGCTCGCTGGCGATGAAGCAGGCGCTCGAGCAGGCCGGCCCGGTACTCCTCGAGCCGATCATGCTCGCTACCGTCACCGTCCCCGAGGACGCTGTCGGCGACGTCATCGGCGATCTCAATTCCCGCCGCGGGCGGCCGCTCGGGATGGAGCCGTCGGGCGCCGGCATGACCGAGGTCAAGGCCGAGGTGCCGATGTCCGAGATGCTCTCCTACGCGCCCGACCTGCGCGCGATCACCGGCGGGCAGGGCGAGTTCGCGATGGAGTTCGCGCGCTACGAGGAGGTGCCGGCGCACCTTGCGGGCAAGGTGGTCGAGGAAGCCAAAGCCGAAAAGGAGGCCGTAAAAGCATGACGGCGATACCCTCGGCGTGGTGACGACGACCAAGGACATCCGGGGCGCCGACGTCTACAGCACCTGCGACGTGTGCGGACGGACGCTGCTGCGCGGCGAGAAGGCCGAGGTGTACCTCAATGGACGAGACCGGCGCTCGGTGTGTGAGCTGTGCAAGGACCGCGCAATTCATGAAGGCTGGATCCGCGAGGGGACGATGCCGCCGCCGGACGATGCTGAGAACGGTTCCGAGCGCCGGCGCTCGCTCTTGGGCCGCTTTCGCGCGCGGCGCGATCAGGCCGCCGCGACCGCCGCGCGTGCGCCGGACGACGACGAGTTCGAGCCCCCGGCGCCGGACGAGCAAGAGCTTCGGCGTGGGCCTACGCGCGAGGAGCGCAGACGCGAACCGCGAGCAGACCGCGGGCGCGAGGTCCGGGGCGCGCAAGGGCGCGAGCCCCGCGAGCGCGAGCCCCGCCAGCGCGAGCCACGCCACGTACACGCGGTGCCAACCAGCGTCGAGCACACGATCGCCTCCGGGATCGAGGCTTTCAACGCCTCTGAGCATCCACGTACTGTGGCCGGCGTTGCCCGTTCGCTCGGTCCGCCGACGGTGTCTGTTGCGCCGGGCGCCGGCCATCCCGGCCTCGTCAGCGTGGTCGTCTCGTGGGAGCTCTGCTGGTACCGCTACGACGTCGACTTGGCCGAGGAGCGCCCCACAGTCCGCGTCGCCGGGCAGGGCTACGAGCTGACGGAGCTCTCGCCCGAGGAGCTGCGCCCGAATGCGGTTGCGGACGAGTACGGCGTGCTGGTGCTGCGCTGAGCTTGGACACGCGTTCGATGGCGCGGTTGGCCCGGCGTCAATAGCATCGCCGGCGTGATCTACTGCGTCGTTCCCGAACCGCTTGCCGATGAGCTGTTCGACAAGCTGACCGACTACTACGCCGACGATCCGAACGTCACCGTGATCGTCGATCGCCGCCGCTCGTCGCGGCGGCAGGGCAGCTCCACCGGCGGCGGGCAGCGCTCGCTACGAGATCGCCGGCGCGCCCGGGTCCCGGGCGAGCTGCCCGAGCTGGCGGGCGATTGAGCGCGGCGGGAGCACCGCTCCTGGTCGTCAACGTGGACGGCGGAGCCCGCGGCAATCCGGGTCCGGCGGCGATCGGGGTCGTCGTGTCCGATCCCGACGGCGGCGTGCTCGACGAGGTCGCCGAGCCGATCGGCGTGGCTACGAACAACGTCGCCGAGTACCGCGCGCTGTTGCGCGGGCTCGAGCGCGCCGCTGCGCTCGGCGCTCGCGAGGTGGAGATCATCGGCGACTCAGAGCTCGTCGCGCGGCAGCTCACCGGCGCCTATAAGGTCAAGCATCCGTCGATCAAGCCGCTCTACGAAGAAGCTCGCTCGGCGTTGCGCGGCTTCGACCGGTGGCGGATCCGCAGCGTCCCGCGAGCCGAGAACGCGCGTGCCGACGCGCTCGTCAACGCTGCGCTTGACGGCCTCAGCTGAGGGGTAGGCAATCGTCATGAGCGTCGTCTCGGCAGCCCGGCGGCTCGTCTCGGCACGACCCGTGCACCCCGTAGTCAGCCTGTATCTCGATCTCGACCCCGATCAGTTCGCGGTCCCGCCAGCCCGGGTCTCGCAGATCGACTCGCTCCTCGACGAGGCCTCACGGGAGATAGAGGGCGGCGGAGAGCTCGGGCACGAGGATCTGATGGCCCTGCGCGAGGACATCGAGTGGATCAGGTCCTACCTGCTCTCAGACGAGCCGCCGTTCCAGGGCGCTCGCGCGCTCGCGGTGTTCTGCTCGCTGCGCGATGAGTTCTTCGAGGTCGTGCAGCTGCCGCGGCCGGCGGAAGGTCGCGTGGTGATCGAGCGGCGGCCCTACATCGAGCCGCTGATCCGTGGCGCGCAGGAGCGGCGGTGGTGCGTGGTGCTGGTCAGCCGGCGCGACGCTCGGCTGCTCGTAGGGAGTGCCGACCGCCTATCCGAGCTGCGACGGGTGGACGACGACGTTCACGGCCAGCACCAGCAGGGCGGCTGGTCCCAAGCGCGCTACGAGCGCAGCTATGAAAAAGAGGCCGACGACCACCTGCGTCGCGTCGCCGAGCTGATCGACCGGCGCTGGCGGTTTGAGCGCTTCGACCGCCTGGCGGTCGGCGGCCCGGTGGAGATCGTCGCCCGGCTCGAGCACTTCCTGGCCGAGGAGGTTCGCGGCACTCTCAGCCCAGGCCGCGTCGCCGTCGATGTGTCCAATGCGACCGACGACCAGATCCAGAAGGCCGTGTCCGACCTCGTCGAGCAGGACGAGCGCGAGCGCGAGCGCCAGGCGCTCGACCGCTTGGCCGAAGGCATCGGCAGCGGCGGCCGCGCCGCCGGCGGCCCGCAGAACGTCCTCGAGGCGCTGAACGAACGTCGAGTCGGAGCTCTGTTGCTGGCGGATGACTTCGATCGCCGGGGCGGCCGCTGCCCGAGCTGCGGGATCCTCAGCCTCGAGCGGCGCGGCCCGTGTCCCTCCGGAGACGGCAGCGAACTCGAAGAAGTCGAGCACCTGCGCGAGGCGGCAATCGAGTCCGCGCTGGCCCAGGATGCCGAGGTGATCGTGGTCTCGCGCTACCCGGATCTCGGGCCGTTCGAGGGAATCGGTGCGCTGCTGCGGTTCTGAGGGGCTAATGGAATCCCAACATCACCGGCGCCGGCGCGTGGTCGGCCCTCGGGCGCCCGCGATACTCTGCACCGGTGACTGACGCCCTGATCGAGCTCAGCGCGAGGCTCCAGGACGCCGCGCAGCGCCTGCGCGCCGGCGAGCTCGAGCCGGAGGCGGCGCTCGCCTTGATCGAGGAGTGCGCCAATCTGGCCGCCGAGGCCAGCGCACAGGTGGACGAGCGGGTGCGAGCGGCGCTTGAGCCGCTGCCCGACCTTCCGGGCCAGCTGCCGCTGCCGGCGGCGTAGATCGCCGTGGGCGGCGAGCCGCGAGTTCAGGCGCCACCCGCTTCGAGGTATCCCGATCACCTGCGGGACGAGGTCGAGCGTTATCTGCAGACGCTGCGGTTCACGACCGAGCCCGGCATCAGCGGGCTCGAGCAGGCGATGCGCTATTCGCTGCTGGCCCCGGGGAAGCGCATCCGGCCGGTGCTCGCGCTGGCCACGGCAGACGCCCTCGGACGCTCGACGTCGTGGGTGCTGCCGCTCGCGGCGGCGATCGAGCTGATCCACACTTATTCGCTGATCCACGACGACCTGCCCGCGATCGACAACGACGACCTGCGCCGCGGACGTGCCACGTGCCACAAGGCCTTTGGCGAAGACGTCGCGATCCTGGCCGGCGATGGGCTCTACGCAGAGGCGTTCCGGCTGCTGCTCTACGAACAGCAGGGGCAGGCGGCGGACGTGCTCGCGGCGGCCGCCGCGCTCGCCGCGGCGACCGGCGTACAAGGGATGGTGGGCGGGCAGTACCTCGATGTGGCTGGTACCGCGCAATCCGGCGCTCACGGCTTGCAGCGCCTGCACGAGCTCAAGACAGGCCGGTTGATCGGGGCGAGCATCGAGTGCGTCCTGCTCCTCGCGCGCGCCACCGAACCTGCCACAATCAACGCGTACCGGAACTTTGCGGCTGAGCTCGGTGTGCTCTTCCAGATCGTCGACGACATCCTCGACGTAACCGGATCTGAGCAGGCGCTGGGTAAGCGGCAGGGCAGCGACGAGCGCCTCGGGAAGCGGACATACGTGACCGAATTCGGTCTTGACAGAGCCCGCGAGCTCGCCGCCGAGTCGCATCAGCGGGCCCGAGCCGCCCTCACCCAGGCCGCCCCCGACGGCGCCACGCAGCTCGAGCAGATCACCGACTTCATCGCGACCAGGACGTATTGATGCCCACGCTCCTCGAACGGATCAAAAAGCCCCAGGACCTTCACAGCCTCACCGACGACGAGCTCCAGGAGGTTGCGCAGGAGGTACGCGAACACATCATCGACACGGTGGGAGAGATCGGCGGGCACTTCGGCGCCAATCTCGGGACGTGCGAGATCGCGGTCGCGCTGCACTCGCTGCTTGACTCGCCGCGCGACAAAGTGCTTTGGGACGTCGGTCACCAGGCTTACCCGCACAAGGTGCTCACCGGTCGCGGCACCGCGCTGCACACGATCCGCCAATACGGCGGCTTGGCGCCGTTCTGCTCGATCGCCGAATCGGAGCACGACATCATGGGCGCCGGGCACGCGTCGACGGCGATCGGCTACGCGGTGGGGATCAAGGAGGCGATGCGCCAGGGGCACGGCCAGAATGGCTACGTGGTCGCCGTCGTCGGTGACGGCGCGATGACCGGCGGGGTCGCCTTCGAGGCCGTGCACCAGGCCGGCGGCGCGGGCACGCCGGTCGTCGTGCTGCTCAACGACAACGGGATGTCGATTGCGCCGAACGTCGGGGCGCTGTCGCGCTACTTCAACCGGATCCGCCTCAACCCGCGCCTGTGGCATAAGCGCGAGGACCTGGAAGACGGGCTGACCAAGCTGCCGGCTGGCATCGGCCCGGCGTTCGAGCGCTTCGGGCCCCACTTCAAGGAATCGATCAAGGCGTTCTGGGCCCCGGGCCTGTGGTGGGAGGAGCTCGGGTTCGCCTACATGGGCGTGGTCGATGGCCACGACGTGCGCGCCGTGCGCCGGGCGCTGCGTGAGGCGCTGGCCGCGGAGCGGCCCGTGGTCGTGCATTGCGCGACGGTCAAGGGCAAGGGCTTCGCGCCCGCCGAGGAGGGCGGGCTCGAGGGAATGGAGAAGTGGCACGCGGCCAAGCCGAAGTCGATCGCCAACGGCGCGCCGGCCAAGAGCGCGCCGCGCGCGCCCGGCGCCAAGCCGCCGATCCCTCAGTACACCCAGGTGTTCGGGAACGCGCTCGTGGCCGAGTGCCGGCGTGATGATCGGGTGCTCGGGATAACGGCGGCGATGAACTCCGGGACCGGGCTCAACATCCTCCAGCGCGAGCTGCCCGAGCGCTACTACGACGTCGGCATCGCCGAGCAGCAGGCGGTGCTGTTCGCCTCGGGGTTGGCGCTCCAGGGAGCAAAGCCCGTGGCCGCGATCTACTCGACCTTCCTGCAGCGAGCCTACGACCAGATCGTCCACGACGTCTGCCTGCAGCGGCTGAACGTCGTGTTCGCGATGGATCGCGCCGGTCTCGTCGGCGACGATGGCCCGACGCATCATGGCGCGTTCGACATCGCCTACCTGCGCTGTCTGCCCAACATCGTCCTCATGGCCCCGCGCGATGAGGCGCTGCTCGTGCACATGCTGCATACCGCGCTGGTCTACGACGGCGGGCCGGTGGCGTTGCGCTATCCGCGCGGCGAGGGTGTCGGGGTACCGCTGCCCGAGCGCCCGGGCACGATCGAGATCGGCACGGGGGAGATCCTGCGCGAAGGTGAGCGCGTGGCGCTACTCGGGTACGGAACCGGCGTCGGCAAGGCGGTCGCCGCCGCCGACATCCTCGCCGAGCGCGGGATGAACGTCACCGTCGCCGACGCCCGCTTCGCCAAGCCAATCGACGCCGGGCTGATTGCGCAGCTGGCCGCCGAGCACGACCTGCTCGTGACGGTTGAGGAGGGCGTGCTTGCCGGCGGCTTCGGCTCGGCCGTGTGGGAGACGCTCTCGGACGCGGGCTTGGCGGCCCGGATCCTGCGCGTCGGGCTCCCCGATCGCTACGTCACCCATGGCGCGCCGAAGCTGCTGCACGAGCACGTAGGCTTCACCGGCGAGCGGATCGCCGAGCGGATCGAGTCGGCGGTGGCGCAGCCGAGCGGCGTGGGGCGGTAGCGCCCGACGGACCTCGGGCCGCCCCGCTCTGACCTCGGCGGCGGACGGTCGCGGCCTCGGCGCCGCCTGAACGGGGAACGACCCGCCACCAGGGCGGGGCGCGTGAAGGGGAACGACCCGCCACCAGGGCGGGGCGCGTGAACGGGAACGACCCGCCACGAGGGCGGGCCGTTCCGGGGAGGAGAGAGATATGTGCCGCTCATGGTGGCGTGGCGCGCACAAGTTGACTGTGATCGTGATCACGTACCGTTCCCGCCGATATGCGACGCCTTCGGCTGGACACACTGCTCTCCGAGCGAGGTCTGTTCAACTCCCGTTCGCGCGCGGCGGCGTCGATTCTGGCCGGTGAGATATTGCTGCTGCCCGAGCGCCGGCGGGCCGACAAGCCGGGGCAGCTGGTCGCGGATGATGTCGAGCTCGAGGTCGCGGCCGCCGATCGGTACGTCTCCCGTGGCGGGATCAAGCTGGCCAACGCGCTGGACGAGCTGGGCCTCGAGGTCGCAGACACACGGGCGCTCGACGTCGGCGCCTCCACCGGCGGGTTCACCGACTGTCTGCTGCAGCGCCGGGCCGAGCACGTGATCGCCCTCGACGTCGCCTATGGCGAACTGCATTGGCGCCTGCGGGGCGAATCCCGGGTCACCGTGATCGAGCGAACCAACGCCCGGTCCTTGCGGCCCGAGGCGCTGCCCTACCGACCGGACTTGATCACGATCGACGTCTCGTTCATCTCGTTGCGCAAGGTGCTTCCGGCCGTACTCGCGTGCGCGGCCGAGCGGTTTGACTGCCTGGCCTTGGTCAAGCCGCAGTTCGAGTCCGGGCGCAACAGCGTCGGCAAAGGCGGGGTCGTGCGCGACGCAGCGACGCGCCGGCGGGCGCTGGTCAGCGTCGCGGAGGCTGCTCGCGCCCTCGGGACCAGCGTACTCGGCTTCGCCAGCTCCCGCCTGCCCGGCCCGAAAGGGAATTTGGAGACGTTCGTGTGGATCGGCGAATCCGGCCGTGGCGGGCTCGACAGGCTGGAGGCCGAGGCCGAGGTCGTGCGAGTCGAGCCGTGAAGCCGGTGCGGACAGCCACGGTGCTGAGCCATCGCCGGCCCGACGAGACCGAGCGACCGATCGCGGCGCTGATCGCGCTCGCGCGCGAGGCTCAGGTCGTGCTCAGGTTCGATCCCGAGGAGACGCGCAAGCACGGACTCGTTCCGGGGCCCGGCCTCGAAGTCAACGCGCCGATCAGGCCCGACGTCGACCTGTGCTTTGCGCTTGGCGGGGACGGCACGATCCTGACGGCATTGCGGACCTACGCCGGCACCGGGGTGCCGGTGTTCGCGCTAAACTTCGGCGAGATCGGGTTCCTGGCGACGATCGATCCGAACGATGTGACCGTGGCGCTGGGACGCGCGTTCGCGGGTGACTTCGAGGTCCTCGCGCTGCCCGGGATCGAGCTTTTGGGCGGACGGGGCCGTTGGATGGCGATCAACGACGTCTCGATGCACCGTCAGCCGGGCAAGCGCGTCGCCGACCTCGCTTACGCGATTGGCGCTGACGAGATCGGCCGTGTGCGCTGCGACGGGCTCGTGGTGGCGACGCCGGCGGGATCGACCGGCTACAACCTGGCCAACGGCGGACCGGTCATGGCCTGGGGGGTCGAGGGGCTGGTGGTGTCGTTCATCGCGCCGCACTCGCTGACCGCGCGCGCGCTAGTGGTTGCGCCGCATGACGTTCTCGTGGTGCACAACCGCTCGCGGGAAGAGCCGGTCGACGTCACCATCGACGGGCGGCCGGCGTGCCTGCTGCCGGCCGGCGAGCAGATCGAAGCCAGGTTCGTCCACGATCAGGGGGCGCTCGCGCAGGTGAGCGGGGCGAGCTTCTATCACCGTCTGCGGTTGAAGTTCGGGCGGCTGGCGGCGGCGCCGTAGCGGCCGGCCGGCCGGTCGGGCGGCGGCGCCGTGGTGGGGCCCGCCGGCTGGGGAAGGGTTCGCCTGCCGCCGCGCTGGGGAATTCGTTACAGGCCGGCGATTGCCGCGATTCGCTGCTTGCGGCCGCGGGAGACGGTAGAAAGTCCCCCCACCTCGAGCGCTTTCACCTGGCGTGGGGGATTTCTGTCGTCGAGCGACAGCTTTATCCCGTTCGCCGCCATGCAGCGAACGCGAGGTGACCTTTCTCCCGTTTGCGTCCGCGCGCTCCGCGATCCGTCGGGCGTGCCTGGTAGACCCACGCGCGTGTTGCATGAGCTGCGCGTCGAGAACCTGCTTTTGATGGAGCGCGCCGAGCTGAGGCTCGCCGCGGGCCTCAACGTGCTGACGGGCGAGACGGGGGCCGGAAAGACCCTGCTGGCCCAGGCGCTCGATCTGCTTCTCGGCGGGCGGGCCCGCAGCGGCATCGTCCGCGAGGGCGCCTCCGAGGCTTGGGTCGAAGGCGTGTTCGCGCTGCCCGCCGAGCCCGATCGAGGCGAGGATGAGCGGATTCCCACCGACGCCCAGGAGATCGTGCTCGCCCGGCGGGTGTGGCCGGATGGCCGGACGCGCGCCTACATCTGCGGACGCGCGGCCACGGTCGGCGACTTGGCCCAGCTCGGGAGTCGACTGTTGAGCTTCTACGGCCAGCACGAGCATCGCAAGCTGATGCTGGCGGGGACGCAGCTCGAGGTGCTCGACGCTTATTGCGGCTCCGGGCAGCGAATCGTGCGCGAACGCGTGGCGGCGGCTCACGCGCGGGTACGCGAGCTGGAGGCGAAGGCTCAGGAACTGGAAGGGATCGCCGGGGCCCGCGAGCGCGAGCTCGACCTGCTCGCCTTCGAGCTCGAGGAGATCGAGGCCGCGGCGCCCAGCGAGGCCGAGGAAGCGGAGCTCGTGCGCGAGCGCGAGCGCCTGCGCCACCTGGAGACG
>JAFAZV010000266.1 GCA_019239445.1 Solirubrobacterales bacterium
GCAGGCGACGTCGATGCTGGCCTACGAAGAGGCCGCCGACCACTACGCCCGCGCGCGCGAGGTGCTCGAGGAATTTCGCCCCGGATCCGAGGCGCGGCGCCTCGAGCTGATGATCCGTCAGGGGGAGCCGCACGTCCGTGCCGGCGACCGACCGCTCGCCTGGGAGCTCTTTCGCGAGGCGGCCGCGCTCGCGCTGCGGCTCGGCGACAGCGCGAGCTTGGCCCGAGCGGCGATCGGTGCCTCACGGCGCTACATCCAGGCCCCGGGAGTGGTCGACCACGAACTGATCGCACTGCTCGAACGGGCGCTCGAGCTGACCGTGGGCGAGCGCACCGCGACCCGAGTCGCGCTGCTCTCGCGGCTGTGCGGCGCGCTCTACTACTCCAACGCGCGAGGCCGGATGACCGAGCTGGCGAACGAGGCCACGGCGCTTGCGGCCGAGCTCGGAGATCCGGAAGCGCGGGCGCTCGCCGCTGCGGCGCGCCGGCGTGCCCATTGGGATCCCGGCCAGCTCGATCAGCGCCTGTCCGACGCCACCGAGCTGCTGCGCCGTGGGCGCGAAGCGGGGGACCTGGAGCTTGCGCTCCAGGGTCACGCTTGGCTCGTCGTCGACCTGCTCGAACAGGGAAACCCGCAAGCGGTGGACGCGCAGATCGCCGCCTTCTCCGAGGGCGCGGATCTGCTCCGGCAGCCGCTGTTCCTCTGGCAGGCCGCGGTGTGGCGCGCGATGCGCGCGCTGCTGGCGGGCGAGCTGGATACCGCGGACCGGCTGGCGGCGCGAGCCCTCGAGGCGGCATCGAGGGGGGAGGCCGTCACAGGACCCCAGTACTACGCGATCCAGCTCCTGGCGCTGCGCCGCGAGCAGAGCAGAATCGGCGAGCTCGAGCGGCCGGCGCGCGAGATGATCCGGCGCAGCCCGGGCATCGTGGCATGGCGCGCCGCCATCGCGACCCTGCTGTGGGAAACCGGCCGCCTCGGCGAGGCCCGAGCCGAGCTCGAGACGCTCGCGACGCGGGATTTCGAGGACATCCCCCGCGACGGCGACTGGATGATCGCGGTGACGCTGCTGGCCGACGTGAGCGCCGAGCTCGGCGACGCCCGGCGCGCCCGCAAGCTCTACGAGCTGCTGCTCCCGTACCGCGATCTGAACGTCGTGATCGGGCTCGGTGCCGTTTGTCTCGGCTCGACTGCGCGGTTCCTCGGTCGACTGGCGGCGACGATGGACAGCCAGGACGCTGCGGCCGAGCATTTCGAGCGGGCGCTGGCCGGGAATGCGGCGCTGAACGCACCCGTGTACCTCGCCCATACCCAGCTCGACTACGCGCGGCTGCTGGGCGCGGACGATCCGAAGGCGCGCACGCTCGTGTCGGCGGCCGCACGGGCGGCCGAGGAGAGGGGACTGCCGGCGGTCGCCCGCCGGGCCGCCGAGCTCGCCTGAGCCCGGCTCACGGCGGCCCTTGCATCGGGCGCTACCCTCGGCGGCTCATGTCCAAGATCCTGATCATCGCGGAGAAGCCATCGGTCGGGCGCGACCTCGCACGCGTGCTGCCGGGCGCGTTCGCGAAGGCCGAGGGCTACCTCGAAGGCCCGGAGCATGTGATCACGTGGGCGGTCGGGCACCTCGTCCAGCTCGCCGACCCCGATGAGTACGACGACCGGTTCAAGAAGTGGCGGATGGCCGACCTGCCGATCGTGCCGGACCGCTTCAAGCTGGTAGTCCGCGACGAACGCTCGAAGAAGCAGATGAACGTGGTCAAGCGCCAGCTCGGCCGCGCAGACGTCAACCAGGTCGTGAACGCCTGCGACGCAGGGCGCGAAGGCGAGCTGATCTTCGCCTACCTCTACGAGAAGGCCGGCTCGCGCAAGCCGGTCAAGCGCCTGTGGCTGAACTCGATGACCACGCAAGCGATCCGGGAGGCGTTCGGGACGCTGCGCGAAGGCGCCGACCTGGCGTCGCTCGAGGCCGCTGCGCGCTCGCGCAGCGAGGCCGACTGGATCGTCGGCATGAACGCCACCCGCGCCGCGACCATTCGCCTGCGCTCGAGTTTCGACGGCGCCGTTTCGCTCGGACGTGTCCAGACCCCGACGCTGGCGATCCTCGCGCGGCGCGAGCAGGAGATCCGCGACTTCGCGCCCGAGCCCTACTGGGTCGTCGATGCCACGTTCGAGCCCCTCACCGAGCCGCGCCCGCGCACCTATGAGGGCCGCTATCACGCCGGGGCGAATCCGAGGATCAAGAGCGGCGAGGAGGCGAGCGCGATCGTCTCGGCTTGCGAGGGCCAGATCGGCGAGATCACCAAGCTCGAGAAGTCAGAGCGCAAGGAGCGCGCGCCGCTGCTCTACGACTTGACCTCGCTGCAGCGCGACGCCAACAGCCGCTTCGGTTTCTCCGCACGGCGGACGCTCGCGGCCGCACAGCGACTCTACGAGGAGCACAAAGCGCTCACATATCCGCGCACGAACTCGCGCTACCTGACCCGTGACATGGCGGCTGAGATCAAGCCGATCGCGCGGCTCGTCGGCTCTCAGCGCGAGTACGCCGCCGCGGCGCGGTACGTGCTCGGCCTCGACGTGCTGCCGCTCGCGCGGGTCGTCAACGACGAGAAGGTCACCGATCACCACGCGATCATCCCCACGCGCGCCGAGCGCCATCCGGTCGACAAGATGAACGAGGACGATCGGCGCATCTATGACCTCGCCGTCCGGCGGTTCCTGGCCGTGTTCCACCCCGACGCGGTGTTCGAGAACACCCGCGTCGAGACGAGCGTCGCCGAGCACGTCTTCCGCACGCGGGGAAAGCTGATGCTGGTGCCCGGCTGGCGGGGGGTCTACGGCGAGAGTGCCGACGTCGACGGCGCCGCCCGCGCCGACGACGACGAGGGGCGCGAGCAACAACTGCCGAAGCTCGAGGCGGGGGAGAGGGCCGAAGTGGCGAAGGTCGCCTCCGAGGAGAAAGAGACCAAGCCGCCCCGACGCTACACCGAGGGATCGCTGTTGGCGGCGATGGAGACGGCAGGCAAGCTCGTCGAGGAGGAAGAGCTGCGCGAAGCGATGAAGGACTCGGGGATCGGCACGCCTGCGACCCGCTCGGCGATCATCGAGCGCCTCATCCAGGTCGGCTACGTCGAGCGCGACGGCCGCGCGCTGGTGGTGAGCGAGAAGGGCTTGAACGTGATTCGCCTGCTGGGCGAGCATCCGCTGACCTCCCCAGGGCTGACGGGCGACTGGGAGCACCGGCTGGCCAAGATCGAGACCGGTCAGGACTCCCGCGGGGCGTTCATGGACGACATCGTGCGCTTCACCTCCGACACCGTCGGGGAGCTCGACACAAAGCTCAAGGACGTGCGGATCCCGCGCGCCAACCTCGGGCCTTGCCCGATCTGCGGTCGCGACATCGTCGAGAACCGCAAGGGGTACTCGTGCTGGTCGCGCGAGGATCCGGGATGCGGGTTCGTGATCTGGAAGGCCAAGGCCGGCAAGCAACTGCCGGTCGCGGTAGCGCGCGAGCTGATCAAGACAGGCCGGACCGAGAAGGCCGTAACCGGCTTCAAGGGCCGCTCGGGCAAGAGCTTCCGCGCTCGCCTCGCGCTCCAGCAGAGCGACGACGGCAAATGGCGGGTCGAGTTCGATGAGCCGTGGGCGCGGGAAGGCGCGAAGCCGCCGGAGGCGGAGGACAGCGTAGCCGGCGCCGAGCGCGCCAAGCAGCCCGCCGCCGCCTAGTGTGCCGAACGGTGCACTAGCCGAGGCGACCGGCCCACCGAGCCGTCGGGGGCGCGCGCCACCATAGGGCACGTGCCGCTGACATTGATTCTCGGACCCGCCAACTCGGCGAAAGCCGGCGAGGTTCTGGGTGCTTACGAGGCCGCCGCCCGGCGCGGCGCGCTGCTCGTTGTGCCGACTGCTACGGACGCCGAGCACTACAGCCGCGAGCTCGCCGACCATGGCCGCGTGGTCGCGACGGTGCTCACGTTCGCTGGTCTGACCCGGGAGATCGCCCGGCGCGCCGGCTACAACGCGAGGCTCGTGTCGGGGCTGGCGCGCGAGCGGGTGATCCGCCGTGTGCTCGCCGAGCTCCGCTTGGGCGTCCTGGCACGATCAGCGCGAGCGCCGGGCTTCCTCGTCGCCGCCGCGGCGCTGATGGCGGAGCTCGAGCGGGCGATGATCACCCCGCAGCGCTTCGGACAGGCGCTCCGGGCCTGGGCGATCGAAGACCCGCGCCGCGCGGACTACAGCGATGATCTCGCCGCGCTCTACCGAGCCTACGTTCGTGCGCTCGATCGCCTCGGACGCGTCGACGCGGAGCTGTTCGGCTGGCGCGCGCTCGACGCACTGCGTGCGCGACCCGGGCGTTGGGGGGAGGAAAGCGTCTTCTTCTACGGCTTCGACGATCTGCTCCCGCTCGAGCGCGACGCGATCGAGACGCTCGCGCGCCTCACCGGCGTCGAGGTCACCGTTGCCCTCACCTATGACGTGGGGCGCGCCGCCCTGAGCGCTCGCGCCGGGCTCGTGGAGGAGCTGCGTGCACTCGCCGATCGCGTGCGCGAGCTGCCGGCGCTCCACGAGCACTATGCGCCGAGCGCCCGGGACGCGCTGCATCACCTCGAGCGATCGCTGTTCGAGCCCCAGCCGGCGCGGATCGATCCCGGTCCGGCCGTGAGGCTGCTCGAAGGCGGCGGCGAGCGCGCGGAGGCCGAGCTCGTCGCGGCCGAGGTCGGCCGCCTGCTGCGGGCCGATGTGCTCGCGCAGGAGATCGCGGTTGTCTGCCGCTCGACGGCGCGCAGCGGGGCGGTGCTCGAGCGGGTGTTCGCCGAGTACGGCATTCCGGTCGCCAGCGGGCGCCGGAGGCGATTCGCGCACACGACGCTCGGGCGCTCGGTCCGCGCGCTCGCCCGCTGCGCTCTCGATCCCGACGCGCGTGCCGACGACCTGCTCGACTACCTACGCACGCCCGGGCTGCTCGACCTGGCTGAGCTCGCCGACGATCTCGAATCCGAGCTCCGGCGCGAGGGCCTGAGGAGCGCTGCCGAGGCGCGCGAGCGGTTGGGCTGGGAGCTCGACGAGATCGACGCGCTGCGCGAAGCCGTCGATCAGCTCGGAGAGCTCGTGCGGCATGCGCGGCGCCTGTTGGCGCTCCCGCGCCGCGGCCGCGGAAGCCTGCTGGACGCGGCCGAGGAGCGCGACGCGGCTGCGCTCGCGTCGCTCGTACGAGCGCACGATGAGCTCGCCGATATCGGCGAAGAGCTCCGCGGGGTGGAGCTGCTCGAGCTCCTCGAAGCGCTCGAGCTGGCGGACGAAGCGACGGTAACCGACAAGGGCGTCCTGATCACCGAGCCGCTGGCGATCCGGGCGCGGCGCTTTCGTGCCGTGTTCGTCTTCGGCCTGGTCGAGGGCGAGTTTCCGCAGCTTGCCGCCGGCGAGCCGTTCCTCTCCGAGGAGCAGCGCCGGGAGCTGGCGGCGGTGTCCGGCCTGCGGCTGGCGCCGGCCGAGAACGCGCTCGCGCGTGAGCGCTACCTCCTGTACGCCACGGTCTCCCGGGCCACCGAACAGGTCACGTTCAGCTTCCGCAGCTCGGACGAGGAGGGCAACTTGGTGCTGGCCTCGCCGTTTCTCGCCGATCTGCGCGAGCTGTTCGTCGAGGAGTGGTTCGAGCGCCGGCGCCGGCGGCTGCTCGCCGACGTGGTGTGGCCATCCGAAGAGGCGCCGACCGAGGGCGAGCGCGATCGCGCTCGGGCCGCGAGGGCGGGAGCGGACGGCGAGGAGGCGCTGCCCCGGCGACTCGGCGAGGGCGCGCTGCGACACGTCCGCCATCGGGAGGTGGTCTCCGGGGGCGCCCTGGAGAACTTCGCCGACTGCCCGATGCGGTGGCTGGTCGAGCGCGAGCTCGCGCCCGCGCCACTGGCGCCGGACCCTGAGCCGCTGACGCGCGGCAGCTACATGCACAGCGCGATCGAGGAGGTGATCGGTCGCCTCGACGGGCCGGTCACCCCCCAGTCGCTGCCTGACGCGCTGCGGATCCTCGACGAGGTGTTGGCCGAGCTGCCGGCGATGCTTTCACCCGAGCGCAGCGAGGCGGTGCGCTCAGCCGCCGCGCGGGCGATCGCCGCCGACCTGCGCCGGTATCTCGAGCACGAGGCGGCCGATGGGTGCGGCTGGGAGCCCCGAGGCCTCGAGCTCCGCTTCGGCTTCGAGGGCGAGGAGGGATCGTTGCCGCCCGTGACGCTCGGCTCGGGTCGCGATCGAGTTTTGTTACGAGGCGTGGTCGATCGCGTGGATGTCGACCCCGATCGCGGCGGCCGGGCGATCGTGCGCGACTACAAGAGCAGCTCACGCCCCGAGCATTGCGGCGCCCGCTGGCAGACCGACCGGCGGCTGCAGGTGGCGCTCTACATGATCGCCGTGCGCGAGCTGCTCGGGCTGGGGGCGGTGGCCGGCTTCTACCAGCCGCTCGGCGGCGGTGACCTGCGAGCGCGCGGCGTGTTCCTCGAGGACGCGGTGCCGTGCCGGCTCCTGGTCGGCAAAGACAGCCGCTCGGCCGACGAGCTCGAGGAAGCGCTGCGCGACGCCCAAGCGCGCGCGCTCGCCCTCGCAGCGCAGCTGCGCCGCGGAGAGCTGACGCCGTCCCCAACGACCTGCTCGCGCGACGGCTGCCGTTACCCAGGCATCTGCCGACCCGACTAGCGATGCAGTTCACCTCCGAGCAACACGCGGCGATCGAGCGCCGCCGGGGGGATCTGCTCCTCGACGCCAGCGCCGGGAGCGGCAAGACCTCAGTGCTGGTCGAGCGGTTCGTCCGTGCTGTCGTCGAGGACGGCGTGGACGTCACTGCAATCCTCACCATCACGTTCACCGAGAAGGCGGCCGGCGAGCTGCGCGAGCGAATCCGGCTGCGGCTGCGCGAAGTGGGAGCCGCGGCGGCTGCGCGCGAGAGCGAGAACGCGTTCATCTCGACGATCCACGGCTTCTGTGCGCGGATGCTGAGGGCGGGCGCGCTCGCGGCCGGGCTCGATCCGGCCTTCACGGTGCTCGACCAACCGGACGCCGAGCGAATCGCCGATGTCGCCTTCCACGACGCGCTCGAAGATCTGATCGAGAACGCGCCGGGCGGTCTCGACCTCGTGGCGGCCTACGCTCCCGGCGCGCTGCGCGGCGCGATCCAGTCGCTGTACGCCGAGCTTCGCTCCCGCGGCGAGCTCGCGCCGTCGCTGCCACCGCTCGAGGCGGCCGAAGACGACGGCCTCGAGTTGCGAGCGGCCCTGTCGGAGGCAGCGGCCCGGCTCGCGGGAGAGCTCGGCGGGGTCGCCGATCCGCCGGCCCGTGTGCTGCAGGCACTCGAGCGGCTGGAACGTTGTCCCGGCGTCTTGGCGGCGACGTCGCCGTGGCCGGGCGCGCTCGCAACGATCGCGCTCCCGGGCGGTAACGGGGCAGCGCTCTCGACGCCGGCCGCCCAGCAGTACTCGGCCGCGCTGGAGCGCTATCGGCGCGCGTGCGAGCACCGCCAGGCGGAGCACGCGCATGCGTTGCTCGACCGGCTGCTCCAGGCGTTCGGCGAGCGCTACGGCGAACGCAAGCGCGCCGTTTCCGGGCTCGACTTCGAGGACCTCGAGCTCCTCTGCCGAGATCTCGTGGGCAACGACGAGGAGCTGCGCGCGCGTCTGCGCGCGCGCTTCGCGCACGTGATGGTGGACGAGCTCCAGGACACCAACCGGGTGCAGCTCGAGCTGATCGAGCTGGTCGCGACGCAGAACCTCTTCATGGTCGGGGACGCGCAGCAGTCGATCTACGCCTTCCGCCACGCCGACGTTGAGCTGTTCGAGCGCCTCGGTGAGCGGCTTGAGGCGGCGGGCGCGCGCATGGGGTTGCGGACGAACTTCCGCTCCCGTCCGGAGATCGTCGCGGTCATCAACCGGACGTTCGCGGCGGCGCTCGGGGAGCGGTTCCGAGCGCTGGTGGCCGGGCGCGTGCAAGCGCCGGCGGAGGATCCGTGTGTGGAGCTGATCGTCGCGGACAAGGGCGCGGACTGGGCAGTGGAGGGCTTGGCGGCGCCGTGGCGCCTCGCTGAGGCGCGGGCGCTGGCGCGGCGCCTTCGGGACCTGGTCAGCGAGGGGATCGCGCCGCGCGAGATTGTCGTGCTCACGCGCGCGAGCAGCGACCTGCGCGTCTACGAGCGCGCGCTCGAGGAGCGCGGCATCCCCACCTACGTGATCGGCGGGCGCGGCTACTGGTCGCACCCGCAGGTGCTCGACATGCTCGCCTATCTGCGCGCGCTCGCCAACCCGCGCGACGAAGAGGCCCTGTACACCGTGCTGGCCTCGCCGCTCGTCGGTGTCTCCTACGACACGCTCGTGCTGCTCGCCGCCGCCGCTCGTGGCTCCGGACGCGACCCGTGGTGGGTCCTGCGCGAGCCGCAGGGGCGCCTGGATGAGCTGGATCCCGCAGAACGCGAACGCGTGGCACGGTTCGCGCGCTGGTTCGCGGCCGAGCGCCAGGCGGCGGCGCGAGCGGGCATCGAGGAGCTGATCGAACGGGGGCTCGCGCTGACCGGATATGACCTGGCCGTCCTGGCGATGCCCGGGGGAGAGCGCCGCCTCGCCAACGTCCGCAAGCTGATGCGCCTCGGACGCGAATACGAGGCCGCATCGGGTCCTGACCTACGCGGTTTCCTGTCCATCGCCGGGCCCGGCGGCGGTGGCGCCCGCGAGAGCGAGGCGCCAGTCGAGGGGGAGATGCTCGAAGCGGTGAGGCTGATGACGATTCATCGCGCCAAAGGGCTCGAGTTCGGCGTCGTGTGCGTGGCCGACCTCGGGCGCGGTCCGCTGCGCCGCGCGCCGCTCGTGCGAGTCGGGCGCGACGGTCGGTTCGGCTTGCGCCTCGCGCAACCGGGCACGGGCGGTCGCGAGAGCGCGCTCGACTACCAGGCGCTGGGGGAGGAGCAGCAGCGGCGCGAGGATGAGGAGGAGCGCCGGTTGTTCTACGTCGCGCTGACCCGCGCCCGCGAGCAGCTGATCCTGAGCGGGGCGGCGAAGCTCGAGGAGTGGCCGGCGAACGCCGGCGCCGGTCCGATCGCTTGGATCGCGCCGGCGATCGTCGGCCAAGGCGTGAGTGTGTCGTTCGTCGAGCCGGGAGATGCTCCCGTTCAGCCCACGGCGGCCATGTCCGGACGCCGCTCGCGGTCCGAGTGCCGGCACCTGCCGACGTCGCCCCAGCCACCGCGGACCGTGCGGCGGCTTTCATACACGACCCTCGCTGAATACGAACGCTGCGGCTATCGCTTCTACGTCGAGCGCGTGCTCGGCCTGCCGCCGGTCGATCCAGGTGACGGCGGCGACACGAAAGCGAGCGGCCTGAGCGGCACC
>JAFAZV010000280.1 GCA_019239445.1 Solirubrobacterales bacterium
CGACGGCTTCGCGATCACCGTCTCAAGGACGGTGGCGGTCGACGTGGAACGGCTCTATGACGCGTTCGTCGAGGAGTCGCTGCGCGAGCGCTGGCTGCCCGACGACGAGCTCTCGCCGCGTACGGCTCGCAGGCCGAAGTCGGCCCGCTTCGACTGGGGTGCCGGCGGGACGCGTGTCAACGTCACCTTCCTGGCCACACCCCAGGCCAAGTCCACGGTCGCGCTCGCGCACCGAAGGCTCCCGACGGCTGCCGATGCCGACCGGATGAGGGCCTACTGGCGGCAGCGGCTCGATGCCCTCAAGCGAGCGCTCGAACGATGAGTCGGCGGCCGCTTGGCGACCAGGATCGAGAGTCGGCTATGGCGTCACCGTGACGCGCAGGTAAGTCGCCGGGATCGACGTCGGAGCCTCGCGGCCGTTGGCGTTGTGCTCGCTGGTCAAGGCCTCGAGTTGACTCTGCAGCACCTGCTCGCGGCCGCTTGCGGCGGCGGCTTCGAACGCGGTCATGGTCGGTCCGTAGAAAGCCTTGAACTCAGCGGCAAACTCGGAAGGTGAGCCTGGGAAGTCGAACCTGTACGTGTCCCTCTCGCACGAGATTCTGTCCTCGGGCACCCCGGCGGAAGCGAAACGCTCGATTACGTGTTCCTCGACACCCCAGGTCACAGGGCTAACGAACCCTTCCGGAGGCGGTGGCAAATAGGAGGCGCTGATCTTCAGGAGTTGCGCCACGAACGTCGGATCTTTGGCGATCCAGTTGCCCATTACGATGCGGCCGCCGGGGCGCGTTACCCGCACGACTTCCCTGGCGACATCGAACGGACGCGGCGCGAACATCGCTCCAAAGATGCTGATGACGAGATCGAAGCTGTCATCTTCCAGGTCGTGCAGATCTGTCGCGTCGCCCTCCTGGAACCGGCAGTTGGCGATGCCGAGGCTCAGTGCGCGCGCGTTCCCGGCTTCCACGAGGTTGCTGGCGATGTCGACGCCCAGGACGTTCGCGCCTAGCTTCGCCGCGGGCAGAGCAGTCGTTCCATCGCCGCAGCCGAGGTCCAGCACATCGAGTCCTCTGCTGATCCCGAGCTTCTCGACAAGGGCCTCGCCGCTTTCCCGCATCGTGGCCGCGATACGCGTGAAATCGCCCTTCTCCCACAACGCCTTGTTCGGGTTCGCCTGCGGGGTGCTAACAACATCCATCGCCTTCCTCCATCCTCTGCGTGCGTCGGAGCAACGCGAGCAGGTAGCTGGCGCGAGTCTCCCACGCGGACAGAGCCTCTTCAGAGACAAAACGCACACAGCGATTCGGTCGCCGTCCGCTACGTGGGGGCGTACGGGTGCGAGGACGCCTCACAAACCCCGCGGGTGCGCGATCGACGTCGGACACCCGCGGGCCGGAACGCGAGCTTCACCCTGCAGCGTCGAAGTACCTGTTCAGTGGTCCCTGGTAGAAGGTCGGATAGCCACTCTGGATGTGATCCTGCCACTGGGGCGGGATCCCGTCGTGGTCGATTACGAACTTAGTCGCGTCGCCCTCAGGGCGCAACGTGAACCGGACAATCGAGTAGACCCCTGCCGCCCAGGCATCCGGGTGCGCACCGCCGAACCGCCACGCCTGCACAACGCGCTCGCCGGGCACCAGCTCGATTTGCCGACCCTCAACGCGGCCGCCGAAGAGCGAGAACGGCTCACCCTCTCGATCGCTCATCTGGGCCGGCATCTCGGTGGCGGCGGTGAAAATCTCCCCGTTCGTCAGGTATTCATAGACCTGTCCCGGGCTCGCCTTGATGACAGCTTCCTGATGGATCGACATCGCAAAGACTCTCCTTCGTCAGGCCGGCCCGATGCCGGCTTTGTCTCCAAGACGAACGACACGAGGCCAGACGGACATCCAGCGTCGGCCGTGTCTCCTGCGCCATGCGGGACCAGCCCGCGGTCACGTACGAACTCAACCGCGTCGAGCGAGCTCGCGAACCGGCCGAGCGCGGCCGCCACTGCGTCGCTGGCGCGGGGTCTTGGACGTTTCCCGCGCCAGGCACCCCTCAGATCCAAAGACCCCCGAGGGAGGGCGTCGCGGGAGCTCGATCCCGTGCCCGCACCCAGGAGGGGCCAGCCTTCAGCCGGCAACGCCATGCGTGACGTCGGTACGAGCGCGCTACGCGCTCTGGCGCTGAAACGTCCTGGTCCCCCACCAGGCCAGCAGTGCGCCGAGTACCACCGCGATGGCCACCCCGGCGATCACGTTGGCGTCGCCGAAGTCGCCGCGGAACAGGGCCCGGGTGCCTTCGACGATGTAGGTGAGGGGGTTGGCGCGGGAGACGTCGTGCAGCCAGATCGGGGCCAGGCTCATGGGCAGGAACACGCCAGAGAGCAGCAGCAGCGGCAGCGAAACGCTCTGGATGAAGGGCGCGAAGGCGTCCTCGTCCCTGAGGATCAGCCCCATGGCGTAGGAGAAGGCTGAGATGCCGATGGCCAGCACGCTGATCACGACGATCGAGGCCAGCACGCCGGCCCACGTCGGCCGCAGCCCGAAGGGAATGGCTACGAGGCACAGGATCGCGCTCTGTACGGCGATCGTGACCATGTTCTGCAGCGTGCGTCCGAGGATCAGCGACACGCGCCGGGCAGGGGTGACCCGCTGGCGCTCGATGACTCCCTCCCGCAGCTCTTGGATGATCCCGAAGCCGGCGAATCCCGCCCCGAAGATGCCGAGCTGCATCAGCAGGCCAGGGACGAAGATGCGCCATGAGGCGTCGCCGCCGAGCCCGCCGCCGCGCACGCGCGTCAGCAGGGGCCCGAACAGTACGAGGTAGAGGATCGGCTGGGTGAGCCCGAAGAACACCCACACGGGGTTGCGCAGCAGGATGCGCATCTGGCGCTGGAAGATGATCGCTGTCTCGGTGAGCATCAGCTTGCTAAGGGCTCCGGGGTTGGCGCAGGCGCTTCACCTTCGCGCAGTGACCGGCCGGTGAGGGTGAGGAAGACATCGTCGAGCGTCGGCCGGCTAACGGCCACGCCTTCGACCTCGATGGCCGCGGCGTCGAGCGCACGGAGGATCGGAGCGACAGCCACGGCTCCTTTGTCGACAGTGATGTTCAGCCCGCCGTCGCCGCGATGGAGCTTGCGGACGCCGACCGCCTCGCGCACGACCGCCTCAACCGAGCCTGGGTCGGCGCCGTCGCCCACGCTGAGCACGATGACGTCGCCGGAGATGCGTGCCTTCAGCGCTTCCGAGGTATCGTCGGCGACGATCCGGCCGTCGTCCATGACGAGAAGCCGGTCGGCGAGCGCATCGGCTTCGTCGAGGTAGTGGGTGGTGAGCAGGATGGTCACTCCGTCCTCGTCGCGCAGCCGGCGGATGTGCTCCCACAGGTTGGCGCGGCTCTGCGGATCCAGGCCGGTGGTGGGCTCGTCGAGGAAGACCAGTTGCGGGGTGTGCATGAGCCCGAGCGCAACGTCGAAGCGCCGCCGCTGTCCGCCGGAGAGCTCTTGCAGCGCTCGGCGCTCGAGGCCGTCGAGGCTCAGCTCGGGTGCCACCTTGACCAGCCGCGCCCGGGCGTCGGCTTTGGAGAGGCCCTGCAGCCGGGCCTGCGTGACGAGTTCCTCGCCGACCAGCGTGCCCGCACTGGGCGCCGCCCCCACCTGGGCGACGTAGCCGATTCTGCGGCGTACTTCGCGCGGTTGGCTCTGCAGGTCATAACCCGCCACCCTGGCGCCGCCCGAGGTGGGCTCGAGCAGCGTCGTCAGCATGCGCAGCGTCGTCGTCTTCCCGGCCCCGTTGGGACCGAGCAGGCCAACGATCTCTCCAGCGCGAACCTCGAAGTCGACGCCACGAACCGCCTCGACGGTGCCGCCTTTGGTCTTGAAGCTCCGCGCCAAAGAGCGCGCTTCGATCAGTCGCGACTCGGCCACGGCCAGACACCGTAGCGTCGCAGGATGCCATAGTCAAGTTTGACTATGTCGTGGCCAGCCCTGGCCGGGGCCGAGCGGCGGGATCCCCGGTTCGCCTCGCAACTGGTAGTACCCGTCGCGCAACCGCCGCTGAAATCCCTTTGCCCACTCGAGCTCGGCGCGTCCGCGAGCGGTGACGAAGTCGAGGATCTCCCGCACGTGCTCTGGGATCTCGCCGGCAGCCGGGTCTGCGCCATCCCGTATCAAGCTGCGCTTGAAGGAGATCGCGTCGAGATCGGCCTGCAGCTTGGCCATCCGCGCGCCGAGCGCTCGAATCAGCTCTTCGCGCGGTAGGCCAATCATGAGGCATAGGGCCGGCAGTAGCGGTTCCTTCGGCCAGGTCACAGTCCACCAGGCCTCGCGCAGCAGGACCTGGAACTCTTTCTCGCCCTCGCCGGTGACCACGTAGGTCGTCTTCTCCGGCCGTCCATCGCCTTCCGAGTGCGCGTGGACGGCAATGCAGCCGTCCTTCTCCAGCGTTCGCAGGGCTCCGTAGATCGACCCGGGCTTGACGTTGGCGTTCTCCTCGAGGCGCCAGCTGATCAGCTCCCGCCGTACCTCATAACCGTGCGCCGGCTGCATGAATCGCAACACGCCCAGCACCAACAGTCGGGTCGCTGACATGTAGAAAGCTTAGTCAACCTTGAGGCGCTCTCAGCGCCGAACCACCGTTGCGGACCGGAATCGTCAGTTCGCCGGCCTCAGCCGAGGAAAGAGTGGAAGTCCCCGAGCGGCTCGGGGAGCCGGGGTGTGAACGGCTTGAAGTGGTACGGCTTGCTCGTGTCGAAGCCTGCCTTGCCGGCCGCGGCCTTGTCCGCGAACGGGGTCAGGGCGGCGAGTGCCTGATCGATGTTCGTCCACTTGAGCGTGCGCTCGTAGCCGTTGTTGTTCGGCGGGTCAACGCTCTCGGCCTTGCCCTGGATCCCAGGCACCTTCTCGATCGGGCCGCCGTCGCGCTTGGCCACGCCGGGGGCGACCACGCGGGCGAGCGTGCGATGGTCGCTCTCGATACCCATGATCCGCGCCGACGTGACGCGGAGGTCCGCGCTGCTGAAGTTCCGCACCCCAACCAGGTAAGCGGCGATGAAGGCGTCCTCGAGCGTCACCAAGATGTTCAGCGTCGTGCGGGCGTCGGCGAACATCTTCGGCGGGTAGTAGAAGGTGGCGAACGGCGAGGGCTTGGCCGTAGCGCTCTTCTCGAGCAGGTAGTGCGACATCTCCTCCTGCCGGGCAGCCTTCAGATACCCCTGGTCATCGGAGGCGAGGCGCTTGAAGAACGGCGCCTTGTAGATGATGTTCGTGTACGTCGTCACCGCAAGCGCCTCGGCAATCTGCGCCGCACCCAGGATTGCGAGATCACCGGTCGTCGGATGACCGGCCTTGGCCGCCGCAAAGGACGGAATGAGCGCCTGCACACCGCCGGCGCCGGCAATCGCTGCAGCTCCAGTAGCAGCGGCGCGCCCAAGAAACTGGCGACGGTCGGTTCCAGGTGCTTCGTGCTCCCTGGCCATACGAGCTCTCCTTCCGGCGATTGAACGTGTCGCGGGCGTATACGCAGACCCTTCGGGTCCGGATCAAGTCGTTCTGGCGACGCGAAACAGCCGTGCACGCGGGCTCAGGTAATCGCCGGCGAGAGTCACCAGTGGGCGACAAGCCGGCCTGCGAACTGGTTAACCCAAAGCCGAGCGTGCATGAACCTCAACGCTGGGCGCATCATCGTCGACGACGGCGCCGGCCCCGGAACCGGAACCCTGAGCCATCGTCAGCCGGCTCTGGCTCGGCTTCCGGACCTGCTGCTTGCCCGAGGCGTCCACGGCGCGATGC
>JAFAZV010000316.1 GCA_019239445.1 Solirubrobacterales bacterium
CGCCCGCCGCGGCCACCGAGTGCGAGCGCACGGGATGGACCTTGGAGATGATCGCCACCGTCGCACCCGCCTGCGCCGCCGCCAGTGCGGCCCGCTGCCCGGCCAGGCCGGCACCGATGATCAGAACGTCGTGAGAGGGCACGTGGAACGATTCTAATTTATGGCGGGCTTGCGCCCGCTGGGGGTGGAGCGTCGCCTATGAGGAGCCGCGCTCGTCCGTCGGACAAACGCCTGCTCAGGAGTCCTATAGGACTACGTGGCCGGGGTCGAGAAGGCCGACTGCAGCTCGCGCCTCACCTGCTCGACCGTGACCACGCCGCGCAGCACGCCCTCGCCGTCGACCGCCATCAGCGCCCCTAGGCGTCCGAGCGTCTCGGAGGAGAGCAGCTCCGTGAGCGGGCGATCCTCGTTGACCGACGACTTGCGTCCTTCATCGGAGTCGAGCACGGCGTCGACGGTCAGCCAGCCCTCGCCGCGATCAACCGCCTCCTGGAGTCGCTCCTGGCGCAGGATCCCGATGAAGTGGCCCACGTCGTCGATGACCGGAAACCACGACCAGCCATAGCGCAGGAAGAACTCATCCAGTGCCTGGGCCACCGCCGTGTGCGAACCGATCGCCACCGGCTGGCGATCCATGATGTCGGCCACGCGGATGCGCTCGATCCGGGCTGTGAGCGCCGTCTGCAGCATCGCGCCCCGAGCCGAGGAGCCGAGCAGGAACGCGAGGACGAGCAGCCACAGCCCGCCGAGGCTCGCGCCGCGCAGCATCAGGAAGATGCCGACGCCGGCGAGGAGCACCGCGAAACCTTGCCCGACCGTGGCTGCCGCGCGAGTTCCCTTGCGTTTGTCCCCGGTCGTCCGCCACACCACCGCGCGGGCGATCCGGCCGCCATCGAGCGGAAACGCCGGGACCAGGTTGAAGATGAGCACGATCAGGTTCATCAGCAGCAGCCAGCTGAGCGACATGAGTACTGGCGTGACCTTGACCGTGCTGTCGAGCAGGAAGGCATGCCATAGGCGCGTCGGGCCGACGATGGCGAGATCTATCGCTGCGAACACGACCACCATCCCCAGCGTCGCCAGCGGGCCGGCAACGGCGATCTTGAACTCTTCGCCCGCGGTATTGGCGTCGCGCGACATCTGGGTGAGACCACCGAACAGGAACAGGCGGATGTTGCGCACCTCGATGCCTTGGCGGCGCGCCACCAGCGCATGCCCGAGCTCGTGCACGATCAGTGACAGGAAGAACAGCAGTGCGCTGATCACCGTGGTCAGGTAGGCGACGCCGTCGGAGCTGTGCAGCGTGTTCCGGAATGAAGGCGACAGCCACAGGATGACGATGAACAGGGCCAGGAACCAGCCCACATCGACGCCGATCCGGATGCCGAAGACCTCGAGCAGCTTGATCGAGCCCGGACGCCGCAACATGCTGCAATGGTGACATAGCACGCGACCCCCTGACCGCACCGCACGCCACCCTCTGACCGCCCTCTTCCCGCCTGGAGCCACGACTTGACCGAGCACCTGAAGCAGCTGCGCGAACGCCTTGCCCAACTCGAGGACCTCCGCAACGCAGCCGGAGTTCTGGGCTGGGATCAAAACACGATGATGCCGCCGCGCGGTGCTCCGGCTCGCGCTGAGTCGCTGGCCACGTTGGAGCGGATCAGTCACGACATGTTCGTCTCCGGGGAGACAGAGGGGCTGCTCGACGCTGCCGCGGCCGACCTCGACGGCGTCGCGCCGGACTCCGATGAGGCCAGACTGGTCCACGTCACGCGCCGGCGCTTCGAGAAGGCGCGCCGGGTGCCAAGCGATCTTGCGGCTGAGATCGCCCGTGCCGCGTCGATCGGCCAGGAGGCGTGGGTGCAGGCGCGCGCGGACTCGGACTTTGGCGTTTTCGCGCCGTATCTGAAGCACAACCTCGAGCTGGCGCGGCGCTACGTCGACTGTTTCGATGACTTCGACTGCGCGTACGACGCGTTGCTCGACGACTTCGAGCCGGGGATGAAGACTCGCGAGGTGGAGCGCCTGTTCAGCGAGCTGCGCGGCGAGCTCGTGCCATTGATCGGCAGCGTGCTCGAACACCGTGACGCGGTCGACGCATCCTCGCTCCACGGCAGCTTCGGTGTGGATCGTCAGCGCTTGCTCGTGGACGAGGTGGTGCGGCTGATGGGTTTTGACCACTCAGGCTGGCGCCTCGATGACACTGTCCACCCGTTCGCAACGGGACTCGGGTCAGGCGACGTGCGGATCACCACGCGCTGGGACGAGACCTACCTTCCCTCCGGCCTCTACAGCGCGATGCACGAGTGCGGGCACGGGCTCTATGAAGCCGGCGTGGCCGACTCCCTGCAGCGCACGCCGCTCGGCAACGTCGATTCGCTCAGCCTGCACGAGTCTCAGAGCCGCATGTGGGAGAACATGGTCGGCCGCGGACGGCCCTTCTGCGGGGTGCTCGCGCCGCGGATCGGTCGGTTGTTCGATGGCGCTGCGGGTGAGCCCGATGCGGAGGCGCTATATCGCGCCGTCAACCGCGTCGAGCCGTCGTTCATCCGTGTGGAGGCCGATGAGGCCACCTATGGCCTGCACATCGTGCTGCGCTTCGAGCTCGAGCAGGACTTGATCGAGCAGCGTTTGAGCGTGGATGAGCTTCCCGAGGCGTGGAATATGCGGATGAAGCAGTATCTCGGGCTCGACGTCGGTGACGACGCGCTCGGCGTGCTCCAGGACGTGCACTGGTCCGCGATGCTCATCGGCTACTTCCCGACGTACGCGCTCGGGAACCTGATCGCCGGTCAGCTGTGGGAACGAGTGCACCTCGACGTGCCGGATCTCGATGCCGCGATCGGACGTGGGGAACTTGCCCCGTTGCGCGAGTGGCTGCGCGAGCAGGTGCACCGGCACGGCTCGAAGTTCTCGGCGCCCGAGCTGCTCGAGCGCGTCGTCGGCGATCCGATCGCGGTCGCGCCGTTCGTGCGCTACCTGAAGGCGAAGCTCTCGGACGTCTATCGCATCGAGCTGTAATCGGCAGCCAGAGCGTCGAGGGCCCGGTTGAGCGTCTCACTCGGGCGCATGACCGCCGCGGTGCGCTCCGGATCAGGGTGGTAGTAGCCGCCTGTATCGACTTGGGAGCCCTGGACCGCGTTCAGCTCCTCGACGATCTTGCTCTCGTTCTCGGCCAGCTGCGTGGCGAGCTCCTCGAAGCGTCCCGCCAGCTCCGCGTCTTCGTCCTGCGCCGCCAGCTCCTGTGCCCAGTACAGCGTGAGGTAGAAGTGGCTGCCGCGGTTGTCGAGCTCGCCGGTCTTCCGCGAAGGTGAGCGGTCGTCTTCGAGTACGCGAGCCGTGGCGCGGTCGAGCGTTGTTGCCAGCAGCTTGGCGCGGGGATTGTCGTTCTTGTCCGCCAGCAGCTCGAGCGACGGACCGAGCGCCAGGTACTCCCCGAGTGAGTCCCAGCGCAGGTGGTTCTCGCGCAGCAGCTGCTGGACGTGGCGCGGCGCCGAGCCGCCGGCACCAGTCTCGAACAACCCGCCGCCGGCGATCAGCCGGACGATCGAGAGCATCTTCGCGCTCGTGCCGAGCTCGAGGATCGGGAACAGGTCGGTCAGGTAGTCGCGCAGGACGTTGCCGGTGACCGAGATCGTGTCCTCGCCGCGGTGGGCCCGCTCGAGCGTCTGGCGGGCGGCCGAGCTCACGTCGAGGATCTCGAGGTCCAGCCCGTCCGTATCTAGTTGCTCGAGTGCCGGGCGCACCTTCTTCAGCAGCTCGGCATCGTGGGCGCGTCCCTCGTCAAGCCAGAAGATTGCGAGCTGCTCGCTGTCCCGCGCGCGCGCCACCGCCAGTCGCACCCAGTCCTGGATCGCGTCGTCTTTGGTCTGGCACATACGCCAGATGTCGCCGTCCTGCACCTCGTGCTCGAGCAGCGTGTTGCCGTCGCGGTCGATGACCCGCACAGTCCCGGGGGCGCTGATCTCGAACGTTTTGTCGTGAGAGCCGTATTCCTCCGCCGCCTGCGCCATCAGGCCGACGTTCGAGGTGCTGCCCATCGTGGCGGGGTCGAACGCGCCGTGCTCACGGCAGTGCTCGAGTGCCTCGGCGTACAGCGGCGCGTAGGAATGGTCGGGGATCACGAACTTCGTGTCCTGCTGGGCGCCCTCGCGGTTCCACATCTGACCTGAGGAGCGAATCGCCGCCGGCATCGAGGCGTCGATGATCACGTCGCTGGGGACGTGCAGGTTGGTGATCCCCCGGTCGGAGTCGACCATCGCCAGTCCGGGGCCATCTTCGTAGGCGGCATCGATCGCATCGCGGATTTGCCGGCCCTCCTCGTCGTCCAGTGCCTGGATCGCCTTGAGCAACGCCGCGATGCCGTCGTTTGCGTTCACTCCGACGGCGCGCATTGCATCGCGATATTCGTCGAAGGCGTCGTGGAAGTACGCCCGCACGGCGTGGCCGAAGATGATCGGGTCAGACACCTTCATCATCGTCGCCTTGAGGTGCACGGAGAAGAGCACGCCTGCGCGCCTGGCCTCCTGTACCTGCTCGGTGAGGAAAGCGTCGAGCGCTGCCGCACGCATCACCGCGGCGTCGAGCACCTCGCCGGCCTGCACGTCGATGCCCTCCTTGAGCACCTCGACTTCCCCATCGCGTCCGGCCTGCTCGATCCGGACCGAGTCCGGCTGCTCGACAGTGACGGACTTCTCGGTGGAGCGGAAGTCACCCTCGCTCATCGTCGCCACGTGCGACTTCGACTCGTTTGAGAATTCGCCCATCGAGTGAGGGTGCCGGCGGGCGTACTGCTTGACCGACGCCGGTGCGCGGCGGTCGGAGTTTCCCTGCCGCAGCACCGGGTTGACGGCGCTGCCTTTGACCTTGTCGTAGCGTGCGCGGACTTCTCGCTCCTCCTCGTCCTTCGGCTCCTCGGGGTAATCGGGAACTGCGTACCCCTGCCCTTGCAGCTCCTCGATGGCCGCCTTCAGCTGGGGCACCGAAGCGCTGATATTCGGGAGCTTGATGATGTTCGCCTCCGGCGTCTTGGCGAGATCGCCGAGTTCGGCCAGCGCATCGGCGGCTCGTTGTTCCTCCCGGAGGCGCTTGGGGAACTGCGCCAGGATCCGTCCGGCCAGCGAGATGTCGCGCAACTCGATCTCGATGCCGGCTGCCCCGGCGATCGCGCGCAACACCGGCAGCAGCGACTGCGTGGCCAGTGCCGGCGCCTCATCAGTGTGTGTATAGACGATCTTCATGAAGTGTCCTGAGGCATGGGTTGGTCGCCATTCGAGCCGCCCCTGGTGTCGTCTGGCTACGTCCCGCCACCGGCTTCGCCGGCGGCGTCGGCTCGCGCAGCGCTGCTGCGCGTCGCCTCCTGCGTCCTCGCCAGACGTCACCAGTGACGCCTCTCGGTGACGCCCAACCCATGCCTCAGAACACTAGAGCATGCCCGCTTCCGGGCGGCGCGACGCCTGGCTGTAGCGCGGTATAGAGTCGCCACGCATCCTGTTCTCGTCCTGGAGATGAACGCTTGACTGACAGCACCGTACGAGTGGCCGTGACCGGCGCCGCCGGTCAGATCGGCTACGCCATCCTGTTTCGCATCGCCAGCGGCCAGCTGCTCGGCCCTGACACCTCCGTTCACCTTTCGCTGCTCGAGATCCCCGACGCGGTCAAGGCAGCCGAGGGCACGGCGATGGAGCTCGACGACTGTGCCTTTCCGCTGCTGAGCGGCATCGACATCCACGACGACCCGAACCAGGCCTTCGACGGCGTCAACATCGCGCTGCTGGTGGGCGCCCGCCCGCGTTCGAAAGGGATGGAGCGCAGTGATCTGCTCGAGGCCAACGGGGGGATCTTCAAGCCTCAAGGTCAGGCTCTGAACGGTCACGCCGCCGAGGACATCAAGGTCCTGGTAGTGGGCAATCCCGCCAACACCAACTGCTTGATCGCGCAGAGCAACGCGCCCGACATCCCGCGCGAGCGGTTCACCGCGATGATGCGCCTGGACCACAATCGCGCCATCGCGCAGCTCGCAGCCAAGACCGGCGCTGCGGTCAAGGACATCACCAACGTGACGATCTGGGGCAACCATTCGGCGACGCAGTATCCGGATATCTTCCATGCCAAGGTTCGCGGGGAGAACGCGGCCGAGGTAGTGAACGATCAGGCCTGGCTCGAGAACGAGTTCATTCCGACCGTGCAGAAGCGGGGCGCGGCGATCATCGAGGCGCGGGGGGCCTCGAGTGCGGCGTCGGCCGCGAACGCGGCGATCGACCACGTTCACAACTGGGTCCTGGGTACGCCGCAGGGTGACTGGGTGTCGATGGCGATTGCCTCCGACGGTTCCTACGACGTCGAGGAGGGCGTGTTCTCGAGCTTCCCGGTCAGGTGCTCGGGCGGGTCCTACGAGGTCGTCGAGGGACTTGAGATCAGCGACTTTTCACGCTCGCGTATTGAGGCCACCGTCAATGAGCTCAAGGAGGAGCGCGACGCGGTGAGGCAGTTGGAGCTGGTCTGACTGTCCCGTCTCACGGGCTTCGTCCATTAAGAAGGGCCGCCCCTACCGGCGGCCCTTTCCTATGGGTCTCAGCGGTTGTCACTCAGCTGGATGCCAGCCCTGACCGTCGCGCTTGACCTGGCCGTCGGCGACGAGGCGAGGCATCACTCTATACAGGTAGTTCGGCTCGATCTTGAGCGACTCGGCGATCTGCGGGATCGTGATGCCGGGCTGGTTGCGGACGAGCTCGAGCGCCTGGTTGGCCCGCGTACCGCCGCTGCGACGACCGCGCGGACGTCCCGGCCGGCGGCCGCTTCGATTCGTGGTCCCGCTCGAGCGCGAACCGCGCGGACGGCCGGGTCCACGACGGCTTCCCAGCAACGCTGTACGGGCTGCCTCCAGCCGCTGGACCTCCTCTTTGAGTTCCTGAAGTCGGGTGTCGATGTCCCGCACGGTTGTGTCAACGAAGTCTGCCACTGCCATCTCCCTCTTGGGTTATTGACGAAAACAGGAAGACACCATACAGATGAGCCCTCCCGAGCATGCAATCACCCGTGCTCGAGCAGCACCTTCAACCGCGCGAGTGAACTCGCGGCTTCGCGTTCCGACGCGGCGCCGACGATCACCCTGCTGGCGACGTTACCGAGCCTGCCGCCCGGCGGCGTGAACTCGTTCGTGTACTGAAAATGGGTTGGACCGTCGGCGTTGCCGCTCAGCTCGTAGTGGATGCTGGCGCTCGAATATGCAGGTCCGCGTCCCTCCCACAGCGCACTGTGAGGGGCGCTCACCTCGACCAGCGTCCACGCCACGTGGAAGGAAATCCCGCGCATGTGAAGGACCTGCTCCATCGTCGAGCCCTGTCGCAGGGGCTTGTCGGAGACGTTGCCGACCCCGCGGTGGATCGTCACCCAGTCGCCGAGGCGGTCGGGGTCCATGACCGTCTCCCACACCCGCTCGATGGGCGCGGCGATGTCGATGTGGGTTCGCACTGTGCTCATACGCTGCGCGGACAATAAACGGGCGCCTGTGTCGGCGTCAGCGCGCGGCCAGTGGCTCCGTGCGCTCCCAGTCCCGCAGCGCGTGTTCAATCGCCCGGTCCAGACCGTGCATGCGCACGCCGAGCAGCTCCGCCGCCCGGTCGTCACGCGGAAGCAGGTCACTACTCAGCCCCTCCATCAGCGGTCCGATCAGCTCATGCTCCTCGCCGGCGAGTACCGCCGCGACGCGGCTGGCGATCGGAGTGAGCGTCAGGCGCTTGAAGGTGATCCTCGCGCGGCCCACGTACATGTGGTGGCGAATACGGTCGATCAGCTCCTCGTAGGTCACCGTGTCAGGCCCAGCGATGTCGAACGAGCCACCACACAGCTCATCAGCCGTGGCCGCGCGCGCCAGCAGCTCGATCACGTCACGTTCGTCGATCGGCCGCGTTCGGTTGGTCCGCCAGGCCGGCACTGCGAGCAGCGGCAGACGCTCGACCAGGTGCACGAGAAAGCGAAACGAGCGCGACCCCGCGCCGATCACGATCGAGGCCCGGAACGCGATTGAGCACGGCGCGGCCTCGAGCAACGTCTGCTCGACCGCGAGCCGGCTCGCGAGGTGCGCCGACGGGGTTCCCGTCGTTGGTACGAGGCCACCCAGGTAGACGATGCGCTCAACGCCTGCCGCTTGCGCAGCTCGGGCGAAGTTCGACGCCGCGGCGCGCTCACGGGCCGAGAAAGCGCCGTCGCCGCCGGGCGCCGCTTCCATCGAGTGGATCAGGAAGTAAGCGACTTGCACTCGGTCGAGCGCCTCGGCGAGGCCGGCACCCGTGACCGCGTCGCCGCGGACCATCGGCACGCCCGCCGGCTCGCGCGCGTGACGCCCGCGGGTGAGACCGCGCACCTCGTGCCCGTCGCGCTGCAGTCGCGGCGCGAGCCTGGACCCGACATATCCGGTCGCGCCGGTGACGAGGATCCTCATCGCGCCCGCCTACCCGACCGCTGGCACGAGAAAGCTCGCGTTCAGCGCTTGCGCCCGCACTGCGCCTGACAGCGCCAGGGCCACATCCAGCTCACCGAGCAGAATCTCGATCGCCTGCCGCACCCCTTGCTCGCCGCCCGCCGCCAGTCCCCACAGCACGGGGCGCCCAACCAGCACGGCCCGCGCGCCCAAGGCCAGCGCCTTGAGCACGTCGGTGCCCCGCCGGATGCCGCCGTCGACGAGCACTTCGAGGTCCTCGCCGGCCGCCTGGACGACTGGCGCGAGCGCCTCGGCGGCGGGCACCACGGTGTCGAGCTGACGACCGCCGTGGTTGGAGACGACCACCCCACGCGCGCCGTGCTCGGCCGCCAGCGCCGCGTCGGCGGGACTGAGGATGCCCTTCACGAGCACCGGGAGCGCGGTATCAGTCGCGATCCGCGCGACGTCTGCCCACTTCAGGTCGGGATCGATACGTTCGGAGAGGTCACCCGGCGTGGCTGCGCCCGCGACTTCCACCGGGAAGCGCAGCTCGCGCTCGCGTACGCCGACGACAGGCAGATCAGCGGTGATCACCAGCGCTTCGTAACCCTGCGCCTCGGCCCGAGCCACGAGCTCACGGCTGAAGCCGCGGTCGCGGAACACGTAGAGCTGAAACCAGCGGGGGGCGTCGGGTGCCGCCTGCGCCACCGCTTCGATGGAGGCGTTCGCGAACGTCGAGAGCGACATGATCGTCCCGGTCGCGGCCGCCGCCCGGGCGGTGGCGAGCTCGGCGTCGGGATGGGCGAGGCCCTGATATGCCACCGGCGCGACGATCAACGGGTGCGGCCGCCGGCGTCCCAGCAGCTCGATGCTCGGATCGCGCTCGCCCGCGCCGACCAGGACGCGGGGCAGGATCCTGAGCCGCTGCCAGGCGGCGAGGTTCTCGCGCAGCGTCAACTCGCTGCCGGCGCCGCCGGCGTAATAGGCGAGGGCGCCTTCCGCGAGCGTGTCGGTGGCGATCCGCTCGAGGTCGGCGACCGAGATGACGGCTGGTCCGTGTGCGCTCATCGTCACCCCAAAGCTACGGAAAATGCGCACGGTTCCGGCGCGGGCAGCGGAAAACGCCGCTAACTGCAGGGATTCCGCACGCGTACGGTTTCCTTGCGATTTCCGGCTTTCGGCGTTGCGCGAGGGGGGAGGGTTTCGCTTTGATGAGCGACGCCGGGGACAAGCTTCGACACCACGGGGGTGCGATCACGAATGGCCGACGGGCGCGCAAAAGCAGCTAAGAAGCCGAGCTGCGAGAACTGCTTCTTTCACCAGAACCTGTTGTGTGCAGTCTCCGACAGCGGCCCTTGCGCCACGTTCCGCCCCGCGCACCCGGACGGGTTGCGCCCGCCGAGCCAGATGCGATTCGTCTTCCGCCAGGAGCGCCGGCTGCAGGTGGCGTGGGCGTTTCCGTCGCCCAGCGAGCAGGTGGCGCTGCACGCGTAGGGCGGGTGGCGCCGGTGGCGCCAGGCGGACGCTGAACCGCGACGAACGCTACGGCGATCCGGACGCCGGGCGATCTGGACGCCGGCCAGCGGACGCGCGGACGACGCTACGGCGATCCGGACGCCGCCCGGCACGCTCTCGCAGCCCACCAACGCCGCCAATTCGCATGCATTCGCCGGCGTAACTCAGCGCGTTCATGCGTTCGGGCGATCATTTCGCCAATTCGCATGAAATCGCGGCTCGCCGGCAGCGATGCCTCGCGTTTTGACTGCTCAGGGTTGTGCACCCCTTGCGTCCGGAGCCCCTGTATGTTTCCCGCACCATGTACTGGCCCCTGATCGGCGGTTTCATCGCCTTCGTCTTGATCGCGATCCTGCTCGGCTGGATCATGGATCCCTCGCGCCAGCGCGACCGCTGAGCGCCCGGGCTCACGGGCCCCGCGCGGCCGTGCGGGAGCTGAGCGGTTGCGCCCCTTCCACCGGCCGCGGCCGCTCGGAGCGCCGCGCGATCCAGCTGACCCCCGGGGTGTCGGTGAGCCCGTGCACGATGATCGAGCAGAACACCGCGAGGGCGGCGAGGTTGAAGATCCTGGCGCCGCTGCGGATGTTGTCGCTCAACACGAGCAGTGAGAAGGTCATGGTCGCGACGCCTTTCGGACCGAACCAGGCCATGAACGCCTTCACCGCGGTGTCGGTCCCCGTGCCGGCGAGCGCCGCGAACACCGCCACCGGCCGCGCCACCAGCAGCAGCACGACGACGATCCCGACTGCCGCCCAACCGTCTCCAAACAGGCCGTGCAGCGTCAGCAGCGAGCCGAACACGACGAAGATCCCCAGCTTGACGATCTCGACCAGGTCCTCGGACTGGCGCTCGAAGTACTGGCGCAGGTCGGGCCGGCGAATTCCGAGCGTGATCGCGGCTACGAACACGGCGATCAGCCCGTTGCCGTGGGGCGGCAGCACGGCGATGCCGTAGGTCGCGAACGCGGTTCCCAACGCGTACAGCGCTCGCTGGTGAGGCGGGATCCCTTCCGCGAGCCCAGTGTCGCGCGGCATCACAACAGACGCAGCAAAACCCACGACGAACCCGGTGGCGAACCCGACCGTCACGTCCTCGAGGACGAACTGCCACCACACGAAGTGACGGTGACTCAGCGACAGCGCCGCCGCGAACGCCAGCACCGCGGGCAGCGCGAGGCCGTCGTTCAGCCCCGATTCGAGGTTGAGCGAGTGGCGCACGATCTGCGGCACGCGCGGGTTGGTGACCACGCCCGAGGAGAGCACGGGGTCGGTGGGGGACAGCAGCGCGCCGAGCAGCAGGCATTCGGTCCAACCGAGGTTGGTGAAGAGCCGGGCTGCCACCGCGACGATCCCCGCCGTCACCGGCATCGCCAGCACGAGCTTGCGCAGCGGCAGGTGCCAGTGCTCCTGGAGCATCTCCCGGTCGACCTCGAGGCCGTCGCGAAACAGGATCACGATCAGCGCTACTGTGGCCAGGTCGGCGACGAACTCCGAGCGGGCGTTGAAGTCGAGCGCGCCCGTGGCTCCCTGTCCGAGCACGAAGCCGATCAACACGAACATCGATGTCAGCGACAGCGGCGTGCGTCGCGCGATGCCCGAAACCAGCGCGCCGCCCACGAGGACGCAGCCGAGCACCAGGATCGACACCTCGAAGTGCCTCGTTTCGGCCGCCAGGAGCAACGGCATCTGCACGTGCGCGACGGCCACCCAAGTTAGAGTGTCAGAGTCACGAGAGAGGAGCGGTGTGCGGATCACCGTCCTGGGGAAGTCACCCTCCTGGCAGGACGTCGAAGGGGCATGCAGCGGGTACCTGGTCCAGCAGGCTGGCTACGCGCTGTTGCTCGACTGTGGCAACGGTGTGTTCTCGAAGCTGCGGCGCTTCTGCGACTACGTCGATGTCGCGGCGGTGCTGGTCAGCCACCTTCACGCCGATCACTTCCTCGACCTGATCCCGTTTAGCTACGCGCTTACCTACGCGCCGCGGCAGCAGCCGGTGCCGGTGGCGGGGTGGCCGGGAACGAGCCGGCCGGCGCGGCCGCGCCTCTACGCGCCTGTCGGGGCCGCCGAGTTCTTCCGCCAGCTCGTCGGCTGCTGGGGCGATGAGAACCTGATCGAGCGCGCTTTCGAGCTGCACGAGTACGACGGGCCCGACGAGCTCGAGCTCGGGCCGCTGGTGGCGCGCTTCTGCGAGGTTCCGCACTACACGCCGAGTTACGCGGTCGAGCTCTCGGGCGGCAACGGCACCCGCCTCACCTACAGCGGTGACTGCAGCCCCAACTACGAGCTCGTGGGCTTCGCCCGCGGGACGGACATTCTGTTGATCGAGGCCACGCTTCCGCGCCCGGAGCGCACGGGAGTGCGCGGCCATTTGACTCCGCGCGAGGCCGGCGAGCATGGCCGGCAGGCCGGCGCGCGCCGTCTCGTGCTCACCCACTTCTCCGATGAGCTCGACCCGACCTGGGCGCGCGAGGAGGCGGG
>JAFAZV010000185.1 GCA_019239445.1 Solirubrobacterales bacterium
GCGGTGCGGATCGCCGGGCGGGGCGTGAAGCCGGCGTTGGCGCAGGCGAAGGCGACGACCTCGGCGAGCCCGTGGCCGGGCTCGTACAGGATCCACTCGCGCTCGGCGAGCCGGCGCAGGGAGAGCGGTCCGCGGGTGTCGGCGAGCGGATCCTGGGGCGGCACGATGACCACGAACTCCTCCCAGCCGAGCGGGCGCAGCTCGCCGGACCAGGTGCGCGGTCGGGGAGCGATGGCGATGTCAGAGTTTCCGGCCAGGAGGGCGCTGCACAGCTCGTCGCGGTGCACGAACTCCTTCAGCCAAATGCGCACGCCAGGGTGGCGGTGTCGGAACTCGCCGATCAGCGGCGGCAGCACGCCGACCGAGAGCGAGCGCACGGTCGCCACCTCGAGCTCACCCGCCTCGAGCACCTCCGTCCGGCTGACGGCGGAGCGCGCGCGGCGTGAGGCCGCCAGCAACGCGCGCGCTTCGGGCAGGAACTCGCGTCCGGTGGCAGTGAGGCGGACGCCGCGCGAGGTGCGCTCGAGCAGCTTGGCGCCGACGTCGCGCTCGAGCGCGCGGAGCTGCTGGGAGAGCGAAGGCTGGCTCACGAGCAGCCGTCTTGCCGCGAGTGTGAGCGAGCCCTCTTCGGCGATGGCGACGAAGTAGGACACCTGGCGCAGGGTCATGGCCTGGAGGTTGGCATGAACGCGTCCGCCTAGCCATAGAGAAAACCTATAAGCGCGATAAAGAAGAGGGATTGGTCTTACGTGAAGATAGGGGCTACGGTGCGGCGTGAGGAGAATGAGGGCGACGGGAATCAACCATGTCTCGATCAGCGCGCCCGACCTCGAGGCGTCGGCGCGCTTCTACGTAGAGGTATTCGGGATGGAGCGCGTGCCAGCGCCGCTGTTCGCCAACCAGCGGGTGGCTTGGCTGCGGCTCGGCGAGCAGCAACTGCACCTATTCGAACGCGAGGGGGCGCCGCAGTACCACCACTTCGCGCTCGACGTGGATGACTTCGAGGGCGCCTACAAGCGGGTGCGCGAACTCGAGATCCGAGATGACACGACATTCATGGGCGGTATCTTCGAGCTCCCAGGCGGTGAGGCGCAGATGTACCTGCGCGACCCCGCGGGCAACCTGGTCGAGGTCGACTACCCAGACGCCTCGAGCCTGGACCGCGAGACGGTCACCGAGATCAGGCGACTGGCCGATCTGGTGCCACAGACGCCGCAATCGGCCTCGGCCCGCCTGTACACGCGCTCGCCGAGCAGGGACGGCGACGCGCCCGCCGAAGCAGAGTTAGGCACGCGTTAACTACCCGAGGGCGCCGTTGTGACGCTATTGCGCGCTTTTGCTAGGTCCGATATGTTCGAGCGCCCGTGGGGACGTGCGTGGGAGAGAGGGCTTGACGGCGAGCGTTAAGCAAGCGCCGCGGGTGGCGCTGATCGCCCTGTGTGTGGCTGTCGTCGTGTGGCTCATCGTCAAGGCCACGCAGGACGGCACGACGTTCCTCCAAGTGACCCTCAATGGGATCACGCTTGGCGGACTGTTCTTCGTCGTGGCCGCTGGCTTCACTCTGATCTTCGGTCTCATGCGCGTCGTGAACATGGCCCACGGCTCGCTGTTCCTGTTCGCCGGCTATCTCGCGTACGTGGCGCAGACGCACTGGTTTCAGAGCTCGACAAGCCAGTTCTCGCTCACCGCCACGAGCAGCGTGTCGGTAACCGGTTGGGTCGTGCCGCTGATCTTCGCGACCGTGGCGATCGGCCTGGTGGGGCTCGCGATTCAGCAGGTTCTGCTGCGGTGGAACCAGGGCCAGGACCTGCGCCAGGCGCTGATCACGATCGCCGTCTCGGTGATCTTCGCCGACCAGCTGCTCGCCCACTACGGCGGCATTTCGCAGAACATCCAGCAGCCCACGAACTGGCCGAACAGCATCACGGTCGGCTCGTTTCACTACGGGTTCTTCCGCCTCACCGTCGTCCTGGGGTCGGCGATCGTGATCGGTGCGCTGCTGTACCTGCTGATCAAGCGCACGCGCTTCGGCATGATCGTCCGCGCGGGCGTCGACGATCGCGTGATGCTCTCCGCGCTGGGCGTCAACGTGCAGCTCGTGTTCGCGGGCGCGTTCCTGATCGGGGCGATGCTGGCCGGGTTCTCCGGCGTGCTCGGCGGCACGATGATCGCGGTTACGCCCGGCAACGACACGCTGTTCCTGCTCGATGCGCTGATCGTGGTGATCATCGGCGGGATGGGGAGCTTCACCGGCGCGGCAATCGGCGCGCTGCTGCTCGGACTCGTGCAGTCTTACTCAGCGATCTACCTCAAGTTCGGCTCGACCGACCTGACCAACTACGCGATCCTCAGTTCGTTCATCCTCGTCATCGCGGTGCTCGCGTTCCGGCCCCTCGGGCTGTTCGGGAGGCCGGCATGAGCAGCGCGGAGACCGGCGCCGCGGCGCATCCGGGCATCAAGCGCGGCCGGATGGATCCGCTTCGGATTGCCGGCTGGGCGATCCTCGCCGCCGTTGCCGTCGTGCTCCTGCTGGCGCCGAGGATCTTCGACGCCTACTGGGTGAGTCAGATCCTCACCCAGGCGCTGTGGCTCGGAATCGCGGCGGCCAGCCTCACCTTCCTCAGCCGCTACGGCGGAATGATCTCGCTCGGGCAGGTGGCGATCTACGGGATCGCGGGGTTCACGATGGCCAACCTCGTGCACACGGTCAACAGCGAGGGCGGGCTCAACCTGGGCTGGGACCCTTGGCCGGCGGCGGTGGTCGGGATCCTGGTGGCGGTGATCATCGCGTTCCTGTTCGGCGCGATCGCCTCGCGCAGCTACGGGATCTACTTCCTGATGATCACGCTGGCGCTGTCGCTGTTCGTCTACTACTTCTTCGGCCAGGTGGTGCAGCTGAGCGGCTTCGGCGGCATCCGCAGCGTGTCGCGCCCCGGTTTTCTCGGCGATCCGATCACGCGCCCCGACCCGCTCTACTACGTCTGCCTCGGGGTCTCGGTGGTCGTTTACCTGGGGCTGCGCTACGTCGTGCGCACGCCGTTCGGCGTCGCCCTGCAGGGGGTGCGCGACGACCCGGTGCGGATGCGCTCGCTCGGCTACAACGTTCCGCTGCATCGTACGCTGGCGTTCACGCTCGGAGCGTTCGTAGCCTCGATCGCCGGGATCCTGTCCGTGTGGTTCAACACCCAGATCTCGCCGGGGTCGATTCGTATCGACCAGACGATCGCGGTGCTGATCATCTCCGTGATCGGCGGCTTGTCGCGCATCGAGGGGGCGTGGATTGGGGCCCTGGCTTACACGTTGATCGACTACTACTCGCGGCAGTACACGCCGACGGTCGGACTGTGGCTCGGGCCGGGGCAGTTCGACACGATCATCGGGCTCATCTTCCTGCTTATCGTGCTGCTCTCACCCGATGGCCTGATCGGCATCGGGCAGAGGGTGCTCAGGGCCGTGCGACCGACTGGCGGTGGCGCGGGCACAGGTGGCACGGGGGCAGAGGAGCAGCCCGTCGCAGGACGGGCGGAAGTACCGACGGCTACCAGCACGTCGGGCTCGGGGACGCAGGAGGCCTGAGCGAATTGTTCAACCGGACGACAGTCCTCAGGAGGTGTTGAGGTTGGAGAAGTACGCACGTCGGCGGTCGCTGCGGCGACTTGCCGTAATACCGATAGTTGGGCTCTGCGCCCTGTGGGTCGCGGCCTGCGGCGGCAAGAGCAGCAGCAGTAGCACCACCAAGAGCGCCACGACCACGGGCGCAGCCGCAGCGTCGACGCCGTCGAACGCGATCCGCATCGGGATCCTGTCCGACTGCTTCGGCGCGTTCGGCGCCTGGTACAACTCGGACATCGGCGGCGCGCAGGCGTACTTCGTCGCTCACAACGGCGCCAAGGCCAACGGACCGGCTCCGACCGACGGGATCACCGGCGGCACGATCGCCGGGCGCCCGATCAAGATCGTCGGCTACGGCTGCTCCAACGACAATGCGGACCGGGCGCTGTCCGAAGCTCGCCGGCTGGTCGAGGCCGACCACGCCGATGTGCTGATCGGCCCGCTCTCGGGCGACGAGGGAATCGCGATCGCGAACTACTCGAAGACCCAGCCGGGCAAGACGTTCATCAACGGCACCTCGGGCGCGCAGGACGCGACGCTCAAGGTCCGCTCGCCCAACTTCTTCCGCTTCAACGGCGACGGCGCGCAGTGGAACGCCGGCGTGGGCGACTACGCGTACCGTCACCTCGGGTGGCGTAACGCGGTCGTGGTGATGGACGACTACGGCTTCGGCTGGACCTCGGCGGCCGGCTTCATCGCCGACTTCTGCGCCGACGGCGGCAAGGTGACGCGGATTTATCCGCCGCTGAACACGACCGATTACTCGTCGTACATCGCGCAGATCCCGCACAGCTTCGACGGCCTGTTCAGCGCCGTCGGTGGCTCCGGCCTGCTCGCGTTCCTCAAGCAGTACAACCAGGCGCGGGGGGCGTTCAAGAAGAACTCGCTGGCGGGGAACATCTTCCTCCCCGACCCCGCGACCCTGGCGGCCATCGGACCGCAGATGGAGGGCGCAGTGTTCGGCCAGCCGACGAACGAGGACACCAAGTCGGCGCGGGTAACCACGTACATCAACGCGCTCAAGCAGGCGTATCCGGCCCAGTCGAAGGCGTTCCCGGCGCCGGGGACGCTCGCCGGTCTTGCCTCGAGCGTGTTCACGGTCAACTACTACAACGCGGCGTGGGCACTCGATAAGGCGATGACGCAGGTCCACGGCGACCTCTCGAACGGCCAAGCCGCGTTGCACACGGCGCTCGCGAAGACGACGCTCCCGGACGCGCCGTACGGCCCGGTCACGCTCGACCACAACCGCCAGGCGATCGTGACCAACTACATCGGTCAGATCCAGCCGCCGGCGGCGGGCACGAAGGTGCCGGCGCCTCACACGATCCAAGAGGTGCCGGGCGTGACGCA
>JAFAZV010000106.1 GCA_019239445.1 Solirubrobacterales bacterium
CGCGTAGGCCATCTCCTCGGCCAGCACCAGAGAGGTGTAGTAGTCGCCACCCTGACCGCCGTACTGCTCGGGCTTGTCGAGACCGAGAAAGCCGAGCTCGCCCATCCGCTCGAACACCCAGTCGGGGAACGTGGTCTCATCCCACTCCTCGGCGTGGGGCTGGAGCTCCTTGACGACGAACCGGTGGATCGAGTCCCGGAGCTGGTCGTGCTCGTCGGTGAAGATGAAGTGCTTGCGGTGGGCCGCGAAGTCAGGCTTGAGCGTGTCGGTGGTGGCCATGGGCAGGACGCTACCAGGCACAATGGCGTGCCCATGAGCTACGAGACGCTTCGCTATTCGGTCTCGGACGCCGGCGTGGCGACGATCGCGCTCGACCAGCCGGACACGCGCAACGCTCTCTCGGACCAGCTGCTCGGCGAGCTCGTGGCGGTGCTCGAGGCGGCCCGTGATGACGAGGACGTGCGCTGCGTCGTGCTCACCTCGACCCACGAGCGCGTGTTCTCGGCCGGCGCCAACCTGGCCGGCTTCGCGGCCGAGGTGCCGCTCGTGCACAAGCACTTCGGCACCGAGCGCTTCCCGCGCATCTTCACCCTGCTCGGCCAGCTCGGCAAGCCCTCGATCTGCGCTGCCAATGGTCATGTGCTCGCCGGCGCGCTGGGGCTGGCGCTGGCGTGCGATCTGATCATTGCGCGCGAGGGCGCGCGCTTCGGCACGCCCGAGATCAACGTCGGCGTGTTCCCGTTCATGGTCATGGCGCTCACTTATCGGAGCGTCCCGCGCAAGAAGACCAACGAGCTGCTCCTGCTCGGCGAGCAGATCTCGGCCGAGGAGGCGCAGCGGATCGGCATCGTCAACCGGGTGGTGGCGGCCGATGAGTTCGAGGACGCGGTGCGCGAATGGGCGGAGAAGCTGGCCGCGAAGTCGCCGGCGCTGATGAAGCTGGGCAAGGACGCGATGTTCCGCCAGCAGGACATGGCCTTCGCCGACGCGCTCGACTTCCTGCGCTCGCAGCTGACGATCGCGTTCTCGACCGAGGACATCCAGGAGGGGGTGCGCGCGTTCTTCGAGAAGCGCCAGCCGGACTGGAAGGGGCGCTGAGGATCGCCGTGACGTTCGACAGCGACGCGAGCTGAGCGCGCTATCGAACGCGGCGGCGAGAAAATCGACGCAGGGTTCGAAAACGGCGGAAATCGTCGGCGCTGACGAACGTTATGGTCGTTTTGCCGCTCGGGACGCGCGCGGGCGGGCGCGGGGGTACTCGAGGCGGGTGGCAAGGCGCTCGGCGAGCTCGGCGCCGAACTCGCGCTCGACGAGCCACAGGGCGAGGTCGATGCCGCTGGTCACGCCGCCGCTGGTGACGAGGTCGCCGTCGTCGACGACGCGGTCCTTGACCAGCGTCGCGCCGGTGGCGGCGAGGTCGTCCCAGGCGGCGTGGTGGGTGGTGGCGCGGCGATTGCCGATCACGCCGGCGTGAGCCAGCAGCATCGTCCCGGTGCACACGGAGGCAATGGTCTGCGCCTCGGCGGCTGCGCCGGCCAGGAGCCTCGGCCACTCGCCAAGCACGACCTCGCCCCAGGCGCCCGCCTCGCTGCGCGCGATCCAGCCCCCGCCGGCGACGAGAATCACGTCCGCCTCGCCGGCAGCGAACACGCCGTCGGGGATCAGCCGCAGGCCGTGGCTGCCGGTGACGATCTCCTGCGGAGCTCGCGTGACCAGCCGCGCCGACACATCGGCGCCGGCGAGCGCTGCGCTGCGCAGGACCTCGAGCGGGCCGATGGCGTCGAGCTCGTCGACCCCGTCGTAGACGATGATGTCCGCCCGCATGTCGGGGCACACGATATAAAGCGAGCAGTAGAACGTCTCACTTCTCGTGGCCACCGACGCTCCATCGACCAGCCTGCTGCGCCCGCTCGCCGAGGACCTGCGCCTGCGGCGCGAGCAGATCAAGCAGGGCGGGGGCCCGGCCAAGATCGAGGAGCAGCACGGCCGCGGGAAGCTGACCGCGCGCGAGCGGGTCGACCTGCTGATCGACCGCGGGAGCTTCGTCGAGCTCGGCATCCACGGGCGCCCGCACTTCTCACAACGGGCGATGGAGGGCAGAGACGCGCCGGCGGACGGCGTGATCACCGGCTACGGCAAGGTCAACGGACGGCTGGCGGCGGTGGCGGCTTACGACTTCACGGTGATGGCGGGCTCGATGGGCATGACCGGCGAGCTCAAGGTCACGCGTCTACGCGAGCTCGCGCTGAGCAAGCGGATCCCGTTGATCTGGCTGCTCGATTCGGCCGGGGCGCGGATCCAGGAGGCGGTCGGGTCGCTGTTCGCCGGCTCGGGACATCTGTTCCGCGAGGAGGTGATCAACTCGGGCGTGATCCCGCAGGTCGCGGCGCTGATGGGCCCGTGCGCGGCGGGGACGGCCTACATCCCGGGGCTCGCGGACTTCGTGCCGATGGTCCGCGGCCGGGGCTCGATGGCGCTGGCCGGGCCGCACCTGGTCCGGGCCGCGGTCGGTGAGGACGTGACCCAGGAGGAGCTCGGCGGCTCGCGCGTGCACTGCCGCAAGTCGGGGGTGGGCGATCTCGAGGTGGCCGGCGACGAGGAGTGCATCGAGGCGATCAAGCAGTATTTGAGCTACTTCCCCTCGCACTGCGAGGAGCCCCCGGCGGTCGTGCCGAGCAGCGATCCCGTCGACCGCGCCGACGACGAGCTCCTCGACGTGCTGCCCGAGTCGAATCGCAAGCCCTACGACATGTACGAGGTGATCCGCCGGATCGTCGACGACGGCGTGTACTTCGATCTGAAGCCGCAATGGGCGAAGACGATCATCACCTGCCTGGCCCGGTTCGGCGGCCGGCCGGCCGGGATCATCGCCAACCAACCCAAGCAGCTCGGCGGCATCCTCGACAACGACTCCGCCGATAAGGCGGCGCGGTTCATCAACCTGTGCAACGCCTACGGCCTGCCGCTCGTCTACCTGATGGACGTCCCGGGCTTCATGGTCGGGACCAAGGTCGAGGCGGAGGGGATCATCCGCCACGGCGCCAAGATGCTCTACGCGACCGCCAACGCGACGGTGCCGAAGATCACCGTGGTGCTGCGCAAGGCCTACGGCGCCGGCTACTACGTGATGTGCGGCCGCGCCTACGAGCCCGACCTGATCGTCGCCTGGCCGAGCGCCGAGATCAGCGTGATGGGGGCGGAGGGCGCGGTCGAGATCATCTTCCGCAAGCAGGTGCAGGAGGCCGAGGATCCCGAGGTCAAGCGGCGCGAGCTGATCGAGAACTTCCGCAAGATCATCGACGTCTACATCGCCGCCGGCAACGACATGATCGACGACGTGATCGACCCGCGCGAGACGCGGGCGACGATCTGCCGCGGCCTCGAGATGGCCGCGAGCAAGCGCGTCGAGCGCCCGTGGAAGCGCCACGGCGTGGTCCCGGTATGAGCTCGCGATGAGCCTCGAGGATCCGGCGGTCATCTGCTGCGCGATCTCGGGGGCGATCGCGAACCGCGAGCAGTGCCCGGCGATCCCCTACACACCGGAGGAGTACGCGGCGGAGGCGCGGCGGATCGTCGATGAGGGAGGCGTGCACATCCACATCCACGCGCGCCGCCCCGACGGCACGCCGTCTTACGAGGTCGAGGACTTCGTCGCGATCCGCGATGCGATCGTGGCCGAAGTCGGGGATGCGGCGATCATCAACTTCTCCACCGGCACGATCGGGGTTCCGGTGGCGAAGCGCGTCGCGTACCTGGAGGCCGGGCGGCCGCAGGTGGCGGCGCTCAACATGGGCTCGCTGAACTACGCCAAGTACTCGCGCAAGCGCAAGGACTTCGTGTTCAAGTTCGTCTTCGCGAACCCATTCGAAGAGATCGTCGAGCTGCTCGAGGCGATGCGCCGGCTTCAGATCAAGCCCGAACACGAGTGCTTCGATCTCGGCCACGTCGGCTCGCTGGCGCCGCTGCTCGACATGGGATTGCTCGAGGCCCCGCTGCACGCCGATTTCGTGATGGGCGTGGTCGGGGGGGTGCCGGCGACGGCGCTCAACCTGGCCGCGATGGCGCGAAACCTGCCCAACGGCCGGCATCACTGGGGCGTGATCGGGATCGGGCGCGAGCAGTGGATGCTCGTGGCCGCGGCGCTGACGCTCGGCGGCTCAGTGCGGGTGGGGCTCGAGGACAACTTCTACCTGCCCGACGGGGTGATGGCGCGCTCGAACGGGGAATTGGTGTCCAAGGCGAGGCAGATGTGCGAGGACGCGGGGCGCCGGCCGGCAACGGTGGCCGAGGCGCGAGAGCTACTTGGGATCAGGGTGCGTGAGCCTGCCGCTTGACGGCCTGCGCGTGCTCGACCTGACCCGGCTGCTCCCGGGTGGGTTCTGCTCGCTGCTGCTGGCCGACTTCGGTGCCGACGTGATCAAGGTCGAGGACACCGGCATGGGCGACTACGTGCGCTGGTCGCCGCCTTATTACGAGGGCGCGGAGGCGACGGCGCGGGGGGCGCTGTTCCTGGCCTTGAACCGCGGCAAGCGCTCGATCCGCGTCGATCTGAAGACGGAAGGCGGGCGCGACGTGCTGCTGCGCCTCGCGCGCGACGCCGACGTGCTGCTCGAGTCGTTCCGCCCGGGGGTGCTCGATCGGCTCGGGGTCGGCTACGAGCGGCTGCAGGAGGTCAATCCTCGCCTCGTGTACTGCGCCATCACGGGGTACGGCCAGGACGGGCCGAACCGCGATCGCTCGGGCCACGACATGAACTACCTCGGCTTGAACGGGCTGCTGGGGCTGACCGGCGAGGCGGACGGGCCGCCGGTGCAGGCCGCCGGCCAGATCGCCGACCTCGGCGGCGGAGCTCTGACCGGGGCGCTCGGCGTGATGGTCGCGCTGCGCGAGCGCGAGCGTTCCGGCGAGGGCCAGCTCGTCGACTGCTCGATGTTCGACGGCTCGCTGTCGTGGCTGGCGTTGGTCGCCGCGGAAGCGCTCGCCACCGGTCGAGCGGCGCGGCGGGGCGAGCTTCAGCTCGCCGGCGCGCTCACCTGCTATCGCCCCTACCGCTGTGCCGACGGGTACGTGACGCTCGGCGCGCTCGAGCCGAAGTTCTGGGCCGCCTGGTGCCGTGGTGTCGAGCGCGAGGACCTGCTCGAGCACGCCTTCGACGCGCCCGGGTCAGACGCACATCGCGCCGTGAGCGAGATCTTCGCCGGCCGCACCCGGGAGCAGTGGCGGGAGTTCGCCTCCGAGCACGACTGCTGCCTCGAGCCCGTGCTCGAGCTCGACGAGGCGTTGGCGTCCGAGCTGGTGGCGGAGCGGGAGATGGTGGTCGAGCTCGAGCAACCTGGCGCCGAGCGACCGGTGCGGCTGCTGGGCGCACCGATCAAGCTCAGCCGGACACCGGCCGACCCGGCGCGGGCTCCCGGTCCGGCCCTCGGCGAGCACACCGATGAGGTGCTCGCGGATGCGGGGTTCAGCTCCGAGGCGATCGTCGTGCTGCACGAGGCGGGCGCCGTCGCGGGCCCGGCGGGATCGGTGCGCGGCTCGTTCCTGCGCACATGAGCGCCACCGGGAACGGACTGCTCAAGATGTCCGAGCTCGCCGAGCGCTCGGGCGTGAGCGCCGGGACGATCAAGCACTACCTCCGCGAAGGGCTGCTGGGCTCTGACGAGCGCGTCGTACGGACCTCGCGCAACATGGCCTACTACCCGAGCGAGTTTGTCGATCGAGTGCGGTTGATCAAGCGCCTGCAGGAGGAGCGCTACATGCCTCTGCGCGTGATCCGCGAGCTGATGGCCGAGGATCCGGAGCGTGCGGCCCGGATGATCGAGCTCGAGGACCGGATCCTCGAGCGCGCGATTCAGGCGCGGGAGACGCGGCGGGTTTCGCGAGCCAGGGTCCGCGCCACCTACGACGTGCCGCAGAACGTACTCGACCGGCTCGAGGAGATTGGTGTGCTGACGCCGAACGGCCGCGGCTACGACACCGACGACGTCGCGATCATCGAGGCGATCTCCCGCTTCCGCGCCGGCGGCTACGAGCAGGCGATCGGCTTCACGGTGTACGACACGCTGCGCTATCGCGAGGCGCTCGAGCCGCTGGTCGAGGAGGAGGTGGGGGTGCTGCTCGAGCGGCTGGCGGGACGTGTCGACGTCGACCGCGCGGTCGAGATCATCGCCTCCGGGGCGCAGCCCTTGCGCGACCTGATCGGAGCGATGCACTCGAAGCTGCTGCTGGCGGCGCTGCGGGCGCACCGCGAGCGCTGACACACGCGCGCTACCAGTGCACGTCGTGCGCTTCCATGACGCCGTAGCCCTCGGCCAGCGCGATCCGACCCGGCAGCTCACCCGAGAACGTGCCGAACGGCTGGCGGTAGGAGCTGCGCACGAGGATCAGGTTCTCGCGACGCTCGCGCACGGCCTCGGCGCTGAAGCACAGGCCGTCGACGGAGCTCAGGTCCTCGGCGAACGTTGACGGTGGGGCCTCGGAAGGCGCGCCGTCCACCCAGATCGTGCGCTCGCTGTTCTGCGGCGGGTCGTTGACGCCGGCCACCAGATTCCACGCCAGGTGGTGTCCGTCGATTGACCTCCCCACGCCGGCGCACCAGCGCCAGCGCGTGTGCCGCGGGTAGTAGGCGGAGGTATCGTCGATCACGGCCTGCGCGTCGATCTGCCGCGGCTGGCCGTCGATCACGATGGTCCCGGTCGCGCGGACGGGGGCTTGCTTGCGGGTCCAGGCGTAGCTCGCGCCGGCAGGGCAGATCGTCTCGATGCCGTCGCCCTCGCCCAGCGTCAGGTGCAGTTGCAGCGAGCGGTCGAGCACCCGCACCGTCGCCGGGCCGAGCTCGACGCGCCCGCGCCCTCCGATCGCGGTTCGCTCGAGGAGCGCGTGGTGCGCGCGGTCCCAGACGGCCCAGAAGCTCTGGCGGGTGCGCCCGACCCGGACCGCCGCGATGCACAGCATCAGCTCGGGGCCGTACACGCCGACGTAGCGCCAGCTTTTGAGCGGACGGCCGGCGTGGTGGGACGGCATCGGGGCCGGCGGCAGCGCCAACGCGGCTAGCTCCGGCGGACGCGGATCGCCAAAGCGGCCGCGATAGGGGAGGACGAGACCCGCGCGGCGGTATCCTGTCTCCAAAGCCGCTGACTGACTGGTCAATCAGGACCAGGAGGAGGAGATCCCATGCGTGCCGGCGCCGTTCAGCTCAACGCCACCGAAGACACAGACAGAAACCTCGAGACTGCGGATCGCCTGGTGCGGGACGCGGCCGCTCATGGCGCCGAGGTGGTGGTCCTGCCGGAGAAGTGGAACGCCCTCGGGCGCGCCGAGGAGATGGCGGCGGCGGCCGAGCCGCTCGACGGGCGCTGCATCACGTGGGCGCGCACGACGGCGCGCGAGCTCGGGATCGATCTCATCGCCGGCTCAATCGTAGAGCGCGTCGGGGGACGTGAGAAGACCTCGAACACCAGCGTGCACGTCGGACCCGATGGCGAGCTCCACGGCGTCTACCGGAAGATCCACATGTTCGACGTCGAAGTCGACGGCGTCGTCTACACCGAATCGGCGCGCGAGGAGCCGGGCGACGAGCCGGTGGTCACGGAGCTCGCGAACGGTCGTGCGCTCGGGATGAGCATCTGCTACGACGTGCGCTTTCCGGAGCTCTATCGCGCGTTGGTGGCTCGAGGCGCCGAGGTGCTCGCGGTTCCGGCTGCGTTCACCCTCGCCACGACCCGCGACCACTGGGAGCTGCTGTTGCGGGCCCGGGCGGTCGAGAATCAATGCTTCGTGGTGGCGCCGAATCAGATCGGCGCCCATCCGCCGGGACATCGCTCAGGCGGGCGCTCGCTGATCGTCGACCCGTGGGGGATCGTGCTGGCGGGGGCGCCGGACGCGGAGACGGCGATCGTCGCCGAGCTCGACTTCGCGCGGCTGCGCGACGTGCGCGAGCGGCTCCCGTCGCTGCGCCACCGCCGGCCGCATATCTACGAAGTCCCGGTCGGATGACGACGGCCGCGGTCGACAAGCGCAGGCTGATCCTCGACGCCGCGGTGCGCGTGTTCGCGCGCCAGGGCTTTCACACCTGTCGCGTGTCGGATATCGCGGATGAGGCGGGCGTCGCCTACGGGCTCGTCTACCACTACTTCACCTCAAAGGACGAGATCCTCAGCACGCTCTTCCTCGAGCGATGGGACGTGATGCTGGCGGCGATCGCGGAGGCCGACGCCGCCTACGGCGAGCCGCGGGAGAAGCTGCAGGCGATCGCGGCGTTCATCGTCGATTCCTATCGACACGATCCGAACCTGATGAAGGTCATCATCGTCGAGGTGACCCGTGCCGCCAACACGTTCGGCCGCACTCATCTGGCGAAGATCCGCGATGCCTACGCGCAGATCGCGAAGATCGTCGCCCGCGCCCAGGCCGACGGAGTATTCCGGGACGAGATAACGCCGGAGTTTGCCGCGCTGGCGTTCTACGGGTCCATCGAGCAGGTGCTGTCGGGCTGGATCTTCGACAGCCGTCGCGTCGCCGACGAGGAGCTCGAGCGCTCGAAGAGCCTGATCGTGGAAACGATCTGCCGCGGGCTCGAGGCCTGACGGCAGGCTGGCGTGGCAGCCGCGCGCGCGGGTTTGGCGTCTTGGCGCGGCACGGTCTGCAGGATCCGCTTCGCTTGGCGCGGCACGGTCTGCAGGTTCCCCTTCGCTCGGCGCGGCACGGTCTGCAAGACCCCCGTCACGGCCTCCGAGTCTGATTGAATGCCGCGCGATGACTGAGAGCCCCCTCGTGAAGCGACTGCTCTGGTCCGGATTGCTGGCCGGCGCGGGCGCCGTCGCCAGCATCGCCGCTAATCGAGCCGCGGTGATGATCTGGACGCGCGTGTTCAAGGAGGACCCGCCGGAGTGACCGAGCGGCCGCAGACTCCGGACGAGCCGGAAGCCACCGGTGCCGAGGCGGCCGCCGGCGCGGAGTCGGCGGCGGGTTCCGAGCCCGCCGGCGGGGAGCCGCGGGAAACCGCCGAGACTCGGGTCGTGCCGCCGGTAGCCGACGTGCAGCCGCCGGCCAGGGAGACGAAGATCATTCCGCCGGCTGAGGCGGCGGGTGCTGGTGGTGGCGGGGAGCCCTCAACTGAGTCGATCGCGAGCGGGACCCCCGGACCGCCCGGGCCTCCGCCGTCTTCTTCCGGCGGCCCGCCTCCGCCGCCGGCGCCAGAGCCGCCCCCGGTCGTCTCACCGCCTCCGAGCCCACCGCCGGCGAGCCAGCCACCTCCGCCCTTGACCGCGAGCCAGTCACCGCCCCCGCCTCCCGGCCTACCGCCGCCCTCGGGCGACGGACCCGCCGACTCCGGACCGCTCGCGATCGCTCGTGAGCGCCCCGAGGTCGCGGTCGCGGCCGCGTTCGCAGGCGGGTTCCTGCTCGCCCTGATCTTGAAGCGCCTTGCCCGGTAGCAGCACTCAGAACGAAAACCTCGCGAACGTGGTCGCCGAGGTCTCTGAGCGGATGACGGTGCTCGTGCGTGAGGAAGTCGAGCTGGCCAAGGCCGAGGTGCAGCAGAAGGCGACGAGCTTGGCGCGGGGGGCCGCGGCAGTCGCGGCCGGCGCGGTGTTCGGCGTGTTCGCCGTGACTTTCGCGCTGCTCGCCCTGGCGTGGGGGCTGAACGACATCATCGGGCACCTCTGGCCCGGCTTCGTGATCGTGTTCGCGATCCTCCTCGTCCTGACCCTGGGCGCCTTCCTGTTCGCGTGGCGCAAGTTGCGAGTCGGGGCGCCGGCGCCGACGATGGCGATCGACGAGGCGAAGAAGATCCGAGCCACCGTGGCGGTGAAAACGGGGGCCGAGGAGTGACGGCGATGCGGACGGCACACTAGATGCCAACGCGCACGCCGGAAGAGATCCGCGCGTCGATCGAGCAGAATCGCCAGGAACTCGGGACCTCGATCGAGAAGTTGCGCGTCGAGGTCGTTCGGCTGACCGACTGGCGGGCGCAGCTGCGCCGGCATCAGCAGCAGGTGATGATCGGGGCCGGAATCGCGGGCTTCGTGCTCGGCGGCGGCTTCGCGGCGCTGGGCGCCCTGAGCTTTGGCCGCCGGCGCCGGGAACAGTAGCCGGTCGGCGGTTTCTCAGAAGCGCCGTGCGAAGCGGCCGGCGGTCTGCGGGCGAAGATGACCGGCGCTTCTAGGCGGTCGGGAACTGGAACCCGATCCCGCCGGTTGAGACCTCGTCACGGGGGACTTCAGTCTCATAATCCTGCGTCGTGCTCCGGTCAGCGTGGCCGGCAGCGCGGCAGATGGCGATCGCCACCACCAGAAGCATTATCCAAAGCAAGAAACCGATCAGCAGAAATTCCACAGCTCTCTCCGGCCGCGAGCCGGGATCATGCTGCCGGTGATGCCGCTCGGGCGCGTTGCGGCAGCTTTGATGGAGGTTCCGGGCCGATTCTGCCGCCGCGGATGCGCGGTTGGACCCCCCGACTGGTGGGGTCGGCGGCTCGTTCAATGACCGGCGGATCGCCGCAGCGTTCGACGGCGCCGGCTGATCTCGCCGTTTTCGAACGTGGCGTCGATTGTTTCGCCGTGGCGTTCGCGAGCGGCGATTTTCTGGCGCCCTCACGAACGTGACGGCGATTCTGGGCTGCCGGATGCGCGCTCCGCGCCGTCGGACGTCGTCTAGAGGAAACGCTGCGGAATCCCGCCTGTGCCGAGCAGCCCCGGACCCACGTGCGTGCCGATCACGGGGCCGATCTCGGAGATCATCAGAGGGCCGTGGCCGAAGAGCTCGATGCCCCGGCGGGCGAGCTCGCGCGCCTCACGCGGGGCCTGGATGTGCTGCACCATCCAGACGTCGGCGTCTTCCTCCGCGCAGGTCCGCAGCAGCTCGACCATGCGCTCGAAGGCGCGACGCGACGTGCGGACGCGCTCGACGGGCGTTATCTCGGACTCCACCGTCAGGATCGGCTTGATCTTCAGCGCCGAGCCCAGCCAGGCCTGAGCACCGGCGATGCGCCCGCCCCGGCGCAGGTACTCGAGCGTGTCGATCGCGAACCACAGCCTCAGCTCGGCCCGCGCGCGCCGGGCGCGCTCGGCGACGGCGGACGCGTCGGCCCCCTCACGCGCGGCCGCGGCGGCGGCGAGGACGATGAACCCCTGGCCGCCGCAGGCGGTGGCGGAGTCGATCACGTGAACGCGCTCGGCGCGTCCGCCTAAGCGCTCACGGGCCTGATGGGCGGCGCTGACGGTCCCGGACATTCCCCCGGCCAGGTGGATCGAGACGATGTCGTGGCCCGCCGCGAGCAGGGGTTCGTAGACCCCGAGGAAGTCGCCGATCGAGGGCTGCGAAGTCGTCGGGAGCTCGTACGTGTCCCGGAGGCGGGCGTAGTAGGCGTCGAGATCGGTGATCTCGCTCTCGCGGATCGTCTCGTCACGCCAGTGGATGTACAGGCTGACGAGGTGGATGTCGTGTTCGGCGACCACCTCGGCCGGGAGGTAGTGGCACGTGTCGGACACGATCGCGACCGGCATCGGCGCGGCACCCTACCAGCGCGCTTAACATCGCCGGCATGGAAGCGCTCGGCGACGCGAGAGCGTAGAAGCCCCGGTGGCGGTTCTGTATCGCTGCACAACGCCGACGAACTGGCTGTGCCCGTGCGGCAAGGTGGCACGTGCACTGCGGCGTGAAGGGATCGCGTTCGATCAAGTCGCGGTCCCGCAGGGGCGCTCGCGACGCCCCGAGGTCGAGGCGCTGAGCGACCAGCGGCGGGTGCCGGTGTTGGTGATCGACGGCGAGGCGATTTGCGATTCACGCCGGATCGTCGAGCATCTCGCGTACCGGCGCGAGCGGCAGCCCGCCGATTAGCCGGGGAGCAGCGCCAGCACCGACTCGCGAGTCGGCGCGCGCACGACGCCGCGCTCGGTCACGAGCCCGGTCACGAGCTCGGCCGGGGTGACGTCGAAGGCTGGGTTTCGGCACGCGGTGCCCGGCAGGGTCAGCAGCTGACCGTGTGCCTGTCTCACCTCGCCAGGATCGCGCTCCTCGATCACGATCTCTGAACCCGACGCGCAGGCAGGGTCGATCGTCGAGGTCGGACCCGCGACGATGAACTCGATCCCGGCTGCGCGCGCCGCCAGCGCCAGCCCGTAGGTGCCGACCTTGTTGGCGACATCGCCGTTCGCCGCCACGCGATCGCAGCCGACGATCACTGCGCCGACCGCGCCGCCGGCGATCAGGCCGGCGGCGGCCGAGTCGACGATCAGCTCGTGCGCGATTCCGAGCTTCGAGAGCTCGTACGCCGTCAGGCGCGCACCCTGGAGCAGCGGCCGCGTTTCGGTGGCGAGCACGTACTCGAGCTGATCGCGGCGCGCCAGCTCGGCGATCACGCCGAGCGCCGTGCCGGCGCCCGGCGCGGCGAGGGCACCCGTGTTGCAGTGCGTCATCACCCGGGTTACGCCGGCGAGCGCGTCGGCGCCGGCGGTGGCCATCGCCGCGCTCGCCGCGAGCTCGGACTCGTGGATCGCGCGCGCCTGCGCCAACGCGGCGGCGGCGCCGCCGTCGACCGCTGCGGCATGCACCCGGTCGACGGCCCAGGCGAGATTCACGGCCGTTGGGCGTGCCGCCCGCAGGATTGTGGTGGCGCGCTCGAGAGACTCCGGGCTCGGGTCGTGAATCAGCTCGAGGGCAATGCCGTAAGCGGCGGCCACGCCGATCAGCGGGGCTCCCCGGATCGAAAGCCCTCGAATCGCTTCGGCCACCTCGGACGCGCGGCACAAGGGAAGCTCGACCTCCTCGAACGGAAGCCGTCGCTGGTCGAGCGCCCACAGCGTCTCGCCGTCGAAGCGCAGCGCCACAACGCCCCCGGCGACAGAAGCTCCGGCGGTGTTCTCGATCCCCGCCCGCAGGATGCTCACGCCGCTACGCCCCGGCCGCCTCGAGCGCGAGCGCGGGCGGAGCTAGATCCGGTTCTCGATCGAGAGGGGCGGCGCCTGCGCCGGCTGCGCCTCCGGGGCCGGCTCCTCGGGCGCAGCCTCGAGCCCGAGCGCTTGGTGGAGCTCGCCTGACTGGTACATCTCCATGACGATGTCGTGGCCGCCGACCAGCTCGCCGTCGACGAACAGCTGCGGGATCGTCGGCCAGTTCGAAAGAGCGGAGAGCTCCTGGCGGATGAGGGGGTCGGGGAGCACGTCGACGGCCGCGAACGGCTGACCGAGCGACTGGAGCACGGCGACCGTACGGGCGGAGAAGCCGCACGCTGGCTGGTCGGGATTGCCCTTCATGAACAGGATCACCGGGTTCTCGTCGATCGCGCTCTTGATCGCTTCGCGCATGGGGTTATCGCTCATGATTCGTTCTCGCTTTCGGAAGCCTTGGTCTGGATGGAGAGGGCGTGGATCCGGTCACCGACCTCGGAGCCGAAGACGTCATAGACGAGCCGGTGTTGGGCGATCCGGCTGAGTCCTTTGAAGGCAGGCGCGGACACTGAGGCACTGAAGTGATGCCCATCGCCGGTAACCTCGGCCTGGGCACCGGGGATGTTCGCCTCGATCCGCTGCTTCAGCTCCTGCGGGGTTGCAGACATTCGGTTCAAGCGTAGCGGGATGCGCTCGCTATACTGAATGAAGCATGATCACTCT
>JAFAZV010000074.1 GCA_019239445.1 Solirubrobacterales bacterium
GCGCGGTGAACTTTGTCCGCAACCGGCTCGACGTCGTACCCGTGCGGTGGCTGATAACCCGCGGGCACGAACCGTGTGATCATCGGCCCGAAAGCCCAGATGCCGAGGCTCGTCTTCATCGTCCTCCTCCGAGATGGTGCTGGCCGGGGCCGATCCTAACCGCCGCGCGACGCATATACGCGCGGCCGCGTGAGCGTTAACATCCCGACGCCTCAGGCTCGTGCGTCGCCCGACGGCAAACGACGAACCCCTCTGGACGGGCCGCGGATGGACTCCGACGACATATCCACCGCAATCCGGCGCCGGCCGGCGGTGATGGCGGACGTCGGACGGCTCGCGGGGGTGTCTCATCAGACCGTCTCGCGCGTGATCAACGGCAGCCCGCACGTCCGCGAGGAGACGCGCCAGCGAGTGATCGCCGCGATGCGCGAGCTCGACTACCGCCCGAACTCGGCCGCACGTGCGCTCGTGACCGGTCGCTCCAGCACGCTCGGCGTCGTCTCCTTCGACACCACCCTGTACGGCCCCGCGTCGACCCTGTTCGGGATCGAACGCGCCGCACACGCGGCCGGCTACTTCGTGATCGTCGCGAGCCTCGAGGCGCTCGACCGCGATTCGGTATGCGATGCCGTTGAGCGCCTGCGCCTGCACGGCGTAGACGGGATCTTGATGATCGCGCCGCTCCAGGAAGCGGTTGACGCTCTGCGCGAGCTCCCGAGCGACCTGCCGATGGTCGCGGTCGAGGCGGGCGCCGCCGACTCGATGCCCGTTGCCGCAGTCGATCAGCACGCGGGTGCGGTCGCGGCGACGCGCCACCTGCTCGAGCTGGGGCATGTCACGGTCTGGCACGTGGCCGGGCCCCCCGACTGGCTCGAGGCGCGGCAGCGGCTGGCCGGCTGGCGCGACGCGCTGGTCGAGGGCGACGCGTTCGCGCCGCCACCGCTGACCGGCGACTGGAGCGCCTCGTCGGGCTACAGCCTGGGTCGCGCGCTGAGCCGCGACCGCGACGTCAGCGCGGTCTTCGTCGCCAACGACCAGATGGCCCTCGGCGTGCTCCGAGCCCTGCACGAGGCGGGGCGGCGGATCCCGCGTGACGTGAGCGTGGTTGGGTTTGACGACATCCCCGAGGCGCAGTTCTTCACGCCGCCGCTGACGACGATCCGCCAGGACTTCGGCGAGCTCGGCCGGCGTGGCGTGAGGCTGCTGTTGCGCGCGATGGCGGCGGGCGCGCAGTGGGTCCAGGAGCCGCCGGTGGTGCCCGAGCTGATCGTTCGCAGCAGCACCGCGGTGACCGCGGGAACGGGTGCGATTCGGGTTTGACAGCCGGCTGATGTGATCGTTAACATCGCGCCGCTCACTGGAGAGGAGGACCCAAACGTAGGAGATTGACCCTGCCCGTGGAACACCTACGGGCATGGTTGTGGAACTTGCTGCAGTTACGTCGCCTTCGCGCCGCCGGCGAGCCCGAGCGCGTGGGATTGACGCTCGATTAAGTCGATTGGACACGACCGGCCGAGTTTGAGACCGTACGCGCGGGACTGGTTCGGCGCTGGAGAGAGAGGAGCGTAGATGTCAGAGCTGGATATCCTGGACGACGCCGTCGAGCGGCTCGAGTGGGACGAGCGCAAGGAGGAGGACACTCCCGTCAAGCGCTGGCGCCAGGTCACACGGCGTACGGCCCTGAGTGGAGGGGCCGCCGGCGTCGCAGCGGCGATCCTCGAGGCGTGCGGTAGTAGCAGCAAATCGACCTCGAGCGCGTCAGCGGCTGGCAGCTCGGGCGCGGCCAGCGTGTTCGGCTCGTCGCAGGCCTACAAGTTCACGATGGTCAACCACGTGACCACGAACCCGTTCTTCACCCCCACGCAGAACGGCGCCTCGGACGCGTGCAAGCTGCTCGGCTGTTCGTATCAGTGGACCGGATCGCAGACCTCGAACGTCTCCGAGATGGTCAACGCGCTCAACAGCGCTGTGAGCGCGGGCGTCAACGGCATCGCCGTCTCGCTCGTCGACCTGCATGCCTTCAACGCTCCAGTCAGCAAGGCGATCTCCTCCAACATCCCGGTCGTCGCCTACAACGCCGACGTTCCCAACAATGCGCGGCTGGCCTACATCGGCCAGGACCTGAGACTATCCGGAGAGGAGATGGGGACGCACATCGCCTCGCTGGTCCCATCCGGGGATGTCGCGTTGTTCATCGCGACGCCCGGCGCGCTCAACATCCAGCCGCGGATTGACGGCGCCCTTGCCACGCTGAAGAAGCACCCGTCGATCACGACCCACGTGGTCGCCACGGGCGCGGCGCTGCCGCAGGAGCTCACGACGATCCAGGCCTACGCCCAGGGCCACCCGAACACCAAGGGCATGTTCGCCGTCGACGCCGGCAGCACCCAGGGTGTCGCCCAGACGATTCAGAAGCAGGGACTCAAGGGCAAGGTGATGGGCGGCGGCTATGACCTGCTCGGGCCGACCGAGCAGTTGCTCGCCGCCGGTTATATCCAGTTCACGATCGACCAGCAGGCCTACTTGCAGGGCTTCATCCCCATCCAGCAGATGTACATGTACCAGGCGACCCAGAAGCTGACTGGCATCGCGGACGTCAATACGGGCCTGAAGTTCCTCGATCAGACGACGATCAAGCCCTACGTGACGACCAAGAGCCGCTACGAGGGCACGGCCACAGGAGTAGGCGTCCAGAAGGCGTAGTTGACCCGAACGGCCTAAACGGGTAAACGTAAGGCGCCGATGGCTGTCACCGCACCGCCGGCCACCGCCCCGCCCGGAGATCGGGCACGCCGGGCTCCACGGATCCCGCCGGCTCTGATGCGGCTCCTCACCTTGCGTGAGGGCAGCATCATCTTGATCACGATCTTCGCGCTGATCTTCTTCTCGGTCAGCGTGGGTCGGTTCCACACGGGCGGGAACTTCAAGAACCTGCTCCCGTACTTCGCGCCGTACGCGATCCTCGCGGCCGGCGAGGTGTTCGTGATGATCACCGGCGAGATCGACCTGTCGATCGGGGCGATGTACCTGTTCACGCCGTTCCTGTTCCAAAAGCTGGACAGCGCGGGAATCCCGCTCATTCTGGCCATGATCCTGGCGCTGATCATCATCTCGTTGCTCGGCGCAGCGAATGGATTCGCGGTCGCGTACCTCGGGATCAGCTCCTTCGTGACCACGCTGGGGATGTTGTTCGTGTTAGACGGGGTCACGCTCGTGATGTCCCACGCGACCCCGATCAACACTCCTGGCACGGCCGTGGTCGGGGTCAACACGTTCTCGCAGGTCTTCGGCGAAGGGACGTACTCCGAGCTCATCTGGGCGGTGGGGATCGTCGTGATCCTCCAGCTCGTGCTCGTGCTGAGCCGGTGGGGCTTGTACACGATCGCGGTCGGCGGCAACCGGCACGGGGCGGCCGAGGCCGGCATCCGGGTGCGCAGCGTGCTGATCCGCAACTTCATGCTCGCGGCCGTGCTGGCCGGGTTCACCGGGATCCTCGAGGCGGTGCGCGTCAGCACGGCTACCCCGGACCCGTCGGCCTCGAACGACATCCTGTTCCAGGCCATCGCGGCGGCGGTGATCGGAGGCACGCTGCTGCGCGGCGGTTCGGGTACCGTCGTCGGCGCGTTTATCGGCGCGCTGTTCCTGGGGATCCTGCGTGACGGCCTGATCCTCAAGGGGGTCAGCGCCAACTACCTCAACCTGTGGCTAGGGATCGCGATCCTGATCGCGATGGCGGCGAACACCTACGTGGCGCGGGTGCGGACGGGGTCGGGCCGTGGCTGACGCCGCTCCAGCCGGACTCCCCGTCGTAGGGCCGTCGTCGGCTCCGGACGACGTGCTTCGCGTCGAGCACGTGGCCAAGAGCTTCGGGCCGATCACTGCGCTGCGCGACATCAACCTGCACTTGCGCAAAGGCGAGGTGCTGGGGCTGCTCGGCGACAACGGCGCCGGCAAGTCGACGCTGATCAAGATCCTGTGCGGGTTCCACAGGCCCTCCTCGGGGACGATGTGGCTCAAAGGCGAGCCCTATACGCCGAAGAGCGTCGACGAGGCGCGGGCGCGCGGGATCGACACCGTCTTCCAAGACCTCGCCCTGGTCGACGAGCTGTCCGTCTACCACAACCTATTCCTGCGCCGCGAGCGCGTGCTCAAGCCGATCCCGTTCCTCAACAACGTCCTCATGCGCCGCGAGGCCCGCAAGGCGCTCGAGGAGACCGGGATCAACATCCCGCGCCTGGACGTGCCGGTAGCTCGGCTGTCGGGAGGTCAGCGGCAGGCGATCGCCGTCGCACGCACGGTCTCCGGCGACGCCGACGTGATCCTGCTCGACGAGCCACTGGCAGCTATGGGTGCCAAGGAGGGCGCGTTGATCCTCGACCTGATCGCGCGGTTGAAGGCCGAGGGCGAGGTGTCGATCATCATGATCCTGCACAACTACGTGCACGTCTTCCAGGCCTGCGACCGCGTCAGCCTGATCCAGGAGGGTGTGATCGCGCTGGATAAGGCGACCGCCGAGACGAGCATCGAGGAGCTCAACGACATCGTCGTCGAGGAGTACCGGCGGGCCCGCCAGGCCGCGCGGGCCGAGGAGGCAGCGGCCGCCGCCCAGGCGGGCGATAACGGCGCGTGATGCCGGCCGCGGTCGGCGTCGATTTCGGCACCGAGTCTGGCCGCGCGTTGCTGCTCGACTGCGCGAGCGGCGAGGAGCTGGCCGCGCACACCGTCCCTTATGCGAGCGGGGCGATCGACCGCGAGCTGCCCGGTACAGGCGAGCGCCTACCGGGAGACTGGGCACTCCAGGATCCCGACGACTGGGTGAGCGTGCTCGAGACGGGAGTCCCCGCGGTGCTCGAGGCGGCGGGCGTGCCGGCGAACGAGGTCGTCGGCATCGGCCTCGATGTCACTTCATGCACAGTGCTGCCGACGCGCGGAGACGGCACGCCGTTGTGCAAGCTCGATGGCTGGCGCGAACGTCGCCACGCCTGGCCGAAGCTGTGGAAGCACCACGCCGCCCAAGCCGTAGCCGATCGTTTGACCGAGGTCGCGCTCGAGCGCGACGAAGAGTTCCTCGGGCGCTACGGCGGGCGGATCTCCTCCGAGTGGTACTTCCCCAAGCTCATCGAGGTCTGGCTCGAGGACCGTGAGGTCTATGACGCCTGCGACGAGTTCATCGAGGCGACCGACTGGATCGTCTGGTGGCTGACCGGCGTGCAGCGACGGCAGAACTGCACCGCCGGCTATAAGGCGTTGTGGTCCCCGCTCCACGGTCTGCCACCAAACGATTATTTCCGCGCGGCGTACCCTGGCTTCGAGCGGCCGGCCGAGAAGTTGGGCGAATCCTTTGCTGCGCTGGGGACCTGCGCCGGAACGCTGCGGCCGGAGGTCGCGGCGCGGTTGGGGCTTCCGGAGTCGGTGGCCGTCGCGGTCGGCAACGTCGACTCGTTCGTGTCGATGCCGGGAGCAGGGGTCGAGCAGGCCGGCACGTACGTGATGGTGGTCGGGACCTCGATCTGCGACATGGTCGTGCATGCCGAGGAGATCCGGCTGCCCGGGATCACCGGCGTGGTCAAGGACGGCATCTTGCCCGGCGTCTACGGCTACGAGGCCGGGCAGGTGGCGGCCGGAGACATGCTTGCCTGGTACGTCGAGACGCTCGGAAGCTCCTACTCCGAGCTCGAGGAGGCGGCGGCGCGCCTGCGGCCGGGGGAGACGGGTCTCATCGCGCTGGACTGGTGGAACGGGAACCGCTCGATCTTGGGCGACGCCGGCGTCACGGGCGTGATCGCCGGGCTGACGCTGCAATCGAGCCGGGAGGAGATCTACCGCGCGCTGCTCGAGGCGATCGCGCTCGGCAATCGCCGCGTGATCGAGAACTTCGCCGAGCACGGCTTCGAGCTCTCCGAGATCGTGGCCTGCGGCGGCATCGCAGAGCGCAGCCCGCTGACGATGCAGCTGCTGGCCGACACGAGTGGGTTGCCGGTGCACGTGCCGGCGTCGAGCGAGATCCCAGCGCGGGGGTCGGCCCTGTTCGGCGCCGTCGCGGGAGGCGCTTTTGATGACATCGGCAGCGCGATCGCCCGCACGCGCCCCGGGACCGCGCGGACGTATCGGCCGGACGGCGGCGCCAAGGAGGTTTACGCCGAGGTCTACGCGATCTACCGCGAGCTCTATGACACGCTCGGCCGCACGCAGGTGGAGCTGCTGCACGGCCTCAAGCAGATCCGCAGCGAACAGAGGAGCAGGGCGTGAACGAGGCGCAGCGGCGGCCGAAGGTCGGGTTGCTGGGCATCATGCAGGAGCTCTACGACGAGATGCTGCCCGGGATCACCGAGCGCCAAGGCGCCTACGCGCAATCGGTCGCAGATCAGCTGTCCGACGTCGCCGAAGTCGTCTTCATCCGCCCGGCTCGCAACCGCGACGACATCGAAGTGATCTGCCGCGAGCTCATCGCCGCGGACGTCGACGGAGTGATGATCGTGATGCTCACGTACGGCCCCGCGCTGCGGAGCGTGCGCGCGCTGATCGAACTGCCGGTGCCGCTGCTGCTCGCGAACATCCAGCCCGAGCGCTCGATCACCCCAGCGTGGGACATGGCCGACCTGACCTACAACCAGGGGATTCACGGCGCCCAGGACCAGGCCAACGCGATCCTGCGCGCCGGCATCCCGTTCTCGGTGATCACGAGCGACTGGCGCTCGCCGGAGTTCGCCGCCGCGTTCGAGGACTGGGCGCGAGCAGCCCGAACCGTGACCGCGCTGCGCGGCGCGCGGATCGCGCTGCTCGGCTACCCGATGAACGGGATGGGCGATATCCGCTACGAGGCACCGGCGATGCTGCGGCGGCTGGGCCCGACGGTGATGAGCGAGGATCTCGGCGCTTTGGTGGCGCGCTTGGAGGGAGTGTCCGACGCGGACGTGGAGGCAGTGCTCGAGCGGCACCGGTCAGAGTTCGAGGTTGCCGATGACCTCCCGCGCGAGCGCCACGCCTACGCCGCGCGGCTCGAGCTGGCAATCCGGGCGATGCTCTCCGATGGCGGGTACGCCGGCTTCTCGTTTCACTTCGACTCGATCGGCGGCGACGGGCGCTTCGAGCAGCTGCCGCTGCTCGCGGCCTCGGACGTGATGGCCGACGGGTACGCATTCTCGGCCGAAGGCGACACGAACACGGCCGTGCTGATGTGCGCGGCGCAGAGCTTGATCGGCGACGCGCATTTCAGCGAGATGTACGCGATGGATTGGGAGCTCGATTCGGTGCTGATCAGCCACATGGGCGAGGGCAACTGGAAGATCGCGCGCCGCGACCGGCCGGTGCGGCTGATCGACCGGCCGCTCGGAATTGGCCGGCTCGAGAACCCTCCGACTCCCGTGTTCTCCGCTGTTCCCGGCGTGGCCACGACCGCGGCCCTGGTGCCAATCGAGGGCGAGCTCTACCGGCTCGTCGTCGGCCGGGGGGAGGTGCTCGACACGCCGGAGCTGCCGAAGGTCGAGATGCACTACTTCCACTTCCGGCCCGACCGCGGCATGCAGACGTTCATGGACGACTGGCTGCGGCTCGGCGCGCCGCACCACTTCGTCACCAACCTCGGCGATCACGTGCGACGCTGGCGGCGCCTGGCCGAGCTGCTCGACATCGACTACGTCGAGATCTAAGTGCTCGAGGCGTTACGTCAACAAGTGCTGGCGGCCAATGTCGGGCTGCGGACGCACGGTCTCGTGACCCTGACCTGGGGGAACGCCAGCGGCATCGATCGCGAGCGCGGGCTGGTGGCGATCAAGCCGAGCGGCGTCTCGTATGACGGGCTTCGGGCGCAGGACATCGTCATCGTCGACCTCGACGGCGACGTCGTCGAGGGAGAGCGCAAGCCGTCAACCGACACCCCGACGCACTGCGCGCTCTATCGCGCTTGGGAGGAGATCGGCGGCGTCGTACACACCCACTCCACCTGGGCCACGGCGTGGGCGCAGGCCCAGCGCGAGATCCCGCTGCTCGGGACCACGCACGCCGACCTCACCCCGCACCCGATCCCGCTCACCCGAACGCTGACGGCACAGGAGATCGAGCGCGACTATGAGGCGGAGACGGCGACCGTGGTGATCGAGGCGGTCGGTGAGCGCGATCCGCTCGAGCTTCCGTGCGTGCTCGTCCGCGGTCACGCACCCTTCTGCTGGGGCGCCGATCCCGCTGCCGCACTCGAGAACGCGGTCACGCTCGAGCAGGTGGCGAAGATGACACTGCTCAGCTGCACTCTGGAGGCGGAGGCGGCGGAGCTCGACGCCGCCGTGCGTGAGAAGCATCACCAACGCAAGCACGGCCCGCAGGCGTACTACGGGCAACGTTGAACGCCGCCGCGATCGAGGTGGTGATCGCGGAGGACGCGATCGACCGGCTCGCCGATTGGGTGCAGGCGCGGTCTTCGGCCCGGCGTGCGCCGCTCGTGGTGATGGACGCCAATACGCGCGAGGCTGCGGGCGTCGATGTGGTGGCGGCGCTGCAAGCTCGAGGAGTGGCGCTCGAGGAATTCGTCTTCAGCGAGCGGACGGGACTGCTCGCCGGCCCGGCGCAGTCACAGGCCGTGCAGCGGCGGCTCGAAGGCGACGCGCTCGCGGTGGCCGTGGGTTCGGGAGTGATCACCGACATCGTCCGCCACGCCGCGCACGCGAAGGGTCAGGACTTCGTCGCGGTGCCGACCGCGGCTTCGATGGACGGCTACGCCTCGGGCATGGCCGCGATGCAGGTCGACGGCGTCAAGGTCACGTATCCGGCGCGCGCTCCGGTGGCGATCTTCGCTGATCCGCGGGTCGCCGCCGCGGCGCCCGGTGAGCTGACGCGAGCCGGGCTGGGTGACCTGCTGGGCAAGGCGACGGCGCGCGTGGACTGGCTCCTGTCGCATCTGCTCTATGGAGAGGCGTTCGATGCCGGGGTTGCGGACCGAGTACTGGGTCCGCTTCGCTTCGCCTCCGTCAGCGCCGTTCGCGTGCTCTCTGGGGAGACAGACGGGGTGGCGCGGCTGCTGGGCGGTCTGATCGAGTCAGGGATCGCGATGGCGCTCGCCGGCAGCTCGCGCCCGGCCAGCGGCTGCGAGCACCACGCCTCGCACTTCTGGGACCTGCTCGCGGCCCGGGGGCAGCGGCAGCACGCCTCCCATGGGTTGCAGGTCGGCTATGCGACGCGGTTTGCGATGGCGCTGCAACGCTACGCGCTCGGTGGCGGGCTGAACGCGCCGGCGTTGCCTCGGCCGTGGCGCGATCCGCTCGGAAGTGAGGCGCAGGCGTGGCTTGGAGCGCCGACGCCGGAGATCGTCGCCGCGGTGGAGGAGAAGCAGCGCTTTCTTGCCGCCGGCCGGGAGACGTGGCCGGCAGACTCGGCGGCTTGGGAGCGGGTTCGCGCCCGGCTCGAGCCGTCGCTGGCGCTGTTCGGCGAGGTTGCGGCGGCACTCGATGCGGCGGGGATCCCGGCCGCGGCCGGATACCTCGAGGTGGATGCGGAAACGCTGCGCGCGACCTTCCGCTTCGCCAACCGGCTGCGGGCACGCTACACCGTGCTCGATTTCCTCGAAGGACAGGAGCAGCTCGAAGCCGCACTGGATGCCATCGGGCTCTGACCGCGCCCGCTGTGCCTTCCGGCCGAGCTCACCTCGAGCTGGTGGCGGGTGAGTGGGTGGTGGCTCGGCTCGTGCTCGGGCCCGCACCGAGGGCCAGAACGCATGCATTCAACCCTGAGCGGGGCCGAATGCGTGCGTTGGGGCGAAAAACGCGCCCAAACGTGAGGAAGCGCCGGGGATCGGCCGCGCCGGCATGCGATTTGGTCGCTACGGGGCTGAGTGGGGCGCCCCGCGCGGTCGCCGTAACGTTCGCCGGCGCCGGTGGACTCAGCCGCTCGCGAACGTCACGTCGATTTTCTCGCCGCAGGGTTCGTGAGCGCCTGAAACGGCCCGCGCTGACGCACGCTACGGCGATCGCTACCCGTGCCCGCGCCATCGCAGCGTTCGTCAGGCCCCTCGGCGTCCGTCCGCCCGCGCCGCTTGCTCACTTACTGTGCCGCTCGTATAGTTGTGTCCGCAATTATCTTGCTATGCTCGCCGGCATGGAACTTGGAGTCGCCACGTTCGCCGACCTCAGCTCGGGAGTCAGCCCCGAGCAGCGGATGCGCGACCTTATCGAGGAGGCGACGCTGGCCGATGAACTCGGTCTCGACGTGTTTGCGGTCGGCGAGCATCATCGCCGCGACTTCCTCGTCTCCGCGCCGGCGGTGGTGCTGGGAGCGCTGGCGGTCAAGACCGAGCGGATCCGATTGTCGAGTGCAGTCACGGTGCTGAGCTCGGATGACCCGGTACGCGTCTTTCAGCAGTTCGCCGAGGTCGACCTGCTGTCCGGCGGGCGGGCGGAGATCATGGCCGGCCGAGGCTCGTTCATTGAGTCCTTCCCGCTGTTCGGCTATGACCTGGACGACTACGAGGAGCTGTTTGAGGAGAAGCTCGAGCTGCTGCTAGCGCTTCGCGACCGCGCGGAGGTCACCTGGACCGGCCGCCACCGTCCGCCACTCACCGACGCGGTCGTGTGGCCGCGCCCGAGGCAGGATCCGCTGCCCGTGTGGGTTGCCGTCGGCGGCACGCCGCGGTCGGTGGTGCGCGCCGGCGCGCTCGGCCTGCCCTTGACGCTCGCGATCATCGGCGGCGAGCCGGAGCGGTTCGTGCCGTTGGTCGATCTCTACCGGCGCGCCTTCACCGCCGCCGGACACAACCCGGAGCAGGCCCGAGTGGCGATCAACACGCACGCGTTCATCGCCGAGACGACCGCCGCGGCCGACGCTGCATTCGCGGCGCCCTACCTGGCGATGATGAACCGCATAGGTCGTGAGCGCGGATGGCCGCCCGCAGGGCGCTCCGAATACGAAGCCCTGCGCGCGCCGCACGGAGCGCTCGCGTTGGGGTCGGTCGAGCAGGTGGTTGAGAAGCTGCTGTTCGAGCACGAGCTCTTCGCGCATCAGCGTTACCTGGCGCAGATGAGCGTGGGAGCTGTCGCGCACCGCGACGTCATGCGCTCGATCGAGTTGTTCGGCACCGAGGTGGCGCCGGCCGTTCGCGCGGCGCTGGCCGAGAAAGTGGCGCCGGCGGACCGTGCCGCGCTCGCCGGCGAAGTTTCGCCCGCGCGCGCCCTCTAAAACTGCGTGTGGAGCGGACAGCTGCTTGCACGTGCTCGACGCGCGTGGCGACGCAGATGCACGCTGAGCGCTGATCGGTGTGCAGGTTCCACGCTTGGCAAGCGCTGTCGTAGTCGGGTTCTGAGCGGCGCGCAAGCGCTACCAGCGGTGGTGCACGTACTCCCGGATCAGACGATCGTAGACCTCACGCGCGCCAGCTAGCTGGTCCTCGCGCAGTGGCGGCAGCCCGGCCGCGGCGGCGTTGGCACGAACCTGCTCGGGGTTGCGCGCACCCGGTATCACCGTGCTCACGCCTGGCTGATCGATCAGCCAGCGGAGCGCGAACTGGGCCAACGTGACCCCGGGGTCGACGAGCTCGGCCAGCTCGCGCGCGGCGCGCACGCCGACTTCGAACGGAACTCCGGCGAACGTCTCGCCGACGTCGAACGCTTCGCCTTGGCGATTGAAGGTTCGGTGGTCATCGGGCGCGAACGTCGTGTTCTCGTCGTAGCGGCCGGACAGCAGACCCGAAGCCAGCGGAACGCGGGCGATGATGCCGACGCCGTTCTCGCGCGCCGCCGGAAGCACCTGCTCGAGCGGCTTGCGCCGGAAGCAGTTGAGAATGATCTGCACTGTGGACACGTGCCGGCGTGAGATCGCCGACAGTGCCTGCGCGCAGGTCTCGACCGACACGCCGTAGTTCGCGATCAGCCCGCGACTGACCATCTCATCGAGGGCATCGAACACGGCGTTGTCCTCGTAGACGCCGTCGGGCGGACAGTGCAGCTGGACCAGGTCGAGGGGCTCGAAGCCGAGGTTCTCGATCGAGCGCCGGTTCCAGGCCAGGAACGCCTCGCGGGTGTAGTTCTCGGGCCGCTGCTCGACCCGCCGCCCCATCTTCGTAGCGACGAACACGTTCGAGTGCTCTCGCCGCAGCGCGCCGCAGAAGCGCTCGCTGCGACCATCGCCGTACACGTCGGCGGTGTCGAAGAACGTGATTCCCTCGCCCACCGCGGCTTCCAGCGTCGCGCGTGCGTCGTCGGGATCGATGGTTCCCCAGTCGGCGCCGAGCTGCCAAGTGCCCAGGCCGATCACCGAAACCTCGCGCGCGAGTCGTTCGATACGCCGTTGCTCCATACCAGCGTGCATGCTCGCAGGTCAGCGATTTGCACAGCTGGGGCACAATGAGCCAGCATGAACGATCAGGGATTGCGAGCCGCGGAGGAGAAGATGCGCGCCGCCGGGCACTCGGAGGAGGCCGTCCGCGGCTTCCGCAGCGCCTACGAGCGGCTCGTAAGCGGCGAGTCGGCGATGATCCCGACCGCCGATCTCGAGCCGGCGCAAGGCGTGCCGACGCTGGACGAGCTGCCGGCGCCAGACGATCCGGCCGCGCTCCGGCGCTTTGCGGTGATCAAGCTGAACGGCGGGTTGGCAACCACGATGGGCCTACAGCGGCCTAAGTCGCTACTCGAGGCGCGCGAGGGGCACTCGTTCCTGGAGATCATCATCGGGCAGACGATGGAGTTGCGCCGCCGGCACGGGCTCCAGCTGCCGCTCGTGCTGATGGACAGCGAGGCTACGCAGCGTGACACGCTCGAGATGCTCGAGCGCCATCCCGAGCTGGCGCTCGACGGCTTGCCAGTCGAGTTCCTGCAGAGCATGATCCCCAAGCTCGAGGCCGACACGCTGACGCCCGTGAGCTGGACCCAGAACCCGACGCTCGAATGGGCGCCGCCGGGACACGGCGACGTCTACGGAGCGTTGCGTCGCTCCGGGCTCCTCGCCGCGTTGCTCGAACGCGGGATCGACCACGCGATGATCTCGAACTCGGACAACCTGGGTGCCACGCTTGATCCGCGGATCGCCGAGTTCGTCGCCGCGCAGGAGACCCCGTTCCTGATGGAAGTGGTTGAGGGGACCGAGGCTGACCGCAAGGGCGGGCACATCGCCCGGCGCCGCGCGAACGGGCAGCTGCTGTTGCGCGAGACGGCGCAAACTCCGCCCGAGGACGAGGAATCGTTCCGAGACTACCGCCGCTGGCGCTACTACAACACGAACAACCTGTGGGTCTCGCTGCGCGCGCTGCACGACGCGCTCGAGCGCTCGCACGGCGTGCTCGAGCTGCCGCTGATCGTCAATCGCAAGACCGTCGATCCGCGCGATTCGAGCTCGCCGGCGGTGCTGCAGCTCGAGAGCGCGATGGGGGCTGCGATCGGCAGCTTCTCCGAAGCCCGGCTGCTGTGCGTGCCGCGAACCCGGTTCGTTCCGGTGAAGACGACCGACGACCTGCTCGTGCTGCGCTCCGACGTTTACCGGCTCACGTCCGAGATGCATGTCGAAGCGACCGCGCCGGTGCCATTCGTCGAGCTCGATTCGAGCTACTACAAGCTGCTCGACGCGTTCGAGTCGCGCTTCCCGTCCGGGCCGCCGTCGCTGCGGCAGGCCGAGCGCTTCGTCGTGAATGGCGACGTGACGTTCGGGGCCGGAGTCGTGGTGCGCGGTGCGGTCGAGGTAACGGCTGAAAAACCGACGCAGATCGATCCCGGCACCGTGCTCGACTCGTGAGCGGCTGCGAACGGATCGGGCACGGCGGCGCGAGCGCGCTGGCGCGGGCGAATACGCCTGCGTCATTCGACGCCGCGGCCGAGATAGGCGTCGACATGATCGAGTTCGACGTTCGCGCCTGGCGTGGCGATCTGGTGCTTGCACACACCGTGCTCGATGCTCGTCATGGTCAGCCAACGTGCCTGTCGGACGCGCTCGTACACCTGACCGCGCCGCGGTTCTCCGACATCGGACTGAACCTCGACCTCAAGCACACGGGCTGTGAGGCGACCGTGCTGGACGCGCTGCGGCGGGCCCGGCTGCTGCAGCGGACGCTGATCTGCAGTCAAGTTCCAGCGGTGCTCGATCGGGTACGCGAGCTCGAGCCGGCGGCACGGACCGGCGTCTCGGTCGGCGGGCGCATGGCGCGAATGAGCCGCCGTTGGGGGAACTGGCGCGTCCACGTCCTCCGCGGCCTCGCGACCGGCCGCTGGGACGTGTTGATGGCGCAACATCGGCTCGTCGACCGCGTGCTCCTCGACGCGGTCCGCGATCGGCGCGCCCGGCTCTACGCGTGGACCGTGAACGAGCGCCGGACGATCGACGGGCTGCGCGCGCTCGGCGTGCACGGAATCGCCACTGCGGATCCGCGACTCTTCGCGTGAGCGCGCCTGCGGACGCGGAGGCATTGCTCCGCGCCGCCAAGCGCCCGCTCGTGATCGGCATCGGCGGGGGCGGCGACGTCGTCGGTGCGCTGGCCAGCGCAGAGCTCATGCGTATCTACGATGGCTGTGCGCCGATCGTCGGCGGCTTGACGTGGGAGCGCCGTCCGATCGATCCGGTTCCTGGACCGCGTAGGGCCGACGAGATCGCTGACGCCGACGAGCTGGCACCGGGAATCCTGCTCGCCGGCGCCCGCACGCGCGTGCGGGATCGGGACGTTTTCTTCGCCGAATCCCGGATGGCGGATTACCTCTCTGAGCCCACTGTGCTGATCGATCCTGGCGGCGGTCCGCCGGCGGTGGCGGCTGGACTCGCGCGCGCGTCAGAGCGGCTGGGCTGCGATCTGTTGCTGTTCGTCGACGTCGGCGGCGACGTTTTGGCCGAGGGCCACGAGGCGGGATTACGCAGTCCGCTGTGCGATGCCCTGATGCTTGCGGCGGCGGCTCGCCTTGCGCGCGACGGACACAAAGCTCTGGCCGCGATCTTCGGCGCTGGGTGCGATGCAGAGCTGACGCCGGAAGAGGTTCTCGCTCGTCTCGCCGTCGTGGCCGCGTCGGATGGGCTCTGTGGCGCACGCGGGCTGACCGCGCCCGTGGCCGATCGCTTGGAGGACGCGATCCGACTCGTACCGACAGAAGCGAGCGCGCAAGCGGTGCGCGCGTTTCGCGGCGCTTCAGGCTTGGCTTCGATTCGCGGCGGCGCCCGCTCGGTCGAGTTGACCACGCTGGCTGCGGTGACGTTCTATCTCGATGTCGAGATCTCGTTCACGCACGCGGCTCCACTGGCACGAGCGGTAGCAGAGGCGCACAGCCTCGAGGTCGCGAACGACGCTCTGCGGCGGCTCGGCGTTCGCACCGAGTTAGACCTCGAGCGCGAGCCGCGGGCTTGACGTGCGATTACTTGCTGCGCGAGCTCTTGGCGCTGCTGCTTCGACCCGAGCCGCTTCGGCTCGAGGCGCTGCGGCCTGACGCGCTGGGGCCTGACGCGCTGCGGCCTGACGAGCCGCGAGCTGATGAGCTCCGGCCTGATGAGCTGCCGCCCGATGAGCTGCGGCCTGATGAGCTTCGGCTCGACGCGCTTGTGCCTGAGGAGCTGCGGCCTGACCCGCTTCGGCTCGATGAACCCCGGCTCGCGCTCGCGCTCTTTGTCGAACCGCGCTTGTTCGTGCTGCTCGCACCTGCTGCGGCCGAGGCAGCTCTGCCCGCGCTGCGGCCTGCGCCGGCCACAGACTGAGCCAGCTGCTCGACATCCTTCATCACCGACCGGTTCGTCTTCTTCGCGTCACTGCGCAAGGTCTTCAGCGTGGCCGCGACGTCTTTGTACTGGCCGCGGCCGTGCTTGCCTAGGTCGCTGCGCATTGTCTGTAGCGCCTGCGTCGCCTGGTCGAGCGCCTTGTCGAACTTGGCCGTGGCGCGTTCGACGTCCTTGCGCGTGATCGTCGACTCTGAGCCGCTGCCGCTGCCTCGACCCGAGGTCGACTTCTTAGCGGGGGGCATGTGCTGATCTCCTTCTGTGACTAGACGCCTGCAGGATTTTCTGCGGCAAGCTTACGCGCCCGCGCAGATGCGCGCCGTGTTTTTGGTAACTCGCAACGCGGCGTGCAACGGTTGACGAAGGACGGTCGACTGCGGTGACCGCGGCTGACCGCATCGCGTGCACGTTTGCGAGCGAGCGTTCGAACGCAGCTGAAGCGAACGCGTTTACTTATGGGTGCCTGGGGAGCCGGCGCCGCTCGGCCCGCGCAACTCGTCCGCCTTGGCAGGAAGCGTGGCCGACTTCGGCACCGGTTGGGCGCCGCCTCTCGCCAGCGCGACGCGTGCACCGCCGCTGGTCCAGCGCACCGGCGCGGGCGCGTAGCGAAGCAGGGCCCGCCACGTGGCGGTGCCGATCAGGCCGTCGACGAGCAGGCCGTGCGCGGCCTGGAAGCGCTTCACGGCGGTCAGCGTCTCGGCGCCGAAGTTGCCGTCGATCGGGATCGGCTGGCCAGCGCCGACGAGGTGCTCTTGCGCCCACACAACCAGATCCCCGCGCGCGCGCTGGCCGAGCGTGGCATATGCCGTGTCAGGGACGAAGGCGCCGAGCGCAGGCAGCGGCTCGGACACCGCCGACCAGTCGGCGGCGGAGCCTTCCTGCCAATCCCACCAGCTCACGCCCCCGGCGTGATAAGCCCGAGCCACGGCCCGGAAGCGGCGCACGTCAGCCTTGGGGGGTGGCCCAGTGATCTGCCCGAGGGGAAAGATCGCTCGCCGGTAGATGCGGTTGAACGCGTACGTGTGGGCGTAGACACGATCGACGCTCGTGCCGATGTCGTACCAGTACATCTGCGGGACGTTGTACTGCGCGCCACCAGGCCCGAGGAACACGGAATAGGGAAAGCCGGGGTGGTAGTCGACGTATGGGAAACCTGCCAGCCCCACCGGGAAGTGCGAGCCGATCAGCCCGCGCAGGGTCCGAATGTAGGTCTGGGCGGAGATGTACTTGCCCTCGTACTCCGACTCGGCATCGATGATCAGGCAGTTCGCGCCGCGGCTGACCGCCGCCGCGCCGACCTGCGCCTCGGCCACCGGGAAGTTGCCGTACACGTACTGCCATGCGCACACGCGCTCGTGCGCCGCGTGCAGCCTCGCCACCAAGCCCCGCGAGAACTGCGACCAAACGCTCGAGCCGTCACCGCTCTTGATGATCAGCGTGTGGATCCCGTGGTGGCGCGCGCGGGAGATGATCGAAGCCGGGCTCCCGCCGTTGGACTGGCCGAGCTCCCAGATCCACATTGCGCGCGTCGAGAGCGGGGTGGCGCCGGCGCCCGCCGGCGCGGCGACGGTCAGCGCAAGCGCGCTCAGCAGCGCGAGCGCTGCAAGCATCGGCCGCGTCCTGACCCGTCCAGCCCCCGCAACGAGGCGGCCGCGGCTGTCGCGGCCCTTCGCCATACGGCACGTCACCGTAGCTCTTAAACCACGAACCCCTTGCAAGTTTCGGCGCACCCCGGACGCCTTCGCGCCCCGCCGGGCGTGGCCGCAAGGGATGGTGCCGTTTGGCAGGTTCCGCGAGGCGGGGCGCGAAGGCGCGCCGGGGTGCGCTTAGAGCCGCGGTGGTTCGAGCGCCGGCGTCCCGGACAGAGGCTCTGCGTTCGCGCCGCCGGCACCAGGAATGACCACACTTCGTGTGCCGGCGCGAAGTGGTCGCATTCGTGGTGCTCTGGGCACAGGTTTTTCGACCACTTGCCCGCGCGCGACGAAGTGGTCGAATTGTTCGTGGTCTATCGACGGATGGAAGCGGGGGCAGCCGGCGCGGCGGGTCGACGAACGCCGGTCCGCCGGGTGGCTCGTGGGCGGGGCGCGGTGTCCGTTTAGATCTGCTTGCGTACGAGAGCCCGCACGCCTACGTCATCCGCAGCCCGCGCGCAGATCTAAACGGGCACCCGCCACGCCTCACTTTATGAAGAGGATCTCCGAGTACTTGGGCAGCGGCCAGAGGTCGTCCGCGACGACCTTCTCGAGCTTGTCCGCCGCCGTCCGCGTCGCGGACATCGCCGGGATCACCGTGTCGCGCATGTACTCGGCGTGCTCGAGCAAGTCGTCGTGCGGCTGGTTCTCGCTCAGGTTGGCGTTCTCGAGTTTCTTGATCGCCGCGGTGAACTCTGCGAGCAGCGCCTCGCTTTCCGCCACCAGCTCCGGCAGCTCCGCCTGCCGCAGCACGGCAACGTGGCGTGCCGCCGCCGGCAGCAGCATCGTCCGGGCGATCGAAGCCGCCGTCTCCGCCTCGATGTTCAGTCGTGTGACGTACTGCTCGAGGAACACCTCGTAGCGGGATTCGAGCTCGCGCTCCGAGAGCACGCCGTAGCTCGAGAACAACGCCACCGTGTCTTCGGCCACGAGGTGCGGCAGCGCGTCCGGCGTGGCGCGGAGATTGAGCAGCCCACGGCGCTCGGCTTCAGCGTGCCAATCCTCGGAGTAGTTGTCGCCGCCGAAGATGATCTGCTTGTTGGCGGCGTAGCTGCGCTTGAGAATGGGCGGCAGCGCCGCCTCGAGGTCTTTGCCCGCCTTGACCTCGCCTTCGAGCTGATCGGCCAGCTCGTCGATCGCTTCGGCGACGATCGTGTTGAGCACCGTGTTCGGCAGCGACAGCGACTGGCTCGAGCCCAGCGCGCGGAATTCGAACTTGTTGCCGGTGAACGCGAACGGGCTCGTGCGGTTGCGGTCGCCACCGTGCAGCGGCAGCGGCGGAAGGACCGGCGTGCCGAGGCCGAGGAACGATCCGGGTGTCGACTCTCCGACCTCGCCGCGCTCGATGGCGCCGAACACGCGCTCAAGCTCGGCCCCGAGGAAGATCGAGATGATCGCCGGCGGCGCCTCGTTGGCGCCCAGGCGATGGTCCTGTCCGGCCGAGGCAATCGAAGCCCGCAGCAGTGCCTGGTGCTTGTTGACCGCTTGGATGACGGCGGCGCAGAAGAACAGGAACTGCAGGTTCTCGTGCGGGGTCTCACCTGGGTCGAGCAGGTTCTCGCCGGTGTCGGTGCCCATCGACCAGTTGTTGTGCTTGCCCGAGCCGTTGACGCCGGCAAACGGCTTCTCGTGCAGCAGGCACGCGAGCCGGTAGCGGCGCGCGACGTTCTGCATCAGCTGCATGGTCAGCTGCTGGTGGTCGGAGCCGACGTTGGAGTTCTCGAACACCGGCGCGATCTCGTACTGGTTGGGGGCCACCTCGTTGTGGCGCGTCTTCACCGGCACGCCGAGCTTGGCCAGCTCGCGTTCGGTTTCGAGCATGCAGGCGAGGATGCGCTCGGGGATCGAACCGAAGTAGTGGTCATCGAGCTCGTGGCCCTTCGGCGGCTTGGCGCCGAACAGCGTGCGGCCAGTGGTGATCAGGTCAGGACGCTCGAAGAAGTACTGCTCGTCGATCAGGAAGTACTCCTGTTCGGGACCGACGGTGGTGAACACGCGCTGGGCGCCCGCATCGCCGAACAGGCGCAGCGCCCGGATGGCCGACTTCGACAGGGCGTCCATCGAGCGCAATAGGGGAATCTTGTGGTCGAGCGCCTCGCCGGTCCAGGAGGCGAACGCGGTCGGGATGCAGAGCAGGGCGCCGTTCGGGTTCTCGAGAATGAACGCCGGGCTGGTCGGGTCCCACGCCGTGTAGCCGCGCGCCTCGAACGTGGCGCGGATCCCGCCCGTGGGGAAGCTCGACGCATCCGGCTCGCCCTGGATCAGCTCCTTGCCGGAGAATTCCGCCAGCGCGGTGCCTTCGCCCGTTGGGGCGTAGAAGCTGTCGTGCTTCTCAGCCGTCGAGCCGGTGAGCGGCTGGAACCAGTGCGTGTAATGCGTCGCGCCGCGCTCGAGCGCCCACTCCTTCATCGCCAGCGCGACCGCGTCGGCAAGAGAGGTGTCCAGCGCCTCACCCCGCGCGAGAGTCTGCTGCAGTCGTCGGAATACGTCCTTCGGTAGGCGCTGGCGCTGGATCGCGGGGCTGAACACGTTGGCGCCGAACACCTGGTTGTCCGCGATGGTCAGATCGGGCGCCCCGAGGGCGCCGCCGTTCGGAGTCCACTGCGCTGCGAGCACGTTCTGCTGGCGGATGCGAGGCATGCGTTTCTTGTCGTTCCTTCCTGAAGCGCCTCGGGCGGCGGCGGAGGCGCGCATTGACTCGGCCTCGGAACCCGAGGCGTGAGCGAGCTAGCGTAGGTGATCGGCGGGCGCCCAGTCACTGTACGTATGGACAAAGCCGGACCTTGCGGTTTCTCCGCAAGGCGAAACCGTCGGCGCGTGAGGCGGGCTAAGCGCCGGCGCCGCGTGAGATACTCGCTGCCGTGCCGTTCAACGCACGACTAGCTCCCACGTTATACGCGCCGGCGCCGGAGCGCTACGAGCGCGTTCCCTACCGCCGCTGCGGCCGCAGCGGCCTGCACCTGCCGGCGATCTCGCTCGGGCTGTGGCAGAACTTCGGCGACGATCGACCGCTGTCGAGGAGCCGGGCGATCCTCCGCCGTGCGTTCGACCTCGGGATAACGCACTTCGATCTCGCCAACAACTACGGGCCGCCGTACGGCAGCGCGGAGATCAACTTCGGGCGCATCTTCGAGGAGGACTTCCGTCCCTACCGCGACGAGTTGGTGATCTCAACCAAGGCCGGCTACGACATGTGGCCGGGGCCGTACGGCGAGTGGGGCTCGCGCAAGTACGTGCTCGGCAGCCTCGAGCAGAGCCTGCGGCGTATGCGGCTCGACTACGTGGACATCTTCTATTCGCATCGCTTCGACCCCGAGACGCCGCTCGAGGAGACGATGGGAGCGCTCGACGCCGCCGTCCGCGCGGGCAAGGCGCGCTACGTCGGGATCTCGTCCTACAGTCCGCGACGAACCGAGGAGGCGGCCAAGCTCCTCTCCGAGCTCGGGACGCCGCTGCTCATCCACCAGCCGTCCTATTCGATGCTGAACCGCTGGATTGAGGAGGAGCTGCTCGACGTGCTAGGACGCGAGGGCGTGGGCGCAATCGTGTTCTCACCGCTCGCGCAGGGCCTGCTCACCGACCGCTACCTGAACGGCGTGCCGGAGGATTCGCGCGTGAAGCGCGGCAACTACCTCTCCGCCGAGATGATCAGCGAGGAGAACCTGCAGCGCGTGCGCGCGCTGAACGAGCTGGCCCAAGGTCGGGGACAGACGCTCGCGCAGCTGGCCGTGGCGTGGGTCCTGCGAGACGAGCGCATCACCTCAGCGCTGCTGGGCGCCAGCAGCGTGAGCCAGCTCGAGCAGAACGTCGACGCGCTCGCGCGTCTCGATCTCGAGCCCGACGAGCTGGAGCAGATCGACCGGTTCGCGCTCGACGGCGGCGTCAACCTCTGGGAGCAGTCGAGCACGGCCTAGCGCTGCGCTACCAACTCAGGGCAGCTTTACGACCTGCCCCGCGTTGTTCACATAGGAGCGCGCCGGCTGGCTCGAGACCCTGACGTGGAACGTGCCCCACGGCCGGCCGCCGCTGCGCAGCACCGCGCGGGCCTTGCCGTTCAGCCCTGCCGCCACCTGGTACTGGATGACGTAGGACCCAGGCTTGGTTGCCGTCAGCGTCCACTTGAAGGTCGCGCTCTGGTTTGGCTGCAGCGGCCCGAGCGCCCACGTGTTGGCGTAGGCGGTCACGGCTCCCCCTGGCCCGCCGAACTCGCAGCCGTATCCGCACGGCCCGGGCGGCCGGTCGATGATCCAGACCGGTCGCGACGTGCTGGCGAGTCCGGCCGTCTCGCCCGCGCCGCTCACGTTCCGGCCGAAGGCCTGGGCCGAGGTGGGGTACTTGAGCGTCGGGTCGACGATCGTGACGGCCAGGTTCGGGATCATCTTCGTACCGGTGTTGCGAACCGTGATCACCATGTGGGTCTGCTCGGCCAGACGTTGTGCGGGCTGCCAGCTCGCGCGCGTGACCTCGACCGGGAAGCTCCCGCTTGGCTCGTTCGCGTCCTGGGCCGAGCCGCTTCCGCACGCACTCACCGCCAGCGACACCGCGACGGCGGCGGCGCTCACGCAGCTCCTCGCTCCTAACCGAGTCACGGCGAGCGCAACATACCACCGCGTCACGCCGGCGAACGTCGCTCGCGACCCGCCACCGCCGGTTGCCAGTTGGCCTTGACGGCGACGGTGTCGTAGGCTTACCCGCGCCCGCGCAGCGCACGGCAGCGTTCACTCCGGGAGGAAAGAGATCCGTTGATTCGAGCAGTCGCCGATCGAGCGTTTCTGCCGACTAAGAACGTCCTCGAAGAGGTCGGGAACATGATGATCCTGACCGGCAAGACGATCACCTCCGCGGTCAGGCCTCCGTATCCATACGGCAGCGAGTTCGTCGGACAGTTCCTGTTCGCGATGAAGCTGTGCTGGTTCCCGTTGCTGATCTCGACTGTCGCCTTCGGTTATGCCGCGCCGGGGCTGCAGGCGGCGAACTTCCTCGTGCTGTTCGGCGCGCTGGACCGGCTCGGTGGCTTCTTCGTGCTGGCGTCGATCCGCGAGTTCGCGCCGTTCGTCGACGCGATCGTGCTCGCCGGCGTGGCCGGCACAGCAATCACCGCCGACCTCGGCGCGCGCAAGATCCGCGAGGAGCTCGATGCGTTGCAGGTGTTGGGCGTCGATCCGGTCAAGAACCTGGTTGTCCCACGCTTCCTGGCCCTGATGTTGGTCACCGGGCTGTTCGATATCTACGCGCTGCTGTTCGGGATCTTCGGCGGGATCGTCGCCACGCTCGTCAACAACGCTCCGCTGGGTCCGTTCTGGGCCACGTTCTTCAACAACGCGTCCACCACCGACCTCTGGGGATCGGTCGTCAAGACGACGATCTTCGGCGCCATCATCGCGATCGTCTGCTGCTACAAGGGGATGACTGCGTCGGGCGGCGCCGAAGGTGTCGGCCGCGCCGTCAACCAAGCGGTGGTGATCGCATTCCTCGGCGTGTTCGCGTTCAACTACGCGTTCACGCAGACGCTGCTCGCGACGCACCCCGAGATCACGACGGTCGCGAAGTGACGCTCCGGGCGCTCTGATGGAAGCCCTGATCGCCACCCCGCGCGGCTGGATCGAGTCGTTCGGCGATCTGGTCAAGTTCACCGCGCGGATCGTCCGTGAAGTTCTGACCCTGCGGGTTCTGAGGTTCTTCGGCGAGGCGCTGCGCCAGTCGGGAATCCTGATCGTCTCCTCGACGCTCGTGATCTGGGGCCTGGTGTTCATCATCGGCCTGGAATGCGGCGTCGAAGGGGCCTACTTCGATCGCGCCAACGGGGTGCCGGCGTACGCCGGCGTGTTCGCGGCCTGGTGCGATCTGCGCGAGCTCGTGCCGTACGCGTTCGGCTACATGATGGCCGCCAAGGTCGGCACCGGGATCGTCGCCGAGCTCGGCTCGATGCGGATCTCCGACGAGATCGATGCGCTCGAGGTGATGGGGATCAGCGGGATGACCTTCCTCTGCGCGACGCGGCTGCTGGCGTCGTGGCTCGTGCTGCCGTTCCTCTACATCTGCTCGATCGGAGCGGGCTTCCTGGCCAGCTACCTGGTCGTCGTGCAGCAGATCGGCGACGTCTCCTCGGGCGGTTTCTTCCTCATCTTCTGGCAGTTCCAGAACCCACCGGACCTGTTATTCAGCTTGATAAAGGCGATGGCGATGGCCACGGTCATCGTTCTCGTCGGCTGCTATTACGGCTACAACGCAAGCGGCGGGCCGGTCGGCGTCGGGACCGCGACGGCCAAATCGATGGTCGTGAACATCGTCTCGGTGCATCTCATCGGCATGCTGGGCACCCAGCTGTTCTGGGGCGCGAACCCAAGAGCACCAATCGGAGGCTGACCTGTGTCGACGTTCAACTTCAGAGATCGCGAACAGGAAGGCGAGCAGGCCTCGGAACCGGCCGCGGACGCGCCGACGTCGGACGCGGGCGAGCCCACGCTTGCGCCGGCGCCTCACGCGGACGAGCCGACGCTTGCGCCGGCGCCTCACGCGGACGAGCCGCTGCACCCGCATGGCGAGGTCCCGGACCCGCTCGCCGCCGCCGACGAAGAGGCCGCCACGCGCGAGTCGCCGGGAGACGAGGTGCGGACGCGCGAGCAGGCGGCCGGCGCCTCACGCGTCTCGGTCGTCGACGAACAGCCTCCACGTCCGGCGCCCCCCGCCGGCGCTTCGGAGGAGGAGTACCGCTGGCACACCTACCGCGT
>JAFAZV010000107.1 GCA_019239445.1 Solirubrobacterales bacterium
GCCAGCACCAGCGGGACCGAGATGTTGGCCGTGGCTGCGTAGAGCGCGAAGGACGGGATGTGGACGCCGAAGATGTTGAACTTCTCCTCGGTGTTCGTCGGCAGCGGCAGGTACCCGATCAGGTTCGAGAACCAGATGAACAGGAACAGCGCGCCGATGAACGGGAACCACTTCGCCGCCAGCCGGTCGGACATGTTGCCGCGCGTGATGTTGTCGCGCATCAGTGAGTACAGCGTCTCGACCGCGGTCTGCACCCGATTCGGCCGCGCATGCATCCGGCGGGAGATCCACAACATCGTCCCGGTGGTGAGTGCGGCAGCGATGAATACGTAGAGCACGGCCCGGTTGATGGAGAACACGCCGAGGCTGACCCAGTCGCTCAGCTTGAACTCGTTCTGGATCTGGAACTCGTTGTTCTTGTGGCCGAAGCCGAAAATGACGACGAGCAGGATGATCCCGACGAGGTAGAAGCCGAAGATCGCCAGCAGGACCTTGCGCGTATTGCTCATCGCCGTGACCTCGGGCGGTTGGCGAAGCTGAGGGCGAGCTGCATCGTGAACGCGACCGCGATCACCACGAGCGCAGTCAGACCGTCATCGCGCCCGGCGCCCTGTCGGACCAGGATCACTACGAGCGCGAGTACGAACAGACGCCCGAGCAGGTACCCCAGCCGGATCGAGATCTGCTGGCTCGCCGGCGCGCTTTGCGCCGCCCGCTCGACCAGCTCCCCCAGCGCGCGTAACGCGATCCAGGTTCCCGCGGCGACGAGATAGCCGACCGCCGGCACTCCGATCAGCAGCAGGATGGGCGCTGCGACCAACACGAGCGCGACGTCGAAGTACCGGAGCAGCGGCACGGGAGCCTCAGACACCGCGGAAGCGCCTAGCGACAACGTAGATCCCCAGGAAGAAGCCGATGAAGAAGCCGACCAGGAGCAGCGGCACGAGCGCACCCACGAGCGCCCCGAGCGCCGCGCCGAGACCGGCACAGATCAGGTTCACGGAGAGCAGCAGCGCTCCGGCGCCGGCGGCGTCCCGGCCAGTGAATGGGGGACGGCTGTTGGTCATGATGTCTGGAGGCGCTACTCAAGCTGGACACGGGAAGTCGGGAGGGCCGGAAGGCTACCGGCGGGTTATGGCGGGCGTCGCTTGCGAACTACCGCGGAATCGCTGCGTTGAACCCCGATCTGGGGCCCGCTGGAAGCGCAGCGTTAGCTTTAGGTTAGCGGGTTCGCCTCTCCGACTGGCGCCCGTCCGGGACGCCGCGGAGCGCTTGTGGCAGCCGCGGCCGGGAGCGCCCGACGAGGCAGCTTCAGGGCCAGCAGCAACGCCAGCAGCGGCAGCACGCCGAGCAGCTCGAACACCGCCCGCAGCCCGTGTGCATCGGCAAGGAGCCCGAGCAGCGGCGCCCCCACGCCTCCGAGGCCGATCGACAGTCCGATCGTCACGCCGGCGGCAACCCCGAGCCGTCCCGGCAGGTACTCCTGGCCCATGACGATTGTCACGGCGAACGTGGCGATCGTGGCCGCTCCGGCTAGCGCAGCGAACACCACTCCGAGCCCCGGGCCGGAGACGAGGAAGCCGACGATCAACGGGGGCAGCACGAGCATCGATCCCGTCAGCACGGTCCGGCGGCCGAAGCGGTCGGCGAGCGGCCCGCCGATCAGTGTTCCAAGAGCCCCGCCCAGGAGCATCACCGCCAGCGCGGTGTTGCCGAACGCCTTGCTCGCGTGCAGGTCGTTGACGTAGTAGAGGGGGATGAAGGTCACGAGGCCGAAGTACACGAACGAGCGCAGCGCGATGACGCCGCCCAGCAGGACGAACGGCCCCCACGCCTCGTGATGCTCGCGCTGCTGCACGCGGCCGCCGACCACGTCGGTTCGAAACCCGACCAGGCGCGGCAGCTCGTACCACAGGACAACGCTCATCAGCACGGTCGGGACGAGCACGAACACCGTTCCGTGCAGGCCGAACGCGAGCATCAGCGGCGTCACCAACACCGGGCCGAGCGCGAAGCCGACGTTGCCGCCGACGCTGAACAGGCTCATCCCGCTGGCCCGCCGCGCGCCGGAGACGTAGTTGGCAAAGCGCGACCCCTCCGGGTGGAAGGCGGCGACGCCGATCCCGCTGAGCACGATTGCCGCGAACGTGAGCGGATACGTCGGCGCCCACCCGGCCAACGCAACGCCGAGGCCTCCGAGCGCCGGCCCCACCGGCATCAACCACGGGAGCGAGATCCGGTCGGAGAGGTGGCCGAACACGGGCTGGATCACGCTGCTCGAGATCGTCGCCGCAAGCACCAGCGCCGAGGCGGCGGCATAGCTCAGATGATGTTGCGAGATCAGGAACGGCAGCAGCGCCGGGATCGCGCCCTGCGAGATGTCGGTGAACGTGTGGCCGGCCGATAGCGTCGCCATCGCCCGGCGGTCGACGCCTGCCTTCAAGGCGCGAGCTCCTCCAACCGATCGCGCACCTGAGCTTGCTTGTCGACGAGCTGGCGCTCGAGCTGCTCGAGCTCCTCGCGCCGGCTTCTCACGAGCTCGAGCTGCGTGCCGATGTGTCCGAGCGCCTGCTCGAGAAGCCGCCTTCGCGTATCTGGATCCTCCGTGCGCTGGTACTCGCGTCTGAGCTCGGCGCGCGCGGTCTCGGCCTCGAGGAGCTGTGAAAGCTGCTCGAGCGAGAGTCCAAGCAGGTCGCGCAGCCGGCGGATCTCGTTGATCCGCTCGACATCCGCCTCGGTGTAGACCCGGTGCTTACCCTGACCGCGCCCGGTCGCGTCGGCGCCGGGCAGAAGGCCGATCTCCTCGTAGTAGCGGATCGTCCGCGGCGTCGTTCCGGTCAACTCCGCCACCTCGCCGATCCGCAGGCTGCGCTCAGCGGTGGCGGTCATGTCCGCGCCGCCTCCGGCGCCGGCGCCTGGACCGCAACGCGATCGTCGCCGTGCTTGGGTCGCGCGGCGGCGACCAACGCGCCGAGGACCGAGGTCGCGGCGAGAACCCACAGCGCCGTGTGCATGTTGGCGATGAAGGGAGTCAATTGAGCGTTCGAGATGTGGTTGGCCAGGCCCGAGAAGACCTTGAACAGGACCGTCTTCGGCACCGATGAGGTCACGACCGCAAGCACGAAGGCGATCGAGATGACCGCGCCTGTGTTCTGCACGAGCACGCGAGCGCCGGCGGCGATCCCGCGCCGATGCGGCGCCACCGTTCCCATCATGGCCGCAGTGTTCGGCGAGTTGAACATCCCCGAGCCGAGCCCGACGATGAACATGTAGGCACCGCTGGCGAGATAAGTCGTGTCGCGCTGGAGCGTGGTCATCAGCGCGAGCCCGAGAGCGGTGACGAGCATCCCGGCGACCGCCATCCCACGAGAGCCGCGTCGATCGGCCCAGATCCCGGCCAGCGGCGAGGAGATCAGCATCCCCACCGCGAGCGGCGCGAGCTTGATCCCGGCCAGGATCGGCGAGTCGCCCTGCACGCCCTGGAAGTAGAAGACGAACACGAACATCAGCGCGAAACGGGCGAGGCCGTTGATGAACGCGGCCGCTGCGGCAGCGGAGAACAGGCGGCTGCGGAAGATCGAGAGGTCGAGCATCGGCGCGCGCTGGTGACGCTCGATGATCACGAACGCCGGCAGCAGCACCGCCGAGGCGACCAAGCCGCCGATCACGACCGGCGAGTTCCAGCCGGAGATCCCGCCCTTGGAGATCCCGAGCACGAGGCCTGTGAGCCCGACCAGGAACGTCACCGTCCCGGCAAAGTCAAACTGGGTGTCCGCGGAGCGTCCGGTGATCTCATGCAGGATCAGCCACGCCCAGAGGCAGCCCAGGAGCGCGAACGGGATGTTGAACCAGAACACCCAGTGCCAGCTGATCGCCACCAGCGCGCCGCCGAGCACCGGTCCGATGACGAGGCCGACGGCCGCGACCATCGTGTTCGTCCCCATGGCCAGACCGAGCTGCTCGCGCGGGAACGAGTCGGTGACGATCGCGGCGGCGTTCGCGAACAGGAACGCGCCGCCAATGCCCTGGAGGATTCGCCACAGGATCAGCTGCGTGCCGTTGGCGGCGAAGCCGGCGCCGAGCGAGGCGACGGCAAAGACGAGAAAGCCGCCGATATAGGCCTGCTTGCGGCCAAACTGGTCGGACAGTCGCCCGGCGCTCAGCACGAGCACCGTCGAGGCGATCATGTACACGAGGATCACCCACACCAGCTCGAGCAGGCTGGTGTGCAGGCTGCGCTCGAGGTCGGGCAGCGCGATGATCAGCGTCCCCGAGTTGATCGTCGCCAGCAGCATCCCCAGGCTTGTGCACGACAGCGCCCACCACTTGTAGTTGTCGTGGTGGGCGGCGACGCCGACGCGCCGGCGAGCTGGAGCTTGGACGGTGGTCATGGGCTAAATCTGATCCTTACGTAAACGTAAGATAGCAGGTTGAGCCACGGGCGCATGCGCCCGTGGCAGCGGGCGCGCATGCGCGCCCGCTTGGGGGCGGCGCATGCGCCGCCCCCTACCTATTTCTCGAACGCCGCGACCGTGGCCAGGATCACGAACGTCGCCACCAGCGCCCCGCCCTCGAACGCCGTCGCCTCCCCGTCGCCCGTGATCTGCCAGACGATCACCGCCGTGCCGATCAGCGCTCCGATGTACACGGGGGCGAGCGAGAACGTCAGTCGGGTCGCCGTCAGCAGCGAGACGAGCACGAGCAGCGGGTACAGGAACGCCGCGATCTGGGCCACCGAGTTCTTGACCACCGAGATCGCGAGCTCGGAGCGGCCCTTGGCCGCGAGCACGATGCCGGCCACGTTCTCGACCGCGTTGCCCGCGATGGCCACGATCACGAGCCCGGCGAACGCCTGGGTGATGTGCAGGGTGTTGATCGTGGGCTGCAGCGCGTGCACGAACCAGTCAGAGACGAACGCCGAGGCGACCCCGCCGAGCGCCAACAGCACGACGCTCGTCGCCACCGGCACGCGCGGTGGCTCGGCGCCGCCGGCGGGACGCTGATCGGAGCGTAGGTATTCGCGCAGCCAGCCGCCGTACACGAGCAGGATCGCGACGGCGCCGATGATCGAGATCGTCTCGACGTGGTGAGAGGCCGAGTCGTTCGCCGAGTGCACGAGCCCGATCAGGACGATGATGAACGACGAGACCAGCAACAGCGTCGCGGTGTCGTTGGGAAGCCGCCGGCCGAAGCGCATCACCCCGTCGCGCGTGCGCAGCGCGCCGGCAACGATCACCAACCCCAGCACGAGCAGCGCGTTGACGAGAATCGAACCGAGGATCGCGGTCTCCGCGACCACGCGCTGACCCGCGTTCAGCGCGAAGATGACGACGAAGAACTCGGGCAGGTTGCCGAGCGTCGACTGCAGCACGCCGGTCGCCGCCGGGCCCAGTCGCTGGCCCACCTGCTCGGTGGCGAATGAGACGATCCACGCCAGACCGGCGAGCGCGACGGTCGCTACCGCGAAGGCCAGCACCTGGGATACGCCGCCGACGTAGCGCAGAACGCCCGCGACCGCGGTCACGAGGATGATCGCGACGATGATCGCGCGCTCCGGGCGGCTGAGCGCGCTCATCTGCCGACTCGCTCGAACTCGCCCGTCTCGAGATCCCGCCGCACCGCCGCGTCGATCTGATGCTCGCTCGTGTCGGGATTGTCTTCACGGAGCTTGAGGGCCGTGCGATGCCTGAACTTGAGGATCTCGAGCACGTAGACGAGGTACACGCTCGCCGCCAGCGCCACCACCCCGATGATCCCCATCACCAGCGCCCAGCCGAGGCGATAGTGGCCATGGTGGTCGGAGTAGGGAACGAACCGCAGCGCGATCGCCACACCGGCCAGCATCAGCGTCCACGCATACAGGTACGCCACCGTGCGCCGGGGGCTGAACCCGATCCGCGCCATGCGGTGGTGGAAGTGGTTGGTGTCGCCGCTCCACGGCTTGCGCCGGTACTTGAGCCGTTTCGCGACCACGAAGCCCCCGTCCAGGAACGGAACCGCGAGGATCACCAGGGGCACGACCAGCGCGACGACGACGTTCGTCTTCAGCGACCCGAGGACCGCGACCACGCCCAGCATGTACCCGAGCAGGTTCGCCCCAGAATCGCCCATGAACACGGCGGCGGGATGAAAATTGTGAAACAGGAACCCCATCGCGGCGCCAGCGGTCAGCGCCGCCATCACGGCCGCGTTGTTGACGCCGAGGTCGAACGCGATGACCGAGAACGCGACCCCGTCGATCGTGCATAGCCCGGCCGCCAGCCCGTCCACGCCGTCAGAGAAGTTGACCACGTTCATCAGCGCCACCAGCCAGATGACCGTGAGCACGCCGCCTGTGTTGGGGAACTGGAGCGCCCCGATGAACGGCAGCGTCACGTCCGTCACCACAGCGCCGCCTTCGACCGCGATCACCGCGGCACCGATCTGCCCGAGCAGCTTGAGCGGCGGCGAGAGATCGATCGCATCGTCGATCGCGCCCACGAGCGTGATCACGCACGCGCCGGCGAGCACCATCCAGATGTCGACCGTAGGACCGGGACCTGGCTTTCCGTGCACAACGTGCTGCAGCTGGAACGTGCTCGGCAGCCAGATCGCCGACGCCACCAGCACGCCGGCGAGGATCGCCAGGCCGCCGAGGAGTGGCGTGTCGCGGGTCGCGAGGCCGCGCTCGCTCGGCTTCGCCACCGCTCCAACACGCCAGGCCAGCCGCGCCGCCACCGGCGTCAGCAGCGTCGCGACCGCCAACGCAACGACGAAAGCGAAGACGGCGTCGGAGTAGCGCATCGTGGTCGTCCGTAGGATGGCATCAGGACAGGACCGGGGCGTCGCGCCGCCCAGACCGGGTGGATCAGGCCGCCCGCGCCACCAGCGCCTGCGCGATCCGCGCGATCACCGCGTACGGCTCATGCTGGAGCTGCAACCAGGTGACGCGAATCACCCGATAGCCGGCGGCGACGAGCTTCGCGTCCCGCCGGCGGTCGCTCTCGAACGCCGCACGGCTGCGATGAAACTGAAAGCCGTCGAACTCGACCACGAGCTTGTGCTCGGGCCAGCACAGGTCCACCACCTCGCCACACACCCTCGGGTTCACGAGCGGTGGCGGTAGCCCGGCGTGCCGGATCGCCGGCAGCAGGTAGCGCTCGGCCACCGAACGCGTGTGGATCAGCTGCGGCTGGTCGCGCAGGATCGCGCGCACGACGGCCGCCCCCGGATGGTTGGCCGAGACCCGCTCGAGTGCCTGCTCTAGCTCCCGCTCGTCGGCCAGGTTCCGCGCCACCGCCTCGCCAAGCGCCTGCATGAGCTCAGTCTGAGCGGCGCTGGCGGCGAAGTCGATCAGCGTCCGGGCCGGCGAGGTGACGGCGAGGTTCTCGCGGTGGCGGATGTCGCGGGTGTCGAGGCTGGTGGCGAGGTGGATGCGAACGCCTTCCCGCGCGCGAGCATTGCTGGCAACCACAGTTACCTCGACGATGCCGGCCTCAGCTTCCCCGAGCGCCCACAGCGCTAGCGCCGATTGGTGACTGAGAACCGCGCCCGGGCCGAGCGAGAGCAGCGCGGCCGACTCGGCCGCGAGCGGCAGGAGCGCCGGATCACCGGCGATGTACACACCGCGATGCCGGCGGACCCAGTCGCCGCGATTGACCCGTGTCTTGATCTCCGACTCCGTCCAACCCGCTGCCCGCAGCTGGCGCCAGCTCACGGCTCCTTTCTGAGCGCGGATCAGCCGGCGGGTGGCGGCCTCAATCGCCCTAACGTTCGACAGCGCAACGCGTTTTCGCCGCTCACGCACGTTGCGGCGAAGATTTCAACGTAGTGTTCGTGAGCGCCAGAATCGGCCGCCGCTCACGAACGCTACGGCGATCGGGGAGGCAAAACACGCCTCCAGGATGACGCCAAACCCGCCTTCCGAGGCAATCCTCCACAGAGTTGGCACGGACTGGTGCGGCCGGCGCCGTGTCGGGCGGCCACTACACCACCGGCGGCGCCACCTACACCACCGCCGGCGCCCTCTACACCACCGCCGGCGCCCCCAACCCCGCATACAGCGGGTAGCGCTCCGCCACCGCCGCCGCGCGCTCGGCCAGCTCCGCCCGCCGGGCCTCGAAGTCCTCCCCCGACTGCAGCGCCGCCGCGATGATCTCGCCAACCTCGACGAAGTCGTCGTCCTGCAGCCCGCGCGTCGCCAGCGCCGGCGTCCCGATCCGCAGCCCGCTGGACACTGCCGGCGGCCGCGGGTCGAACGGCACCGCGTTGCGGTTCACGGTGATCCCGACTGCCGCGAGTCGGTCCTCCGCCTGCTGGCCGTCCAGCTCAGACTCGCGCAGGTCGCACAGGACGAGGTGAACGTCGGTGCCGCCGGTCAACACGTTGACGCCCCCGCCGGCGCCGAGCAGCGCCCTCGCCACCGCGCGCGCCCCGGCCAGCGTGCGCTGCTGGCGCTCGCGGAACGCGTCTGAGGCGGCAATCCGCAGCGCCACCGCTTTCCCCGCGATCACGTGCTCGAGCGGACCGCCCTGCTGCCCCGGGAACACAGCGGAGTTGATCTTGCGCGTGAACTCCTCCTTGCAGAGGATCATGCCGCCGCGGGGCCCGCCGATCGTCTTGTGGATCGTGGTCGTGACGACGTGCGCGAACGGCACCGGGCTCGGGTGAAGGCCGGCGGCGACGAGGCCGGCGAAGTGCGCCATGTCGACGACCAGGTAGGCGCCCACCGCGTCGGCGATCGCCCGGAAACGCTCGAAGTCGAGGAATCGCGGGTACGCGGACCAGCCGGCGAGGATCACCTTCGGCTGGCGCTCGTGGGCGATGCGCTCGACCTCGTCCATGTCGATCAGGCTCGACTCGCGGTCGACGTGGTAGGCCGCAATCTCATACAGGCGGCCCGACACGTTGATCGGCATGCCATGCGTGAGATGGCCTCCGTGCGCGAGTTCGAGGCCCATCATCGTGTCGCCGGGCTGGAGCAGCGCGTGGTAGACGGCCGCGTTAGCCTGCGCCCCGGAGTGCGGCTGCACGTTCGCGTGCTCGGCTCCGAAGAGCGACTTCGCGCGGTCGATCGCCAGCTGCTCGGCGACGTCGATGTGCTCGCAACCGCCGTAGTAGCGCTTGCCGGGATAGCCCTCGGCGTACTTGTTGGTCAGCACCGAACCCTGGCACTCGAGCACCGAGACGGGCACGAAGTTCTCCGAGGCGATCATCTCGAGCGTCCGCTGCTGGCGCTCGAGCTCGAGCGCCAAGACCTCCGAGATCTCCGGATCGACCTCCGAGAGCGGTCGGTTGAAGAAGTCCTGCGGGAGCTCGCTGCCCACGGCGGCCGACGATATCAGCGGTCGTGGCGGCCGCCACCGCCAACCTCAGCCGCCAGCACCGCGAGATCCCCCGCTGACCACGTAACGTGGGCGCCGAGGAAGCCCGCGTCCTCCAGCCAACCCAGCTGATCGGCCACGGAGCTCGGGCGGTCGTAGTCGGGCGTGAGCGGCGTCTGCGCATCGGCGGGATCGGCCGGCACCACGACGTCGCCGAGCACGAACCGCCCGCCCGGAGCCAGCACCTCGCGCACGCGCCGAAACAGCGATGCCTTGGCGGCGGCGTCCAGGTGATGGACGCAGAGCGCGCTCGCGACCAGGTCGAACGGACCCGCGGGCAGTGGATCCTCGAGTGCGCGCGCCTCGAGCTGCACCCGCTCCTGCGCCAGCTCGCCCGCCGCCGTGGCCAGCATCCGCCCGCTCAGGTCGATGCCGATGAGCGCGGCGTCCTCGTGGCGGGCGAGCAGCCGGCGCGCCGTCTCGCCGGTGCCGGTTCCAAGCTCGAGGATCCTCCGCGCACCACGGCCGCTCGCGGCTGCCACCTCGTCCTGGAGGCGGTCGAACAGCGGGACCTCGGCGCGCATCAGCTCCATGTATGTCGCCGGCTCGAAGTGAAACTGCCAGCCCAGCGCCCCGGCCACCTGATCGTGAGAAACCGCTCCCGGGCGCACTACGTTCCAGCTGCCGTCGTCCTCGTAGCGGCGCAGGTCGACGACGCTCGAGGGCGTGCCGGGCAGCTCGCCGCCGTCGATTACGATGTCCACGGCCCGGCGCAGCCGCTCGGGCACGTCCGCCAGCCGTCGAGCATCCGGGGCCCCCGCGAGGTTCGCGCTCGACTGCAGAACCGGCCAGCGAACCTCGGTCAGCGCGGGCACGCGCGGAACCCGCAGCCCGAGCGTCGACAGATCGCCGCCACACGCCAGGGGAAAGCGGCCGCCCGGGTTCGGCAACAACAAGCTCACCGCACCCGGCAGCAACCGCGCCATCGCCTCTCGCGTCCGCGCGCCGAGCTCGGGGAGCGCTGCCAGCGCGAGTTCGACGTCGAAGAACATCACGGCCGAGGGCTTGTCGAGGCGCCGGCGCTTGAGTCGGTAGAGCCGCTCCACGGCGAACCGGTTGCTTGGGTCGCAGGCCAGCCCGTACACCGTGTCGGCGGGAAACAGCGCCACCCCGCCAACCGCGAGGCAGCGCTCGAACGCGGCCGAGGAGGACGCCGGCGAGTCCGTGCCGGCGCCGCTCACCGCCGTCCGACGATCACGCGCTCGTAGCCCGCCAGATCGCGCCGCCGCTCGATCGCACCAAACCCGGCCTCGCCGAGGAGCGTGGCGACGGCGTCGGCTTGGTCGAAGCCGACCTCGAGCGCGGCCACCGAAACGCGGTCCAGGTTCGAGACCAGGCGGCGGATCAGCGTGAGGCCATCGGCGCCGGCGAACAGGGCCTTGGGCGGCTCCCACTGCCGGATCTCGGGCGCGAGCGGGGCGTCGTCTGCGACGTAGGGCAGGTTCGCGAGCACTGCATCGCCCCACAGCCCGGCGGTCAGGTCGCCGACCACGAAGTCAACGCTCAACCCGAGGGCGCGCGCGTTCGCCCGGGCTAGCTCGACCGCGTCTGCGTCGATGTACACCCCCCACACCTGGAGATCCGGACGCTCGTCCTTGACCGCGAGCGCCACCGCACCGCTCCCGGTGCCGACGTCGAGCACCCGCGCGCCCGGGGGCAAATCCAGCGCCGCCTCGACCAGCAGCTCCGTCTCAGGGCGTGGGATCAGTGCGCGCTGATCGACGTGCAGCGAGATGCGCCGGAACGCCTTGGCGCCGAGGATGTAGGCGACCGGCTCGCGAAGCTCGCGGCGCGCGATCAGTTCCTGAAAGCGTGCAAGCTCATCGGCCGTCAACGGCCGCGGGCTCTCGACCACGAGTCGCGCTCGATCAACCGCGAGCGTTGAGGCAAGCAGCAGCTCCGCGTCGAGCCGCGGGGTCGCACACCCTGCCGTGCGCAGCCGGCGGGTGCCTTTGCGCACGGCGCCTTCGACGCGCGCCGCCACCGCCGTGAGCTCAGGCAAGCGCCCGCTCCTGCAGCCTCCGGCGCTTCTCGTCGTCCTGCAGGGCGGACGTCAGCTCGTCGAGCTGCCCGAGCAGGATCTCGTCGAGGTTGTGGACGAGCAGGTTGATCCGGTGGTCCTTGACCCGGCGCTCCTGGAAGTTGTAGGTGCGGATCTTCTCCGCGCGCTCGCCGGTGCCGACCTGCGCCTGGCGGGAGGCAGCCAGCTCCGCCTGCTGTTCGGCCAGCGCACGCTCGTAGAGGCGTGCGCGGAGCACGCGCATCGCTCGCTCGCGGTTCTGGAGCTGTGACTTCTCGTCCTGCATCGAGACGACGATGCCGCTCGGTTTGTGCGTGATCCGCACGGCGGAGTCGGTCGTGTTCACCGACTGCCCGCCGGGACCCGAGCTCCGGTAGACGTCGATCTGCAGGTCGCCGGGATCGACGTCGACCTCGACGTCGTCGGCCTCGGGTAGTACTGCGACCGTCGCGGTCGATGTGTGGATTCGGCCCTGAGACTCGGTCTCGGGCACGCGCTGAACGCGGTGCGTGCCGCCCTCGAACTTGAACACCGAGTAGGCGCCGTCGCCTTTGACGGCGAACGTGTAGCTGCCATCGCCGATCGACAGCGGTTCGACGGCGAACCCGAGCCGCTCGGCGTACCGCGTGAGCATCCGATACAGGTCGCCGGCCCACAATCCAGCCTCCTCGCCGCCGGCTCCAGGCCGGATCTCGACGATCACGTTCTTGTCGTCGTTCGGGTCGCGCTCGACCATCGCCAGGCGGATCTCCTCCTCGAGCGCGCTCATCCGCTCGCGCGAGCCCTCGAGCAGCTCGCGCAGCTCGGGATCGTCGCCGTCTTCGGCCAGCAGCTCGCGCGCGCCCGCGTAATCGTCCGCCGTGCGGCGGTATTCGGCGGCGAGGCGCGCCGCCGGCTCGAGCTCACGGTAGGCGCGGCTTGCGGCGGTGAAGCGCCCGCGATCGCCGATCACATCGGGATCGGACAGCTCGTTCTGAAGCTCGCCGAAGCGCGCCTCGATCTGGGCCACGAGGTCATCAATCATGTTGGTTCGAGTGTAAGACGCCGGCCGTTAGCCGCGGCTGCGTTAAGCCACGACCTCCACCCCGACCATGTCCTCGGCCGAGGCGGCGCCCGGAGTCTCGACCGCGAGCACAGCGCCGAGCGCCGCGATCGCCACCGCGAGCTGATCGCCGTCGGGCTCGCGCGTGGTCAGCTTCTGCAATTGCATGCCGGGCCAGATGATCGCCTGGACCCAGGGTTTGCTGCGGTTGCGGCCGGCCCACTTGATCACCTCGAACGACAGGCCGGCGATCAGCGGGATGCCGACGATCCGCGTGATCACCAGCAGCCACCATGCCGGCAGCCCGATCGGCGCAAACACGAAGATGGCCATGATCATCACGATGAGCAAGAAGCTCGTCCCGCAACGTGGATGCAGGCGCGAGTACAGCTTCGCGCGCTCGGGGGTGAGCGAGTCGTTCGCCTCGTAGCACGAGATCACCTTGTGCTCGGCCCCGTGGTACTCGAACACCCGGCGCAGGTCACGCAGGCGCGAGAGCAGGTAGAGATAGCCGAGGAAGATCGCCGTACGCAGTACCCCCTCGACGGCCCAGAACAGAACCGAGGACCCGAGCTGGTGCTTGATCAAGCTCGTCGCGCCGACCGGGACCACGAAGAACAAGCCGACCGCGAACACGACCGCCAGCACGACCGTCCCAGCCCAGGCGCCGCGCGAGATCTCCTGCTGTTCCTCGGGCAGCTGCGCGTTGGCCGAGATGCCGAGCGCTTTGAGGCCGATGCCGAGCGACTCGACCAGCGCGACGACCCCGCGGATCACCGGCCAGCGGTAGATGCGCCGGCGGCGGGTCAGGGAGACGAGCGGGAACGCGCGCACATCGATCGGCCCGAGAGCCGCGGCGTCCACCGCTCCCGCCGCCGTCCGGCTGGACGGCGCCGAAACCGGCGCCGCGGCGTCAGCGGCGTCAGCGGCGTCAGCGGCGTCAGCAGCCGGGCCGTCCGCGGGCTTGCGCACCGCCACGGCCCAGTTGGACACGCCGCGCATCATCACGCCCTCGAGCACGGCCTGGCCGCCGAGCGGCGCGTCGCGGGAAGCGGTCAGCGGCCCGTGCCGCGCTCCCTCGGTCAAGAGTCGGTCTCCGCTAGTGGTCCTCGCCATAAATGCGGTCGCACCGAGAGGCGTGGCGGGCGGATGTCTGCCGAGGACGCAGGAGGCGTGGCGCAGCAGCGCTGCGCGAGCCTCCGAGGACGAAGGCAGTCAACGCCCGACGCGGCTCGAATGCGACGGTATTTATGGTGGGGAGCACTAGGCGCCGGTAGTGGCGCGAGCGTTGCGCCGGCCCTTGGCGACCCGGCGCTGGAAGCGCTCGACCCGACCACCAGTGTCGACCAGCTTCTGCCGGCCCGTGTAGACCGGGTGGCAGGCAGAGCAGATCTCGACGTGGATCTCGGGCTTCGTCGAGCGGGTCATGAACTCGTTGCCGCAAGTGCAGCGGACGTGAGCGTCTACGTATTCGGGATGGATCTCGGTCTTCATCGTGTAATCCAGTCTAGCTGGCGATTACGAGCAGGCTGCGGTCTCGGTGTTGTTCGCGCGGTTGGCGTCGTCGACGGCACCGTCGGGGTCTGCCGTGACGGTGCTGGCGGCGGTGGTGTTGCACGCCGGACCGTCGAAGGAGACCTCGAGAGTGCGGCCCGGTGCCAGTCGCGGGACATTGCGGAACTCCGCCGGCAGACCGCCGCCGGGCACGAACTGGACGCGGAACGAGGACGCCGCCGTGGCGCCTTGGTTGACGATCGTGGCGAGGTAGTGATCGCGGTCCGGATGACCCGGGATTGGCTCCACGACGATCGACTGCACGGCGAGGTCGGGCCGCAGCTCCGGCTGGCTGCAGACTGAGCTGAACAGGGCGGTCGTCCGTAGCACGCGCTGGCGAGCGCCGAACCAGCGGAACGACACGCGGTAGCGGTAGGCGGCTGGCGCGGCGAGGTCGCCGACCGACTTGTTGAAGATCCAGACGTCGCCGGGGCGACGGCCGAGCGTCCTGTCGCTGGGAGAGATCCAGCTGCCGAGGTCGCCGGCG
>JAFAZV010000187.1 GCA_019239445.1 Solirubrobacterales bacterium
CAGGAAGGTGCGGGCGGCCACTGTGAGCCGATGGCACGTTCGCTGCGAGACACTCGCATCTTCGACTGGCTCGAGGGCTATCTCCGATAAACCCGCCAAGGATGAGAGCGCTAGCCGGCGCTGGCAGTGTCAGGGGGATCGGGCTCCGCCGGGTTGCGGAGACGAGCTTGCTGCCGTCACCGCTCAAGCGAGCGGGCTGGCGGCGAGCAGCCGCGTCCACCTAGAATCGGCCGCGTGAGCCCGAGGGTTGCGCTGCTTTCGGAGTTGGATCAGGAGTGAGGAGCCGAGTACCGCTCGTGCTTGGGGTGGCGATCGCGGTCGCGCTCGGCGGGTGCGGCGGAGGGTCGAAGCCCACGGCCTCGACCAGCGCCTCCGACCAAGTGACGCCGCTTACACGGGCGGTCGGCACCAGCGGGTTCGGCGCGATCGCACCCGCGATTGCGCACGTGACTGCGCGTGCTAACGCCGCTGTCCTGCCACCGCCGATCAAGCCGGTCTTCTCGCACCCGTTGCCTGGCGAGGGAATCTGGGAGCCGACCGGTCCGGCGGTCAACGGCAGCCCGCCGGTGCTGGTGACGAGCTTTCGCCCTGAGCGTGCCTATCCGGACATCGTCGCCTACGTCGCCTGGTTCGACCACACGCGTACCCAGATCGGGTACTACCCGGGCGGCTCCGAGCCGCCGAACGCGGCCGTCCGAGGGCCGATGATGGTTCCCCCCAGCCAGCGCTCGCGCCTGCTCGCCACCTTCAACGCAGGCTTCACCTACACGGACGGCAACAACGGCTCGAGCGACAACGGACGCGTGAACGAGCCGCTGACGGACGGCAACGCCACCCTGGTTGGCTATCGCGACGGGCGGGTCGCGATCGTGAACTGGAGCGGCGGCCAGAACGCCGGAACGAACCTGGCGTGGACCCGTCAGAGCCTGGCCCCGATCGTCTGGAACGGGCGCCTTAACCCCGATTTGAACGAGGATCCCAACAGCCCGCAGTGGGGGTACACGCTCGGCGGAGTCCCTCGCGTCCCGCGCACCGGTGTCGGCATCGACCGTCACGGCAACCTCTTCTTCGTCGTCGCCAACGACCAGACGGTCATCACCCTTGCAAAGATCCTCCAGCACATTGGCGCGGTGCGAGGGATGGAGTTCGACATCAACTACGACTGGCACACGTTGATCACATACAGCCACCACCACGGTCTCGGCCCGAAGTTGATCGAGCCCCAGCCGCAGCGCTCGGCCACACGCTACCTCACTCCTGACACCCGCGACTTCTTTGCCGTCTACCGGCCGTTGCCCGGCCCGGTGACGGTCCCCTTCAAGTAGATCGCACCAACTCCGAGGGGTAAACGGGTCCCCACAGGGCAGCACGACGCGCAGCCGCACCCGCCCCTTCAACGAGAAGTCCAATCCACAGGTACGTTCTCTTTTGTGGACAATCTCTCCGTTTCCTCCGGGCTTATGGTCTGACGCGGAGACCAGCTTCGAGTAGCTCGACCAGGAGGGTCAGTCGTGCTCGCCGATCCGCTGCTTGGTCGGCGAGCACGCCCCGTGCCGCGTCATATCCCGCCGTCGCTGGCCCGCATGGTGTGCGCGGTGGGCGCGACATCGCGGCCGAATAGCATGCTCGTGATCTTCCCGCGGTGCGGCTTACCTTGCTCCGTCACCGGAATTTGGTCTCGTAGGCTGATGACCTCGGGCACGAGATGACGCCCGTGGCGGTCGCCGACAAACGCCTGCAGGTCTGACTCACTGACTTCGGCGCCTGGCGCAAGCCTCACCACACTGCCGAACCCGCTTGCATCGGCTGTGGCCGGCACGGTCACCGCGTAATGCACGTGAGGATGCGAGCAGAGGGCGTTCGAGACATCGAGTGGAAGCACTGCCCGCCCGTTGATCCGGCGCAGATCCTGCTGGCGCCCGCGAACGTGCAGGTACCCATCGCCATCGAGCAGACCGAGGTCGCCTGTGTGGTACCACCCGTCGATGAAGGGCACCGACCCCGTCTCGACGTCGTAGCCCTCTGCTGCCGCGGGCGTACGCACCACGATTGCTCCTGCGTCACCGTCGCTAGCCGGCGTCCCGTCGGTGTGGTCGACACGAACCTCTACCCCCGGCAGCGGGCGGCCGGCGGTACTCAGCAGCTCGGGGTGCGTCAAGTCGTACTCCGGGGCCGCGAGGACGCTGATCATTCCAGCCTCGCTGGCCCCATAGGGATGCGCTAACACAGGACCAGCCCGCTCGAGCAGTCGCCGGCGCAGGCTCGCGGGAGCGTTAGCCCCGATATGGCTGATCGCGACCAGTGATGAGACGTCCGTGCTGAGGAAGTCTCGGTGGTCGATCAGCTCGACGAGCGCCGGCTCAACCAGTCCCAGGTGGGTGATGCGCTCCGCCGCGATCGTCCGCAGCACCTCCGCGGGATCGAAGCGGCGAAGCATCACCGCACTGCCACCACCTATCAGCGCCTGATCCACCAACACCTGCGCGACGTACGCCAGCGGGGTGCACACGAGCTGGCGCCGGCCTGTGGTGGGCCCCGCGTCGACCATCCGGCCGTATGTCGCGAAGCTACGACAACTCGCCTTCGAGAACCCGGTCGTCCCGCCCGACGACACCAACACTCCGAGCTCTTGCGCGGAGGCTCGGCCGTTGATGGGATCAGCTGGCATCGTCGCGCTCAAGGCCAGAAGGTCGACATCGAGTTCCTTCACTGGACCCACGGACACGACGGATCCGACCGAATCGCCGGGAACCACGGCGGCGGCCGCGGACGCAGTCTCCGGAAACACCACGAGCACGTTCGGCCGGACGTGTCCGAGGAACGAGTGCAGCCGCGACCGCTCGCTGGCGCCGGGACAGAAGACGCTCGCGCACCCAAGCAGCGCCGCCGCGTACCGCGCCGCCAGCGCCTCCGGTGAGACCGGCGCCAGAATTGCCACTCGCATCCCCCCATCGACTCCGAAGCCCTCCAACGCTCGGGCCAACCGCCGCGCCAAGCCGGCGAACTCTCCCGCGGTCAGCGCCCCTCCCGGCTCACTGATCAAGACCCTGTCCGGCTCGGCGTCGCCGTGGCCGACGATCCGCTCGGCAAAGGAGCGGAAATGGCCCGGGACAGTGGCGTCAGCGTCCGGCATCCCGGCATTCTGCCGCGCCTTCGGCTGTCGCCGCCACCTCCACCGCCCAAGCCGAATCACTCGATGACCTATTCGGGCCGCGAACGTACGTTCGCTACAATGAGTTCATGCGCGAAGACGACGTTATGCGAGCCACGGACATCGGCATGGTGCCGCTCGGTTATGGGCGACTTGTGCGCGCGGACGACATCGTGGCTGTGCTACCGATCGAGGAAGGCCGTGGCCGAGGCCGGCGCACGCACGTCCACGTCGCGGGCCTGCCGGCGCCAGTCGTCGCCTCACGCTCGGAAGGTGCGATTCTGGCCGATATGAAGGCGGCGGCCCGCGCTGCGCGGCTACCGACCAATCCGGACGAACGCCGCTCGCTGCGAAGCGAGCCAGCCGGCGCGTCTGCTCCGCCGCGGCGGCGCGGCCGGTTGGCGTTTGGCGCCCGGCGAGCCTGACGACGCGCACTCAGCGTCCGGCTGGCGCGCGATCTCGGCCGCCTCCTGTGCGGGCCATGAGCTGTCCCTCGCGCTCCGCGGCCGCCTCGGCCCACTCTGCGCCGCCGCCGCTGAGCATGCCGAAGATGGTGGCCGTCGTTGCCGCCGTAATGAGGGTCCGCTTGCTGGCTCCGGCGCCCGTGACGGAGCGACCCGCGATCGGCCACGGCAGCGTGCAACGAGCGGAGTCGTTCGGGACGTGCGGCGGAATCGGTGACGATCGCACCCGTTGGCCCGGGGGCTGTCATGGCCTCCGGGTCTATGCGCCATCCCAGCGGCAGCCACCGTGTTGTCGATGCATATAGGCTGCCCGGCCGATGAGCACCCTTGCCTCCGACTTCCGGACGCTGGCCCGCGAGGCGTACACCTACCTCTATCCGCTGGTCAGTATGGAGACCTCGCGCCGCCAGGCCATCAACCTGCCTGCGGACGCGCGTCCCGGCTTCGGCCCGCCGAACGCGTTTCACCACCTGCGGACGTTCCCGCCGGCGGAGTTCCGGGCCGTGGTGCGTCCGAACTTCGACACGCTCTACTCGAACGTGTGGCTCGATCTCACCGGCGGGCCGCTGCAGATCCACGCGCCGGACACCCACGACCGCTACTACATGCTCCCGATGCTTGACATGTGGACTGAGGTGTTCGCGACCCTTGGCAAGCGCACGACTGGTACGGACGCGCAGGACCACGTGATCGTCTCGTCGGGCTATCGCGGCGCGGTGCCAGACGGCCTTCCGGTGATCGAGTCACCCACGCCGTACGTCTGGATCATCGGACGTACGCAAACGAACGGTCCGGGGGACTACGGCGCCGTGCACACGCTGCAGGACGGGCTGTCGATCCGCCCGCTCGGCTCACCGATCCAGCACGAGATCGACCCGACGGCCGACACGCAAACCGAGGCGCTCAGGCTCGTCAACCAGATGCCGGCGCTTGATTTCTTCGCGTTCGCCGCGCAGGCGCTGGCGGTCAACCGGCCCCACCCGACTGACTTCTCGACGCTAGCCCGCATCGCCCGGCTCGGGATGATCCCGGGGCAGCCGTTCAACACCGCACGATTCGACGAGGCCCAGCGCGCGGACATCGAGGCCGGGGTCGCCGATGCGCTCGCGGCGATCACCGCGCTCGTCCCGCGGATGGGTAGCGAGAGCAACGGCTGGACCTTCCCCGATACCACGGGCGTCTACGGGAATGCGTATGCGATCCGCGCCGCGGTCACGCGCGCCGGACTCGGAGCCAATCCGCCCGAAGACGCGGTCTACCCACTGCTGGTGCGCGACGCCGACGGCGATCCCGTCCGCGGCGAGGTCGACTACGTGTTGCACTTCAACGCCGACGAGCTGCCACCAGTGGCCGCCTTCTGGTCGCTGACCATGTACGACGAGGAGGGCTTCCAGATCCCCAACGAGCTCGACCGCTTCGCGATCGGCGACCGCGACCCGCTCATCTTCAACCCTGACGGCTCACTCGATTTGTACATCCAGCACACCAACCCGGGTCCCGAGCGCGAACCCAACTGGCTACCGTCAGCGCCCGGAGCAATCGGCCCGAACCTCCGCCTCTACGCCCCCTCGGTCGACGTTCTCGAACGCCGCTGGCACCCACCTCCGGTCCGCAAACTCTGAAAACCACGTGATCGCTGCGGCGTCCAGCACCGCGACGCGCATCGACGCGATCGGACCGGCTCTACGACGCCTAGGGCGACATCTTCTCCGATCTCAGCGATGACGCGTGCGACGCGCTATTCGGGGCAAGCGCAAAGCGCCGGTATCGCATCGCTGCCTAGCCCACGATCAGCCTCATGCCGCAGCGAGGGACTGCTCGCTCGTGCGGCTGGTACGTTGCCTTGCCATGTCCTCTACAGCCGACTACAACCAGCGGATCATCAACGAGTTCCGCGCCAACGGCGGCGAGGTGCCGAGTTGGGGCGGGACTTCGCGGCTGCTTCTCCTCCACCATCGCGGCGCGAAGAGCGGCGCTGAGCGGGTAAATCCGGTCGCCTATCTGCCGGACGATGGGCGGTACGTGGTGTTCGCTTCGAAAGCCGGGGCGGCAACCAACCCAGCCTGGTACCACAACCTCAAGGCCCATCCTAAGACGACGATCGAGGTCGGCGCCGATACGGTCGCTGTCACGGCGCGCGAGGCTACAGGCGAGGAGCGAGACCGGCTATTTGGGGCGCAGGCGGAGCGCTCGCCGCAGTTCGCCGAGTACCAGCAGAAGACCGACCGGCTCATCCCGGTCGTGGTCCTCAGCCCGGCTGCGTAAGCGCGCTTGCACCGGGGCGTACCGCCAAGTCCGGTGGCGCAGAGCCCTGGCCTCGCGCCACCAGACTCGCGAATCTCACGTCGGAGTCAGGCTTTCGACCGGCACCCGCGCGACCCGGGCCGGGGTTGTTCTGCTCGGCCCGGGTCTGGCAGCGCTCCTGCGGCTCTCAGCGCAGGATCGAAAGCGGCACCGCGTCGCCCATCGCGCGGTAGCCAGCGTCGTTCGGGTGCAGATGATCGCCGCTGTCGTATGCAGGGAGGAGCCGGTGGGGATCCGCGGGATCGCGCACGGCACGTTCGAAGTCGACTACGCCGTCGAACGCGCGGCTGGTGCGGATCCACTGGTTGACCGCTTCGCGCGTCTGCTCCTTCGCGAGGCTGTAGTACCCGGCGATGGTCGTGTTCTCGAACGGGGTCAGCGTTCCGCCGATGATCCGCAGGTGAGCGTGGTGCGCACGCTCGATCAGGTGCTTCATGCCTTGGATGATCCGCGCTGCGGTGATCTCGGAACCATGATGGCCGATGTCGTTGATGCCTTCGAGGAGGATCACGTCGCGCACGCCGTCCTGGGCAAGCACATCGCGGTCAAAGCGCGACTGGGCGTTCGGGTTGCCGCCGCAGCAGTTGTAGTCGTGCAGGATCTCGTTACCGTCGATGCCCTCGTTGACGACCCCGCGGATCGGCCAGCTGGCGCGCGCGAGCCGGCGGGCGAGCACGTCGGGCCAACGGCGGTTCGCGTTCAGCGTGGACTGATAACCGTCGGTGATCGAGTCCCCCAGCGTCACCACGGCACCCAGCCGTGACGCTCCGCGGACATCGACCGCATCCAGGAAGAACCAGTGCTGCGTGGTCGTCGTGAACGTGGTTGCGGCCGCGGCTGAGGCGCTGTTTCCGCTGGCGAGGTACGAGGTTTGATGGGCGTCGGCGTGGAACGTCGCGTTCGGCGACGTTCCGGGCACGTAGATGCTCACCGCGAGGTCGCGGCCCGGCGGTACGCGCAGGTCCACCGGATCGCTCCACGTCTCCGAGCCAGGCGGCAGCTCGACGCTCTGCTCCCCGCCGAAGGTGACGACACGGTTCGTCCCTGGGATCACAGCCGCGGACCCCTTCGTCGCCAGACCCACGTACACGCTCGCGACGTTGAGCGTGTGATCATCGGTGAACGCATCGCCGTACGGCGCCGGGTTGCCGCCGAAGGCGTTCGTCAACCGCAAGGTAACGCCGCGACCGCCGGCGCTGGGGTGAATGATGTCCCTGACGGTCTGGTTGGTCAGGGTCGTCTGCGAATCGGGCTGGGCGGCGGCGCCCCACGTGCCGAGCCAGTGCCAACCCACTGCGGGCTGGGAGCCGCGCGACCGAGTTGCGGTGTGACGCCGGCTGGACGATGCCGCGGCCGCGCCGCCGAGCGCGAGCATCGCAACGAGCGCAAGACAGCCGGTCAACGTCCGGCGAACTGCGACAGACATACCTACCTCCATGAAACGATGATGAGGTCCCGCGCGCGCTCTCTACCCGCGGTGGCCGGGTTTAGCCCGCCTCGGGCAGGCCGAGGCTGCTGAATACGTCCTCCGCCGAAGCTCGGCTGAGCGGCAGGCGCGGCACTGCCGCGAGTTTGCCTGCTGATCACGGCCCGCCGCGCGCGTCCAACCCGGTCACGGCTCGACGCCGGCGGCGCGGCCGGTGACCTGCGTGCGGATGATCGCGTCGAGCTGCGCGCCGAACAGGAACACGGTCGCGGACAGATACAGGTACGCCATGCCGACGATCGCGGAGGCCAGGCCACCGAAGATCGAGTCGTAGTCGGCAATGTCGACGAGGTAGACGTAGAAGGCGAGGGACACGATCACCCAGAGGGCGATGACAATCGCCGCGCCCAAAGAAACCCACGGCACCGTCTGCGGCCGCGACGGGGCGTGGCGAACAAGCAGGCCGACTACGACGAACAAGAGCAGGATCACCAGGCCCCATCGGACGCCGATGGCAAACGCGGCCCAAAGGACCCCGGCGTGCGGGTTGGACACGAATGGGGCGAACAGGAGGCAGAGGGCGGCCAAGATGAAGCAGGCGCTGACCTCAACCGACAAGATGAAAGAGATCGTGTAGCGCCTGACGGTAGGACGCTCCCTGGGCGACCCGTAGATCCGCGCGAGGGCGCCCATCACGGCCCGGATCGCTCCAGAGATCTGCCACAGGGCGAGGACGCCGCCAAGCGTGGCCCACAGGACCCGCCGGTTGGCGACCACCTTGGTCACAGCGTCGCGGATGACGGCAAACACAGCGGGCGAGACGTTGTCCCGGATCGGCGCCTCGAGGTGGTCGCGCCAGACCCCGTTGGCGTCGAGCAGTCCTGCCAGCGCTAGAGCGAACAGCGCGAAGGGCACGATCGCAGTGAGGATCTGAAAGGAGATCGCGCTCGCATACGTGAGCAGGTCATGCGCTTTGAAGGCGCCGGCGAGGACGCGCGCCAGAGCACCTACCCGCTCGCGGAACCGGTGCTCCGCGCTGAGGAGCGGGGGTGATTGCTGCGCCGATCGCGGCTGCGCGGTGGTCCTGGAAGATGCCAGCGTTTCCGCGACGCTACCCGGAATGTCCGCACTCGATCCGGCGAATCTCGAGGGTCTGACTGCGCCTTCCCGCCCGCCCCGAACTTCGACGCTGCCGGCTGCCCGCCCCTCCCCAAACGCCGCCTCCATGGCTGCGGCGGCGCTGCGCCAGCAGTACGCAACACGTTATGGCTGGCGTCGGGGAAGACGTTCTTCCCGATGCTCGACACGCCGTTCCAGCTTCCGCGGAACGGTGGCGATCACGTGGGCTGGTAGGTCGCGATGATGACCGCTGGCAGGTCGCCGGTCTGCTTCTGCTTCAGCTCGGCTGCCGCGGCGGGAACGTCGCCGGTTGAACCGACCGCCTCCAGCGTTCCAAGAGGCCAGAGCGTAAGCCCCGACCTCACCATGGTTGAGGCGGTCGAGCGCCTAGAGGTCGTCGAAGACGGCAAAGGCGGCGTCAATCCGGGCATGCTCCTCAGTGGCGTTGCGGTCGAGCATTAGACCGCGGATGACGGCCAAGGCCAGGGTTGCTTGCGCCTGTGCATCGGTGAAGTCGGTGCTGGACGGAGCAAGTAATTCGGTGAGCTGCGGCAGCCAGTCGTGGACGCTGGCACGGCCAAAGCCGGGGAATCGGTCGGGCTGGGTCTGGGCCAGTGCGTTGACCTGATCGAAGAGCCGGAAGAACGGGCGATTGATGGGGTCCACGACGATGGTGTGCAGCGCGGTGACCAGGCTGTGGAGATCGTGGGGGTTCTGTTCGGTCAGCTGGGCGCGGACGGTTTCGAGCAGCTGACGGCGCGCGTGAGCCAGCGCGGCCGCGATAAGCCGGTCGCGCGAGCCGAAGTGGTGCACCAGCATGCGCGAGCTCGTACCGAGCGCGGCGGCGAGGTCGCGCAGCGTGATCTCGCTGCTCTCCCGAGCCACGAGCAGCTCGCCCGCGCGCTCGGTCAGGCGTTGACGGAGCCGCTCGTCGCGAGGCCGACCAGATACTGTAATGTTGTTACGTATATTCGGATCCTATCCGGGAGACACCGCGATGAACACCGTGCCAGAAGATCACAGCGGGCAAAGTGCCGCCTCGCCACGCTCAGCCGCGCTCGCGAGTGACGCGCCCCGCGAGACGCCGACTCTTCTCTTCGTCCACGGCGCGTGCGTGCGCGACGCCGACTGGTGGTGGAGCCGAATGGTTGAACCGCTGACCGAACGCGGAGTCCCAACGACGGCCATCGCGTTGCCTAGCTGCGGCGAGACCGGCGACGCCCTCGGCGACCTCGGCGACGACGTGCAGGCGTGTCGGCAGGCCATTCGCGCGGTGCGTGGCCCGGTCGTCCTCTGCGGCCACTCTTACGGGGGCGTCATCATCACCGAAGCTGGCGCCGAGGAGCGCGTCACCCAGCTGCTCTACGTCACCTCCGTGATGCCCGACTCCGGCCAGTCCCAGGCCGAGATGATCGGCGGCGAGCCTGCCCCCTGGCTGCAACCGGGCGAGGACACCATCGGCGTCGACGCGGACATGATGCCCGAGTACTTCATGCAGGACTGCGACGAGGCGACCGTCGAGGCGGCCGTCGCGCGCCTCACCCGTCAATCGCTCGCGCCGTTCAGCCAGCCACCCCGCGAAATCGCCTGGCGCTCGACCCCGGCCAGCTACATCGTGTGCACCCGGGACCTCGCCACGCCCGCCGAAACCCAGCGGGGACGGATCCGCGCCGGCGCCCACCGCGTCGAGTTCGACGCCGGACACCACCCCTTCCTGTCGCGACCCGACGCCTTCGCGCAGCTTCTCGTCGACGAGATCAGGGGCTCGATGACGACCTGTGCGTAGCGATGCGTTTCCGCTGACGCATCATCGCCGGCCCTGCCGCCTCGCGTTCGATCGTT
>JAFAZV010000223.1 GCA_019239445.1 Solirubrobacterales bacterium
GGCGTCGCTCGAGGCGGCCTTCCTCGCCCTCACTACGGCGTCGAACGCACTGACCCACGACGATGACCTGTGACCGCCGCAGCCGTCACGCTGTCGAGGGCCGGCACGCGGCCGGTACCCGTTCGGCGCGGCTACCAATTCGAGTTGATCAAGCTGCTGGCCCAGTGGCCGATCCGGCTGGCGCTCCTAGCCTGCTGGCTTGGCCCGGGGCTTCTCGTGGCCGTCATCAGTCAGCAGAGCTCGCTGCCATCCGACACGGTCTTTGGCCGCTGGATGAGCCAGACCGGCTGGGCGGGACCGTTGGTCGTCCTGACGTTCTCCTGCAGCTGGATACTCCCGCTCCTGACGTCTCTGGTCGCCGGCGACATCTTCGCGCGGGAGGACCGGCTCGGAACGTGGCGACACCTGCTGGTCGCCGTGCGCTCACCGCAACGGATCTTCGTGGCAAAGGCTCTGGCGAGCCTCACCATCATCATGCTGCTCGTGGCCGGACTGGCCGCCTCGGGCATCGTCGGCGGACTGGCAGCTGTCGGCAACCGGCCGCTGGTAGGCCTCGACGGCCATCTGCTCGCGCCGGGGCACGCAGCCGGTGCGGTGCTGCTCGCTTGGGCCAGCGCGCTGGCGCCGACCCTCGCGTTCGCGGCCGTCGGGCTGCTCGGGTCGGTGGCGCTCGGTCGTTCTCCTATGGGGCTGGTGATCCCCGCGCTGCTCGCGTTACTCCTGCAGATCGCGCAGCTGCTTCCGCTGCCCGTCGCCGTCCGCGTCGCCCTGCCGAGCTACGGGTTCATCGCCTGGCGCGGGCTGTTCACCGACCCGGTCCAGACCGCCCCCCTTGTGGTGGGCATGGCCGTCAGCCTCGTCTTGGCGCTGGCCGCTGGCACGCTGGCTTACCTGCTCTTCATGCGCCGCGACTTCACCGACGTGGGGTACGACGGTGCGGGCCGCCGTGCTCTCGTGCGAGCGGCGCTGCCGATGGCGGTCCTGTTCGCCGTCACAGCCGGAGTAATCGCCGGCGCGACGCAGGCCTCCGCGTCCGGGATCGACAAAGCCAAGTTAGATCGCTCGCTTTCGACGGCGTTCGCCCATGTGTACCGCATGCAGACCAGAGAGTTGCATCGTCCCAGCGTCACGGAGGCGCAATTGCGGACCAGCGCGTCCTGCGACAAAGGTGGCTCACTGGTGGAGGACGTGGGAGCGGGCAACGACTGGCGGTGCGTCGTGACATGGCGCATTCCAGGCGCCACGGCGGTGGGCTCGGCCATCTATCAGCTCGCCGTCAACCCAGACGGACGGTACGTCGCCGACGGTGACGGACCACCCGAAGTCAACGGGTTCTTCCAGGTGCACACGGCGACGGGCGATGCACCAAATCCCCTTTGGCAATTCGACGGCACCGTTGATCTGTTAACCCCAACGTCGCCTCGCTAGACCGGGTCGCTGCCCGCTGATCGCCTGTGCAGCGAACGCGCGCTACGCTCCTTGACGCTCCCCACGGGGTATTGAGCACCTCTTGGGCACCTTGCGAATCCAGATCGTGAAAGTCTGACCGGGAGGCATCAATCAGAGCTTCGTTTCGGAATGCAGGAGCGAGGCGTCATGAAGGTCGCCCCGAGTCCTCATAGCGTTGCCGCCACGGTCGAGCGACTGCTGGCCGCGCTGGATCGACGCGGCGTCCCGCTGCTCGCTCGGATCGACCATGGCGCCGGCGCGGCCGCCGCGGGACTCGAGATGGGAGCCGAGCAGGTGTTGCTCTTCGGTGACGCGAGAGTCGGCACTCCGCTCATGCAGGCCGATCCGACGATCGGTTACGAGCTACCGCTCCGACTCCTGATCTGGGAGGACGAGGGGCAGACGATGATCGGCTACAGGTCGCCCGCCGAGCTCCTCAGCGCATACGCCGTCGGAGCACACGAAGAGACCCTCGTTCGCATGGAAACCCTGCTCGAAGTACTGGTCGTCGACGGAACGGATGGCGCGTGAGCCGGCAGCGACACCAAGCGGACGGTTGGCGGCTTCGCGCGTATCAGCTCCTCGATCTTCTCGAAGGTGTCGAGTAGACCCGAGCAGGAGTTGCGTGACCTCGTCTGGCTGCGCCGAGTGCGCGACCGGATCGACCGGCAGTACGCGCAGCCGCTGGACGTTGAGGCGCTCGCCCGTGGCGTGCACATGTCGGCCGGGCACCTCAGCCGCGAGTTCAAGCGCGCGTACGGGGAGTCCCCCTATTCCTATCTCATGACGCGGCGCATCGAGCGAGCGATGGCGCTCCTGCGTCGTGGCGACCTGAGCGTCACCGAGGTCTGCTTCGCGGTGGGCTGCCAATCCCTGGGTACCTTCAGCACTCGCTTCCACGAGTTGGTCGGCGTGTCGCCCGGCACTTACCGGCGTGAGGCTGCCCGCGCGACGGCCGGGATGCCCGCGTGCGTCGCGAAACAGGTGACCCGACCGATCAGGAATCGAGAAGCGCCCCTCGCTGACTCCAACTAGCGTGCGCGCCATGGATATCAGCATTCACATCACAGCCCTCCCGCACGACGACCCAGAGGCATCAGTGGCCTTCTACCGCGACGTCCTCGGCTTCGAGGTCCGCAGCGACGTCGGCAGGGACAAAATGCGCTGGATCACAGTCGGTCCGGCCAACCAGCCAGGCACTTCGATCCTGCTGGCGCCGCCGGCTGCTGACCCCGGCGTCACCGACGATGAGCGTCGCACGATCACCGAGATGATGGCCAAGGGCACCTACGGGTGGATCTTGCTGGCCACCCAAGACCTCGACGGTACCTTCGAGCAGGTGCAGGCGAGGGGCGCCGAGGTCGTCCAGGAGCCCATCGAGCAGCCATATGGCGTGCGCGATTGCGCGTTGCGCGATCCCGCGGGCAACATGGTCCGCATCCAGGAGCTGCGCTGAGATGGTGACGATCAAGTCGGTCACCCTCGGCGTCGATGACCCCGCGGTCGCGGAGAGTTTCTACGCCGCCCTCGGCGTGAGCTCATTGGTCGGCGTACGTTCCTCAGACGCCACGACCACCGGTTTCCGCGGCTTCACGTTGTCGCTCGTCGTATCTCAGCCGAGCACCGTCGACAGCCTCGTCGGCACCGCCGTCGAGGGTGGCGCCGCCGTGTTGAAGCCGGTCGCGAAGAGCTTCTGGGGCTATGGCGGCGTCTTTCGGGCCCCGGACGGGGCGATCTGGAAAGTCGCCACGTCGTCCAAGAAGGACAAAGGTCCGGCCAGCACCGAGGTCGATGACCTCGTGCTGTTACTGGGCGTCGCGGATGTCAAGGCAAGCAAGCGGTTCTACGCGGACCGCGGCCTGAAAGTGGCGAAAAGCTTCGCCAGTAAGTACGTCGAGTTCGACTCTCCTCAGGTCAAGCTTGCGCTCTATGGGCGTCGCGCCCTTGCCAAGGACGCCGGCGTCTCCCCCGACAGCACCGGATCGCACCGGATACTCATCGGCAGCGACGCCGGGACCTTCACCGACCCCGACGGATTCGCCTGGGACGCTTCATGAGGAGCCGGCGAGTGCCCGGGCAGGAAAAACTCGGGCCCGCGCTCGTCGCGTCAGACTGAGGCGGCGGGGGTGGGCTCCGAGGTGAGACAGCGCAACTCGTCCATCGTCTTGCGGACATGGGCCTGCCACGGCTGCTCGGCGGGGTCTTCGATCCAGCGGGCGAGGGCAATCCGGAGGACGCTCACGCCGCTCTCCGCCGCGAGTTCGGCGGCTGTGTCAGGGACTCCGCGTCGCCGCAGCGCTTCGGCGAGCGATGCGGCGAGCGACGCGAGCTTCTTGAGTTCGCGTTCCTCCAGTTCCGGGTTGGCGCGAATCAGGGTGTGACGGCGGCGAACGAGCGCTAGCGCGGGAAAGACCGATCCCGCCGCCTCGACTCCCGCCGCCACCGCCTCCAGCGGAGTCGCCGATTCGGGAGCGGCGGCCACTGGGTCGACGAGGGCGGCGCGGAACTGATCGCTGCCTGCGAACAGCACCTCGCGCTTGTCGGCGAAGTGGCGAAAGAACGTGCGCTCGGTCAGTCCTGCTCGCGCGGCGATCTCGGCCACGGTGGTGTGGTCGTAGCCCCGTTCGGTGTAGAGGTCGAACGCCGCCTGCTGCAGGCGCTCGGCGGCATCGGGCTCCCAGCGACTCATGCGCCGCATGCTACCTCGATGACAGTGGCTGTCATCAATGTGCTAACCTGATGACAGTAACTGACATCAGCAGGCTCTTGCCGTTCGCGGTGACCGCGGCGGCGATTGCTTGCCATTGTGGAGGTATTCCTCATGCGCATATTTGTCACCGGCGCGTCGGGCTGGATCGGCTCGGCTGTCGTAACGGAGCTGCTCGAGGCAGGGCACGACGTTCTCGGACTGGCCCGCTCCGACGCGTCCGCTGGAGCCATCGCCGCCGCTGGCGCGGAGATTCGCCGCGGAGACCTCGGCAATCTCGATGTGCTCCGCGCAGCAGCCACGGAAAGCGATGGCGTTATCCACCTCGCGTTTCGCCACGACATCGCTTTCGCAGGCGAGTTCGACGCCGCCGTTGCGTCCGACCTCAAAGCGATCGAGGCATTCGGCGACGCACTGGGCGGCACCAATAAGCCACTGGCGATCGCCTCTGGTGTGGCGAGTCTGAAGCCGGGCGCGCTCGCCACCGAACGTGACATGGGCGAGCCGTTCGCCGGGCCGGGCGGCCGGGTCCTAAACGAGCGTGCGGCGCTTGCCTTGGCTGAGCGCGGGGTGCGGTCGATGAGCGTCCGCTTCGCGCCCACCGTTCATGGGGATGGCGACAACGGTTTCATCGCGATGCTCGTTGCGGCTGACCGCGCCGCCGGCTCGGCCGCCTACATCGACGAGGGCACCAATCGATGGCCGGCCGTCCATCGCTCTGACGCCGGTCGGCTGGTCCGGCTCGGAATCGAGCGCGCGCCGGCTGGGTCGGTGCTCCATGCCGTCGGCGAGGAGGGCGTGGCTCTCCGCGACGTCTCGCAGGCGATCGGGCGGGCGCTCGACCTGCCGGTCACCTCGATCACCGCCGAACAAGGGCAAGCTCAATTCGGATTCCTCGCCCATTTCCTCGCTTCCGACATGCCTGCCTCGAGCGCCCTCACCCGCGAGCTGCTCGGCTGGCAGCCGGCTGGCCCCGGACTGATCGCCGATCTGGAGGAGGGGCATTACTTCGCCGTCGCCGCGGCTTGAGCCCCCAGGCTGCGCCACCGAAACAGGCGCCGCGCAGCCCGCCCTGCGTCAGGCGAAGCCGCTAGCGCCCGAGCATGGCAGCGACGGAGCTCACGGTGATCGCGAAGCGAGGGCGCGACCGTTCGAGGGTCGCGCACAGGTCCATACCGGGACGACGGACCCGCTGGCGTAGAGTCCCTCGCATGCCGACCTTCGTCCTGCGCCTGATTGCACCGCGCCCGAACTTCGCCCAAACCCTGACGGAGTCGGAGCGGGAGATCATGGGCCGACACGCCGCCCACTGGCGTCCTTACCTCGAGCGCGGCGAGATGGTGGTATTCGGGCCGGTCCTCACTGAGGAGGACTCCTACGGGCTCGCAGTTGTCGAGACCGACGACGAGCAGGCGCTACGCGAGTTCGCGGCGCAAGACCCGGTCGTGACGACTCACACCGCAGCCTTCGAGTTCGGGCGAATGGCCGCGGGTCACGTTCGCGAACGCTGACCCGCTGCTCGCAGGAAACCGTCAAGGACGCATTAAGAATCGCCTCACTGGCGTAGAGCTTTCGTAAAGATCGGTCTTGCTGCGCTGAGCTCGGCGTAGCCTCAGACCGAGATGTGCGGAACACCGGCGTGCGTGGTTCTGAACCGGCAACGCCGGAGAGTGTTTGATGTGAGCTTCTGGGTGGGTCGGTGAGCGTGCGATCCCGGGCGCGCGACGCGCTCGATGAGGCGGCGCAGAAGGCTGAGCAAGAGGCGCCCAGCGGAGCCGGCAGAAGCGCCAACACCAGTAGCCGGCACGGCGCGAGGCGAAGCTTCAACGAGGCGGCGCACAAGCTCAGCCGTCCGGCGCCGCCGTCCTCCGCGCGGACGCGTGAAGAGGAGTCGGACGCGGCGCGCCGGCGCTTCGAGGCTCTTGCGGACACGCAACGAGATGTAATCGCCCACGCCGGGCGGCTCGTGCTGGTGCTGGGAGCGCTCGGTGTCGTGTACGGCGACATCGGGACGAGCCCGCTGTACACCGAGCAGGCGATCTTCAGCTCGTATCGGGCGACTGCCCACGTCACTCCGGCCGCGGTATACGGCGTCGCGTCGTTGATCTTCTGGGCGTTGATGGTCGTGGTGTCGATCAAGTACGCCGGCTTCATCATGCGTGCGCACAACCGCGGCGACGGCGGGATCATGGCGCTGACGGCGCTGCTTCAGCGCCACAAGGTGGCCTACGGCGCAGTGCTCGTCACCCTCGGCATCTTCGGGGCGGCGTTGTTCTTCGGCGATGGCATCATCACGCCGGCTATCTCAGTCCTCGGCTCGGTGCAGGGCATTCAGGTCGCCACCCCGGCTCTTGCCCACCTGGTTGTTCCGATCTCCGTCGCCATCCTGATCGGGCTGTTCATGCTGCAGCGCTTCGGATCGGGAACGATCGGATGGCTATTCGGACCGGTGATCGTCGTCTGGTTCACCGTGATCGGCGTGCTCGGCTTGAGCGAAGTCCTGAAGGAGCCGGCCGTGCTGCAGGGCCTGTCGCCGCACTGGGCGGTGCGGTTCATGATCGACCACGGAGCCTCCGGCTACTTGGTGCTCGGAGGTGTGGTGCTGGCGGTCACCGGCGCTGAGGCGCTCTACGCCGACCGCGGCCACTTCGGAGCCAGCCCGATCCGCCTCGGCTGGTTCGGTCTCGCCCTTCCCGCGCTAATGCTCAATTACCTCGGCCAGGGTGTGTTCATCCTGCATCACCCGACGCTCTCGCAGCACGCCAGCACGTTCAATCCCTTCTACCAGATGGCACCGGGCTGGTCCCGCTGGCCGCTGGTGATCCTCGCCGCGGTCGCCACGGTGATCGCCTCGCAGGCGGCGATCTCGGGCTCGTTCTCCGTCGCCAAGCAGGCGGTCCAGCTCGGCTTCCTGCCGCGGCTCAAGCTGCTTCACACCTCGCGCATGGAAGGCCAGATATACGTGCCGATCGTGAACTGGGGACTATGCCTGGGCGTCGTGGCGTTGACCCTCGTGTTCCGCTCCGCGAGCAAGCTCGGCGATATCTACGGCGTTGCCGTAACCGGTACGTTCATCCTCAATACGGTGCTGTTCCTGGCTGTCGCGCGGTTGCTCTGGGGGACCTCGAAGCGCAAACTCGCGCCTGTCGCGCTGCTGTTCTTGACCGTCGAGATCGCGTTCTTCAGTGCGAACATCGCGAAAGTCGAGCACGGCGCGTGGCTTTCGCTGGCGATCGGGCTGGTGATGTCGATCGTGATGATCAACTGGCGCCGGGGCCAGGTGATCGTCACGCGCAACCGGATTGCCCAGGAGGGATCGCTGCGGCAGTTCCTGGATGGGCTTGCTGATAGGAACCCGCCGCTCGTGCGCGTGCCCGGAGTGGCGATCTTCCTCTGCCGCGACAACGCGACGACGCCGCTCGCCCTTCGTGCCGATGTCGAGCACACCCACTCGCTACATGAGAAGGTCGTAATCGTCTCCGTTGACACCGTCAGCATCCCCCATGTCGACGAAAAGGACAGGTTTGTCGTCGAGCAGCTCGGGCACGGCGTGTTCAAGGTCTTCCATGTAACGGTCCGAACCGGCTACCACGACAAACTTAACATTCCCGCTGCGCTACAGCTGTGCCGCAAGCAGGGACTCCTCGAGCGCAATCTCGACCTCGAGCACGCCTCCTACTTCGTCTCCCGGATCACCATCACGCCGACCAACGCCCGGGGATTGCCACAGTGGGGCAAGCGGCTCTTCATCCTGATGGCTCGCAACGCCACGAGCCCGATCGAGCACTTCGGGCTCCCGGGCGATCGCACCGTGATCATGGGTTCGCAGGTCGGGCTCTGACCGGCTGAGGGTTCAGCCGCGTGATCGGCCCCAATGCGGTCGACGGGCGCCGTTTTAGGACTCGGCTGCGCCGGCCGCCTCGTCGTCGGTCGGTGAGCGCGGGGAGAGCCGCCACAACGTGGATCCGTCGGCTCCCGTCTCGCTGCGCGCGAGGCCGGCCTGGCTGAGCTTCACGAGTTCAGCTCGGAAGGCCGCGTACGGGATCAGGCCGGCTTGCGCGAGGGCGAGGTATCCGACGCGGTCATACAGGTCGGAGGTACTCGTGGGTTCGTCGGACAGGGCGGCCAGGACCACAGACGAACGCGACACTGAGAGCGGCTACCCACTCGCTTCCGCCGCGACACGATTGCCGTTGCCGAGCGGCGCACGCTCCTTTGAGCTAACAAAGCTTCAGCGAAGCTGCTCACCGATATATCCAGGCGGTTCGGGTGGGGGTTTTGTCGACGCGGCCAGGGGTACGTCACGACGACATCATCCGCTTCAGGGGAGGTAGGACCATGTCGCGTCAATCGTCTGGTAGGGCAGCACGTCGGTGTGCGTTACTCGCCGTGACTATCACGGCGCTCGTTCTCGTAGGTGGGGCGGCTGCGGGTGCTGCTCCCAAACGTCACCAGGCACGCGTATCACCGATATTCAGCACGCGCGACGTGGGCGTGTGGGAGGCATCGCTCGAAGGGACTCATGGAACGTCCCCCGACGTCACCGTCCGCGAGCTGGCGCGGGTATCGGTGCGAGTGACGCGGGTGCGCGTTCGCTTGGGCAACCCGTTCGGAGCCAGCTCGGTCGAGGTGAGGGATGCCTGGATTGGCCGACCCGTTGCACCAGGCGTCGCGCGCTTGACCCGCGGCTCGAACAGGCGGCTTACGTTCTCCGGGCGCCGGACGGTCTCGATCGCCGCCGGCGAAGAGGTCCTAAGCGACCCGGTCACGATGACGCTGGCGGCTCAGCACGACGTCGCAGTCAGCATCTATGCGCCGAATAGCCCGATCGATGACCACACGTTTCCGCCGTTCGCGTTTGACCCGCCGGCGTCCTACATCAGCCATCCCGGCGATTCGGCCCGTGACGAGTCAGCTGCGACGTTCCCGACCACGCCGGTGATTCCAGGAGATACGTCAAGCTCGGCCACGGGTTATCACCCCGGGCAGATTTGGTGGATGGACCTGGTCACCGGTGACGGCGCCGCGCGCGGAACGCTGGTCACGCTCGGCGATTCGATCACTGATGGGTTCCACGCCGACGGTCCGCCTGGGCAGCGGTGGTCCGACGTGCTCGCGGATCGGCTGGATGCTCTCCCGGCGACGCGCCGGCTGTCGGTGGCGAACGCCGGCATCTCCGGCAACACCGTGAGCCGCCAGCCGAATCCTTACGATCCCACCGGCCAGTGCTGCGGTCCCCCGGCACCGGACCGACTGGCACGTGACGTGCTTGCGGTACCTAATTTGCGCACGGTACTGCTCCTCGAGGGCACCAACGACATCGGCGGCGGCACGAACGCTCCGCCTGCGCCGGCTGCTCAAGTCATCGACGCAATGAAAGTCATCATCGATCGGGTGCACGCACGCGGCGCGCGGATCGTAGGCGCGACGATCCTCCCGATGTGCAACGCGGCAGGGAGCAGCCGCGAGCAGGTTAGGACGGCCGTCAACACCTGGATCCGCACGAGTGGCGCGTTCGATGCCGTTCTCGACTTCGATGCCGTGCTCCGCGACCCGGCGAACCCGACCCAGATAGTCCCCGACCTGAGGCACGACTGCTATCACCCGAACGCCGCCGGCGACGCGCTCATCGGCTCATCGATCCCGCTGCGGGTATTAGGAGTCTCGGGCCGAACTCGCGCGATGTCGACCCCATAGGAGCGGAAGTGCGCAGGGCCGTCGACCGGAAGACAAGCGAGCACCCACGGCTGCCGCAGGACCACGCCTGCGGCAGCACGGCTCTAGGCTTTCGGTATGGAGGTCGTGCGCCGCGAAGACCGCGAGGCGTTCATCACGGCAGATGGTTCCTCGATCCGCGAGCTGGCCGGGGTTCCCTCCCGGAACGCCGCCAACCAGAGTTTGGCCGAGGCGGTGGTGCCCCCGGGCGGGACGACCATCGCCCACTTGCACCCCCGCTCGGAGGAGATCTACCTGTTCACCTCCGGGAGCGGGCGGATGCGGCTCGGCGAAGAGGAACGCGCCGTGCACAGCGGCGACTGTGTCGTGATCCCGCCCGGCGCCCCGCACAAGCTGTGGGCGGACGAGCAGGAAGCGCTGGTGCTGCTGTGCTGCTGCGCGCCGCCGTACGCGCACGAGGACACCGTCCTGCTCGAGGACTGATACAGGGGTCGGCAGCGTTCCCGCGTGCACCTGAAGACCGTCATCGCGCTGGTCCTCGCCGCGGGATCGACCACGCTGACCAACGTTGCCTACCTGCGCGAGCACGACGCGGCGGCGGCCATGCCGCTGCTGTCGATGCGCCGTCCGCTGCACTCCTTGCACCTTCTCCTCAGCAACCGCAGCTGGCTCGTCGGCTTCGCGATGGAAACGAGCGGCTTCCTGCTCTATGCCGCCGCGCTTGCGCTCGCTTCGCTCGCGCTGGTTCAGAGCGTCGCGGCCGGCGGCATCGGCGTGCTGGCGTTCGTCTCCGCGCGTGTGAGCGGTCGCCGGCTCGGTCGTCCGCAGTTGATCGGCGTCAGCCTGTCGATCGGAGGCCTGTTCGCGCTTGCCGTGTCGTTGGCGCACAGCAGCGGCGAGGGCACCAGCGGCTCGACGGCCGCGATCCTGGCCTGGATCGGTGGGACCGCGGGGCTAGCTCTGCTGGCGCTGTGGATCGGGCGGTACACCGGGCAGCGTGCCGTCGGGTTAGGGCTCGCCGGCGGCTTGCTGTTCTCGGTCGGCGACTTCTCGACCAAACTGGCCACCCAAGGCGGCGCCCGCTTCGCCTTCGTGATCACGCTGATCGTTGGCTACACGCTCGGAACCTCCTTGCTCCAGCTCGGCTATCAGCGCGGAGCCGCGCTGACGGTCGCAGGCCTGGCCACGCTGCTCACGAACGCGATGCCGATCGCTGCCGGCACAATCGTGCTCAGGGAACCCGTGCCCTCGGGAGTACTGGGGGTGCTGCGAATCCTCGCTTTCGCGGCCGTGACGGCGGGCGCGATTCTGCTCGCCTCGCCTGAGCGCCAGACGTCTTAGCCCGCCCGCGAGATCAGTCGACGCCCTTAGCGCGCAGCTCCTGCTTGGCCGCTTCGGTTTTCTCGAGTCCGCTCAGGCCCATTGCGTCGAGCACGGTGGGCGTTTTCGTGAACTGAATCTCGCGGTAGTCGACGACCTGGAAGTGATTGCCCCAGGGATCGTGAAAATCCAGCGAGCCAGCCGCCTGCACGTCGATGCCGGCTTCGCGCAGCGCAGCGCGCACGCCTTCCTTGTCATCCACGACGAGCCCAAAGTGCCTGGCACCATCGCGCGGCTGCGTCCGCCCGGCGGCGAGCGCGATGAACTGGTCAGCCATGTCGATGAACGCCATCCGCGCCCCCACGCGGCCGCGCAGTTGAAACTCGAAGAAGCGCCCGTACCACTCGAGCGCATCGTCGACGTCGCCCACTTCGAGAGCGATGTGATTGATGCCCATCAGTCGCGCCACGCTCAGGCTCATGATGCCGCCTCTAACGCGGATGTCCATCACCATTTGCACGTGAGCCACAGGAATGAAGGCCGCCACGGCGAAGCGAGCGCTCGCGACCAGTTGCGGCTGGCCGCCTAGCGCGGGGTGCAAGCAAAGATCAGCACGTTCGACCACACTCAGGATCACTCGCCAACGGGGCGTTTGCTTGCCGTGGGCGCGCTCGCGGCGGCCGCGGTCGCGCTCGCGTTGGTGCTCGCCACATCAGCAGAGCTCACCAATGCAGACTCTCGAGGCGCCGCCGCCCGCGACCACATCGCACGTGGGCTCCGCGCTGGTCCCGGCCGCTCGCCGCGGCCGCTTCTGCGCGCGCGTGTCGGTAAGTCTCCGGATTCGACGTTGCCCTTCGCGCCCAATCGCGCGGACCGCAGAACCCGCCCGTATGAGGTGCCGTCGCTGTACGCGGACGGCCTGGCGTGCTCAGTCGGATGCCGTCCGTACGGTGCAGAGCCTGGCTGGCCGCTTGCGCCGTTCCACAGCCAGCATCCGATTCGTGCCGGGCTCAACGAGCTCCGGCCTGAGTCGCTCCACGTCGGCATCGATATCCAGGCCGCCGACGGTGCGCGGGTCTACGCCGTGCAGCCCGGCAGCGCGCAGGTGCTCGCGGCGTCGGGGCCGAACGCGCGCGTGCAGGTCGGCAACTACATCTACTGGCACATCGTCCCCTTCGTTACCCCGGGACAGGAGGTGAAGCCGTTCGTCACCGTCCTTGGAACCGTGATGCCAGGGTACGGGCACATCGCCTTCTCCGAGCTTGGCGCGGCGGGAGAGTACGTCAACCCGCTGCGTCCCGAAGGAGGCGTCCTCAAGCCATACGTGGACCGCGCCGCGCCGGTGATCGGCCGGCCGCGTGTCGCGGCCACGGGCGAGGTCTCCGTCGCCGCCTATGACCCGCAGAGCTTCGTTCGCCGCACCACGTACATCACGCCGATCCTCGCCCCGGCGGCGATCGCCTATCGCCTCTATGACCGAGCAGGAAGCGCGCTCACACCTCTGTTGTGGGCGTTTCGCGGCACGCACCTGCTTCCGTTCTCGGAGCGCTCGCTCATCTATGCCCACGGCTCCCGTGAGCCGGGGTACTCATGCTTCGCGACGCGCCAGGTGTGCATCCCGCACTGGCGCTACAGGGTCGCCGGCGGTTTGGCGCCGCCACTGCCCATCGGCTTACCTCCGGGTCGCTATCGATTGACGATCTATGCCTGGGACTGGGCGGACAACCGGACGGCGCTCGATACGCGTGTGACGATGAGTGGCCTCGGCTGGCGGGGCTAGATCTGGTCGAGGTTGGTGGCGATACGGACGACCGCGCGCTCTTGCGCGGCGTAGGTGTCACGCAGCCCCGACACGACGTGGCCATCGTCTGTGCCGACCGGCGGCGGATGGGCGGTGAGAAGCTTTCGGATCTCCTGTCCCAAGGCGTCTCCGCCGGTCGCGTCCGCCAGCGCCGCCAGCGCATCTGCGCGCACGCGAGCACCCTCGACGAACGCGCCGATCACGGTCTCCGGCGCCAGCGGGGCGCCGCCGAACACTCGAGCGTGCAGCACGGCCGGGTTGACGGCATGGGGGCGGACCAGGGCGCGGCGTTGGCTCACCGTGAAGCCGGCCACCGATGCCACGTAATCGATCGCCCGCGTGATGCCCTGGGCATCCACCGGAAGAGACTCGCGCAGGGGCGAGGGGAGCGCAGCCCGGAGCCGGTCGTGCTCGGCTCGAGCCTGGGCGAGCAGCGCCTCGACTTGGTCACGATGGCTAGAGGTCATGACACGCTCAAGGTAGCCACCTAGTGCTCCCCGCCGTAAATACGGCCGCATTCGGGCCCTCGGGCTTGCGGCCCGCTCGGCATCCTGCCTCGCCTCAACGGGCCGCGCCCGAGTCGTCCAGCTCGGCGGCGCCTGCCGTCGTCCTCGGAGGCTCGCGCAGCGCTGCTGCGCCACACCTCCTGCGTCCTCGGCATGCATCCGCCAGACGCGTCTCTCGGTGCGCCCGTATTTACGGCGGGAAGCACCAGCGGCAGCTCGAATGACTACGAACCCCGGCCGGTGGTGCGCCGAGGAACCTACGTTCCGCTGTTGGACCCCGCGCGCGACGGCGCCGGGGGACGCCGGCGAGTGCGGCGCGCCAACGAGCGGCGCCGCTCAGCCGCAGCGAGTAGTGGTTCGACTCGCGGATGCACGAGCAGCGAGGGCAGGATCGGAAGCACGAAGTTGAAGAAGCGGTAGACCACGGTCACGGCGAGCGCCGCGGCCAGAGGCTGGCCGACCCAGTGCAGCGACACGCTCAGCAGCAACTCAGCCACGCCGGCGCCGGCCAGCGGCAGCGAGCGGCGAGTCAGCGCATAGCCCGTGGCGTAGGCGAGAATCAGCTCGCCAACGTTGACATGCAGGCCGATGAACCGGGCCGCAGCGTAGAACGAAGCCAGCTCGAGCGCCCAGTACAGCGCCATTCCGACCCAGGCCGTCCACGTGGTGCGGAAGCTGCGAGCGAGCGTGCCGAGCATGCCGACTCCCCGTAGCGCCTGGCCGAGACCTCTTCGCCAACGGCCTCCGCCAGCCTCAATCCGCTCCCGCCGCGAGGGCACGGCGAGCCAGAAACCGAAGGCGAAGCCGAGCGGCACCGCGATCGCCCAGGGCCACAACAGCGACCCCATCGGCCGGCGGTCGTCATCAAAGAGCAGCAGGACCGCGCTGATCCACGCCGCCGGCGCAAGCAGCGCCCACTCGAGCGCGCCGAGCCCCAGCACCCGCTCGGTCGCCCGACGCTCATCGCCTTCGAGTGCGTGCAGGGCCCTCTTGTCCAGGACGAAGCCACCCGCTGCGGCGGCGGGACCGAAGCCCGCCATGACCACACAGGCAATCGGCCCGAGCCGAATGCGGGGACCGCCTTCCAGGCGCGCCACCGCGCGATGCGGCAGGACGTAGGCGGGCACTGCGAGCAGCGCTGCGATCGCAGTGACCGGAAGCCAAGCCAGGTGCGGATCCGAGAACGCGTCAGCGAAGGCTCGAAAACCGACCGCGGCAGCGAGAGCAACGACGGCCGCGCCGGCGACGAGGAGGGCCAACACAGTCACCTGGATCGGCCGCGCGTGAAGCCTCCTCATGATCGCGGTATACCCAGACCTGTCGCAGCTGCATCGCGGCGGTACGATCAGACCGCGGTCGTCCGCCCGAGCCGGCGCGATCGCGCGGTTCCGCGCGCCATCCGCAATGCAAAGCTCGCCATAGCTCGCGGCACATGCTCGGCCGCGGCTGTGACTTCCGCCAGCGCGTCAGCGAAGTAACGAACGTCGGCCTCCTCGACGAGCAGCGACGGGAGCGCCTTGATGACGTTGAGACGGTGGCCCGCGACCTGGCAGAGGATCCGGTGCTGGTGAAACAGCGGCACCGTGATCAGCTGGGCGAACAGGCCCGACTGCAAGCGCTCGGTGGCGTTGAATACCGAGCGACCCGGAGCGCGTTCGGGTGCGCCGAGCTCGATTGCCCACATCAGGCCGAGGCCGCGGACGTCCCGGACCACCTCATGACTCTCGGCCAGCGGCCGCGTGAGCTCGAGCAGCAGCCTTCCCATCCGATCGGCGTGCGCCACCACCCCGTCGCGCTCGATGACGCGCAACGTGGCCAGGGCGGCGGCCGCGGCCAGGTCATTGGTGCCGAACGTCGAGCCGTGACGCACGGCGCGCTCCATGCCATCGAACACGCGATCGAACGCAGACCTCGAAACCAGCACCGCGCCGATCGGCACGAACCCTCCGCTCAGCGCCTTGGCCAAGCAGATCATGTCCGGAGCGAGATCCCAGTGCTCGAGGGCGAGAAAGCGTCCCGTGCGCCCGATCCCGGTCTGCACCTCGTCGCAGACGAACAGCGT
>JAFAZV010000345.1 GCA_019239445.1 Solirubrobacterales bacterium
CGCATGCATCCGATCGGCGCCGCCGGCGATTGCATGCATTTGGTCGATTTATTCGCCAGAACGCGAGGAAGCGGCTCGATCCGCCGGCGCATGCATGCGATTTGGTCGTGCGCGCGCCGGTGGCGGGGTTGATCCAGGCGCCGCCACCACCCTGCGACGCCACGGCGTCATCCCGCCACGGCGTCATCCCGACCGCGCGTCCTCCACGGGCCGCGCGGCGCCACCACGCGCCACCAGCCGCCACCCTTGCACCACCCCGCTCCCGTCTGATCAAATATACGGCCATGGGGATGATGCGGTTCTGTGGCGCGGCGCACCGGGACATGGGGATGATGCGGTTCTGTGGCGCGGCGCACCGGGTCAGCGCGCGCCGAACGCCTGAGCGGAGCCGGCATTGACCCTGCCGCTGCGCATCGGCGTGATGCAGCTGACGATGGAGCCGCTCGAGGAGATCCTCGCTCATGCGCGCCAGCTCGACCGCCACGGCTTCGACACGATCTGGCTGGCGGAGGCGTATCCGTGGTGGCGCAAGCACCAGATGGAGGCGCGCAGCTCGACCGTGCTCTCGGCCTTGATCGCACGCGAGACGGAGCAGCTCACGATCGGGTGGGGGATCATCTCGCCGTTCACGCGCCACCCGATCCAGGTGGCGATGGACGCGCGGGTGACCCAGGAGCTGGCTCCGGACCGGTTCCGGCTCGGGTTTGGCGCGAGCCGGATCTTCATGAAGGAAATCGGCGCCGATGACGTCAAGCCGCTCAACCCGACGCGCGACGCGGTGCGGATTGTGCGCGGCGTTCTCGAGGGCCGTGACTTCAACTACGAGGGCAAGGCGTTCAGCGCCACCGTCCCGGCCATGTCAGACGAGGCGCAGGCGCCACGCGGGACGGTCCCGATCTACGTCGCCGGCACCGGGCCGCGGATGCAACGCTATGCCGGCGAAGAGGGCGACGGGCTCCTCACCCCAAGCATCACCACGCCCGGCTTCGTCCGGTACGCGCGCGAGAACCTGCGCGAAGGCGCTGATTCCGCTGGGCGCAATCACGAGGAAATCGACCTCGGGTGCACGATCGTCGCGAGCATCGATGAGGATCGCGACACAGGTCGCCAGGGCGCGCGCGAAATCGCCGGCATGTACTTGGCCAACAAAGTCCAGAACATCCAGGCCTCGGCCGACGTCCTGCTCGAGGAAGCGGGACTGAGCCAGGACGAGATCCGTCCCATCGCCGAGGCGATGGAATCGGGCGGACGCCTCGCCGCCGCGCGCGCGGTCAGCGACTCGATCCTCAACAAGACGCGCCCGATCGCGGGAACGCCGAGCGACTGCATCCAGGCGATCGAGGAGTATCGCGACTCCGGCTGCACGCACATCATGCTCGAGCTGTGGGGCGAGCAGCGTGACCGCCAGATCGAGCTGTTCGCCGAGAAGGTCCTCCCTCACTTCAAGTCATGACCGCGGCCACGACGCCGGAGCTGACGGAAAACGTGATCGCGCGGATCGACGAGCGCCGGCTCGTCGACACCGCGTGCTCCTACGTCAGCACCCCGAGCCCCACGGGCAGCGAGGAGGCGATGGCGGAGACCGTTCGCGCTGCCTTCGAGGACACCGGGCTCACGGTGACCTGGCAGGAGGTCGAGGACGGGCGCCCCAACGTCATCGGCACGCTCGACGGCGCCGGCGGCGGCGCGAGCCTCATGTTCAACGGCCACATGGACACGTCCTACTCCGGCCGCGAATCGCACCTTCGCCACATCATCGGCTTCCAGCCCGACGCCGTCGTCAAGGAGGGACGCATCTACGGCCTCGGTATCTCGAACATGAAGGGGGCGCTGGCGTGCTACCTCGAGGCGGTGCGGGCGATCAAGGACGCGGGCCTCAAGCTCCGAGGCGACGTGATCATCGCCTGCGTCGTCGGCGAGATCGAGAAGACCCAGTGGGGCGAGGAGTTCCGCGGACGCGAGTACCGCGGCTACGCCACCGGCAGCCGTCACCTGCCCGTCCACGGCGGGATTGCCGACATGTGCATTCTCGG
>JAFAZV010000056.1 GCA_019239445.1 Solirubrobacterales bacterium
TCCATCTCCTTGGCGATCGCCAGCAGGTGCAGCACGCCGTTGGTCGAGCCGCCGCTGCAGGCGATGCCCGCGACCGCGTTCTCGAGGCTCTCGCGCGTGATGATGTCGCTCGGGCGCTCGCCGCGGCGCAGGACGTCGAGCACGAGGTGGCCGGCGTCGCGAGCGACGTCGGCCTTGTGGGGATCGGTGGCGGGGACCATGCTGAAGCCGGCCGGCGAAATGCCCAGCACCTCGAACGCCATCGCCATCGTGTTGGCCGTGAACTGCCCGCCGCAGGCGCCGGCGCCGGGCGAGGCGGCCTCCTCGAGCTCGGTCAGCTCCTGCTCGCTCAGCTTCCCGGCAGCGTGCGCGCCGACGGCCTCGAACACCTCCTGGATCGTCACCGTCTGGTCGTGGAAGTGGCCGGGCAGGATCGAGCCGCCGTAGAGCATCAGGCTCGGGACGTTCAGCCGGCAGAGCGCCATCACCGTGGCTGGGATCGTCTTGTCGCAGCCGCTGATCGCGATCACTGCGTCGAACATGTGGGCGTCGCAGACGAGCTCGATCGAGTCCGCGATCACCTCGCGGCTCACGAGCGAGGCCTTCATCCCCTCGGTGCCCATCGTGATCCCGTCGGAGATCGCGATCGTGTTGAGCTCCATCGGGGTGCCCCCGGCGGCACGGATGCCGTCCTTGACCTTCGCCGCCAGCGCCCGCAGGTGGAAGTTGCACGGCATCGTCTCGATCCACGTGTTGGCGACCGCGACTATCGGCTTGCTCAGCGCCTCGGCGTCGTAGCCGATGCCCTTCAGGTATGCGCGCGCGGGCGCGCGCTCCGGGCCTTCGGTGAGCGCGCGGCTGCGGTGCTTGAGGTCGAACGCTTCCGTCGCCATCGGGCGCGGACTGTACCGCGCGGAACCGCTCAGCCGGCCGCGTCTACGCGATCCGACGGGCGGCGCTCCGCCAGCGAGCGCATCCGGGCGCGCTCCCATTGCGCGAGGCGCCACAGGTCGCGCGTCACCTGGGCCGGATCGATCTGGCGGCCGGGCAGGTGCATGTTCGCCGACTCGATGAGCCGGCGCTCATCGCCGGTGAGCGCCATCCACTTGGCCAAGACGTCGTCGGAGTCGGGGAGCCGGGCGCTGCCGTAGGGCCGGCTGTCGTCGGGGAAATTGACGCAGTACTCGCTGAGCAGCCGGTGGGTCTGAGCCAGGTAGGCGACGATCGGGCGGTGCGGGTAGATCAGGTAGCCGTAGGGCGCGCCGGCCGCGCTCTGCGCCTGCCCCGGCCCGGCGGCCTGCGAGCCCCAGACCCGAACGAACCCGAGGTCGCGGTACATCGCCCATTCCTCCTCGTTCACGCACGAGCGCAGCAGCTCGCGGGCCCGCTGCTCGGCGCGGCGCTCGCGGCCCGGATCGAACAGCACGCCCGGCGCCCGACGCCGTCGCGCACGATGCCGACCCCAAGCATTCGCGACCGTGGGGATGATCAGGTCAGAGAGAAGCGCCAGGGCTACGAGCGTGGTCGCCGCCAGCGCGAGCAGCACGGCGCGCCGCGGCCTACCTGCCGCCCGCCGCGCGCGGAAAGAAGATCACGCGGTCGGCGTCTCGCGGCACATCGTCGAACGTGCGCACCATCCGGGCCTCGCGCCGGCCATCGGCGCCGGCAAGCGGTACGGCTGCCCACAGTCCCGCGTCCAGCTGGCGCCGGAACTCCTCAACCAGCCGCTGCTCGTCCTCGGCCACCCGGGCGTCACCTTCCGCGATCAGCACTTCCCCGTGGCCGGGCTTCATCCGCAGAAAGCGCATCGCGCAATTATGTCAAAACCTAACCTTAAGACTGGCCGTCTGCGACTGCGGCCGGCGGCCGCGCAGTCACTGCCGCGTGAGAGCGCGACCAGGAAGCCCGATCGCATCCACCGGGCCCGCGCCGGCGCCGATCTCGCTCAGGCCGGCGGCGACGGCGCCGCTGGCGATCGCCTTCGCCGACCGGGCGGCGTCGAGCGGCTCCTCGCCCCACGCCAGCGCGGCGGCGAGCGCCGACGAATGCGTGCAGCCGGAACCGTGCGCCGCTCCATCGGGGTGGCGCTCGCCCGGGATCTCGAGGAGCGTGTGACCGTCGTAGAACACGTCGATGGCGGCGCGCCGATGGCCGCCGGTGATAATCACGACCTTGGGCCCGAGGGCGTGGAGCCGGCGGGCCAAGGCGGCAAGGTCCTCTTCGCCGGTCTGGGGCACCCGCCGGCCCTGCGTGTTGGTGGTCGCCGTTGCCGCATGCGCCGCCGCGGTCCCGGAAGCGTCAGCCTCCGCCACCAGCGCTCGGGCTTCCGGCACGTTTGGCGTGATCATGGTGGCGCGGGGCAGCAGCAGCTGGGTGAGAGCCGCCCGGGCGGCGGAATCGAGCAGCTGCGCGCCCGACTCGGCGACCATCACCGGATCGAGCACCACGGGCGTGCCGGTCGGCAGCTCGTCGAGCGCGGCGGCGACGGCGGCGACCGTCTCCGCGTTGCCGAGCATCCCGATCTTCACCGCGTCGACGCCGATGTCAGAGCTCACGGCGCGGACCTGGGCGAGGATCGTCTCGGGCGGCACAGTGTGCACGCCGGTCACGCCGACGGTGTTCTGGGCCGTGATCGCCGTGATCGCCGTCATCCCGTGCACGCCACACGCGGCAAACGCCTTCAGATCCGCCTGGATGCCGGCGCCCCCGCCGGAGTCCGAGCCGGCGATGGAGAGCACACGCGGAACGCGAGCCAGGGATGGCGAGTGTCGCTCCGACCGAGCGGACTCCGTCGAGGGTTGCTGCGGCTTGCGCATAGTTGAAGCTCCGAGCTTACGCCGTGACCGAGAACCTCCCTCCGGGCTCGCGCCGGACGTAGCCGGCCAGCTCGAGTGACGCGAGTGCGGCCAGATGCTGTTCGGCCGGAAAGCCGGCCCGCTCAAGCGCGCCGGCGGTGTCGTGACCCTCGGCGACCGCCGCCAAGAGCAGGTCCAGTTCAGGCGCCAGCGGGGGCTTCGGCGGGGCCGCGAGCACGTGCGCGCCCTGGCCGTAAAGCAGGTCGAGCACGTCCTGCGGGTTTCGCACGACGTCGGCTCCCCGCACCAGCAGTTCGTTGGTTCCGGACGATAACGATGACGTGACGCGCCCGGGAACCGCGCCGACGCGCCGGTGCAGCGAGCGCGCGTTCGCGGCGGTCACGAGCGCTCCTGAGCGCTCGCTCGCCTCGACCACCACGGTCATCGCGCTTAGCGCCGCGATCAGCCGGTTACGCGCGGGGAACATCCACCGTCGCACCCCATCGGCGCCGGGTAGCTCCGACACCGCGGCGCCGACGGCCACGATCTCAGCGTGCAGGGCGCGTTTGGCCGGTGGATAGGCACGATGAGCACCGCTGGGCAGCACCGCCACCGTGAGTCCGCCGGAGATCAGCGCCCCCGAGTGGGCGGCCGAATCGATCCCGTTGGCCATGCCGCTGATCACCGGAATGCCAGCGCAGGCGAGACCGCGACCGAGCGCTCGTGCCACGTCCAGCCCGTACTGCGATCCGCGCCGCGAGCCCACCAGCGCCACCGGCTCGGCGGCGAGGAGATGCAGACAGCGACCGACGCCCCCGGCCACGTGCAACACCGCCGGCGGGCTCACGAGCCCCCGCAGCCGATCCGGATAGTCCGCGTCGCAGCGGCAGATCATCTGGACCCCGTGGCGGGCGGCATGGGCGTGGGCCGCTTCCGCGTCGAACGCCAGCAGCTCGGCGCGCACGCGCTCGGCGGCGGCGCCGGCCACGGCGGCGATCAACCGCTCATTGCTCAGCGCGAGTACCTCCTGAATGCGCCCGCGCGCCGGCTCGAGATTGGCTGCCAGCCGCTCAACCAACCAGGTCCGGGCCAGGCAGCGCTGGCAGGCGCGCCGTGCGGTCATCAGAACCCCCCCGCGTAGCTCATGCGGCGAGCGCCGATGCGGTGGCTCCGCGCTGGCGAAGGCTGAGGGCGAGGAGCAAATCGCGCTCGGTGACCCTGGCGTGCTGCTCGAGGTCCGCGATCGTCCGCGCCACGCGAAGCACGCGGTGGCGTCCTCGCGCGCTGAGCGCGCCGACGGTGTACGCGCGCGAGAGAGCTCGACCCGCCGCCTCCTCCACGACGACGTGGCGCCGCACCGCTCGTCCATCCATCTCGCCGTTGCAGCGGGCGCCAGTGCCGCGAAGTCGTGCCTGCTGAAGCTCGCGCGCCGCCGCCACTCGCTCGCGAGCCCGGACAGAGGTGGTCCTGGGCGGCGCTCGCAGGTCGTCCTCGCGCGGCCGCTCGACGCTGACGAGCAGATCCATCCGGTCGAGCAGCGGTCCACTCAGCTTGCGCCGGTGCCTGCGCAGGTCGCTCTCGCCGCAGAGACAGCGATCCTCGACGCCGGCGAACCCGCACGGGCACGGGTTGCTCGCGGCGACGAGCATGAAGCGCGTGGGGAACACGAGAGCGCGCTGCCCGCGCACGATCGTGACGGAGCCGTCTTCCAGCGGCTGGCGCAGGGCATCGAGGCTCGAGCGCTGAAACTCCGAGAGCTCATCGAGAAACAGAACGCCGTGGTGCGCGAGGGTGGCCTCGCCCGGCCGCGGTGGCGCCCCGCCACCGACGAGTCCGGCCGGCGAAATCGTGTGGTGGGGGGCGCGAAAGGGTCGCCCGGCGATCAGCCCATCGGCGTGCAGGCCGGCGACGCTGTGGATGCGCGTGACCTCGATTGCCTCGGCCCGCGTCATGGCGGGCAAGATCGACGGCAGCCGCCGCGCGAGCATCGTCTTGCCGGTGCCGGGAGGTCCTTCCAGCAGCAGGTTGTGGCCGCCCGCGGCAGCTATCTCCAAGGCCAGCAGCGGCGCGGCGTGACCGCGGACCTCCGCTAGATCGGGCTCGAGCGCCCGGCGCGCCGGCGGCGGAGCGGCTTGCGGAAGCTCCGGCGCCTGGCGGCCTTTCACCACGTCGACGGCTTCGCCAAGCCCGGTCACGCCGGCGACGGTCAGACCGTCGACCAGCGCCGCCTCCCGCGCGCGCTCGCGAGGCACGATCAGTCTGCGCACACCGGCTCGACTAGCGCCTTCCGCCACCGCCAGCGCGCCAGGCGAGTCACGCAGCTCGCCGCTGAGCGAGAGCTCGCCGAACACGGCATACGCCGACAGCGCCTGGGCCGGAAGCTGGCGACTCGCGGCGAGGACGGCCAGCGCGATCGCGGCGTCGAACCCGGGACCGACCTTGCGCAGGAACGCCGGCGCGAGATTGGCTGTGATCCGGCGGTCGGGGAACTTGAAGCCCGAGTTCAGGATCGCGGCGCGGATGCGGTCGCGCGATTCCCGCACCGCTGCGTCGCCGAGACCGACGATCGTGAAGGCAGGCAGCCCCGAGCGGATGTCGACCTCGACCCATACCCGACGTGGATCGACGCCATCGATGGCAAAGGTCGTGGCCCGAGCCAGCATGCTGCGACGGTATGGCGGATCACGTTACGTGTGGGTCACGGCGCGTGCCAGTTCGGCGCAGGTCGCGGCGCCGGACGGTCACAGAAATGAAACCGGCTGCAACCCACGCGTTACGCGATCGGTCGTAGCTTCGCGCGGGATGAAGACGTACCCCAGCCATGCGTGAGGACCTCCGCCGGCGCCTCGGTCGCGACGGGGAGCAGCTGGCAGGCGAGCACCTCGTGCGCCGCGGGTTTCAGATCGTCGAGCGCAACTTCCGCACCCGTTTCGGAGAGCTCGACATCGTCGCCTACGATGGTTGCGTACTTGCCTTCTGCGAGGTCAAGACGCGGAGGCTTCGTCCCGGTGAGGCCAGTCCGTTCGACGCCATCCGCATGCCCAAGCGCTCCCAAGTGCGCAGGATGGCGGCCGTGTGGCTGAGCCAGCGGAGCGAACGGCCTTACGCGCCGGAGCTGCGCTTCGATGCGATCGGCGTCACCTTCGACCCTTCAGGACGCCTGGTGAGCATCGAGCATCTCGAAGGCGCTTTCTAGCGCCAGCTGTTGGTAAGCGGCCGACTGGAAGGACAGGCGGTGGAGCGGCGAGACGCCGAGGCGCTCGATCGCGTCGCGATGCTCGGGAGTCGAGTAGCCGACGTGCTCGGCGAACTCCCAGCCCGGATGCTTGGCATCGGCGCGGCGCATGTAGCGATCGCGTGTCTCCTTGGCGATCACCGACGCCGCCGCAATCGCTGCGCTCTTGCTGTCGCCGCCGACAACGGCCTGCTGTCGGTAGCCGAGCGCTCTGACGGGGAAGCCGTCGCTCAAGCAGACGCAGCCTTCGCACGCCACACGCGCGAGCGCATCGCGCAGGGCCGCGAGGTTGGTCACGTGCAGGCCTCGCCCGTCGATGCCCCGGGCGCATCGCGAGACGATGGCCACCTTCGCGGCCACGCGCAGGATGATCGGAAAGAGCTCCGCCCTCGCGGCCGGGCTGTGCTGCTTTGAGTCGTTCAGCGTGCCGAGTGCTCGGACGTCAGCGGCGGTCAGCCGCTCGAGGTCGAACAGAACAGCTGCGGCGACCAGCGGCCCGGCGAGGCAGCCACGCCCAGCCTCGTCGGCACCGGCCACGAAGCGGGCGCCGAAGCCGCGGTCGAACCGGAACAGCCGGCGATTGGCGCGCCTCGGCCCCCGCTTGCGGGTCGCGGCGGGCTTAGAGGGTCCCGATCCGGTCCGGCGGCCAGTAGGTGAAGAAGGCGCCGCCGATGATCCATTTGTCCGGGACCGGACCCCAGAAGCGGCTGTCGTCGGAGGCGCCACGGTTGTCCCCCATCATGAAGTAATCATCGGGCGGAACCACGATCGGTGTCCGGAAATTGCAGGAGCTATCGCCGTCGCAGGGCGCTATGTACGGATCCTTCTCCTGAACGCCGTTGCGGACCACGTGGCCGTTGTCGATCGAGACGCGATCGCCCGGACCGGCCACCACCCGCTTGATGAACGTCTGGCTCGACTGTGTCGGCGTCGGCTGGTCGCAGGCCTGACTGTGGCCACCGCCCTGGTTGGGGTTCCCGCAGATTGGGTTGGAAGTCGCGTCCGCGCCATGCGGAGGGTGGAAGACGACGATGTCGCCGACGCTTGGGCGGGAGATCAGGCGGTTGGCGAGAATTCTCTGGCCAACCTCGAGCGTCGGCACCATCGACGGACTCGGGATGCGGTAGGGCTTGACGATGAAGGCCTGAATCAGAAGAGCCAGACCGACCGCCACCGCCACGGTGACGACGAGTTCGAGCAGTGACTTGAGGGTCGACTTGTGCGTCTTGGCGCGGGAGGAGGCCATCAGAGGACGCCGACCCGGTCGGGCGGCCAGTAGGTGAAGAACGCCTTGCCGATGATCCAGCGCTTCGGCACGGGGCCCCAGAAGCGGCTGTCCTCCGAATCGGGCCGGTTGTCCCCCATCATGTAATAGTCGCCTCGGGGGACGATGATCGTGGCCGGGAAGTTGCACGAGGATGCATCGCCACACGGGACGGTATAGCCGTCCCTCTCGACGCGGCCGTTGCGGGTGACGTGGCCGTCGTGAATCGACAGCCGGTCACCGCCGACGCCCACCACTCGCTTGATGAACGTCTCCGAAGAAGGCTGCTGCTGCGCCACGTCGCAAGCCTGCGCGCCGAAGGCGCCGGCGGGGTTCTCACCCTCGTTGGGATCAGCACACTCACCGTACTGCCGGGGCGGGTGAAACACGACGATGTCCCCGACGTGAGGCGTTGAGAAGTGCGAGCCGATGCGGTTCACCAGCACGCGCTGGTCTATGTGGAGCGTCGGCAGCATCGAGCTGCTTGGGATTCGATAGGGCTTGATCACGAAGGCCTCGACGACGAGCGCAAGGCCAAGCGCGGCGGCAACGATCACGACAAGTTCGATCGCGGAGCCCGCGAGCGACTTCCTCGTCGTGGTCACACCGTCTCTTCGCCGGCGCTTGTCTCGCCGGCTGCAGCGTCGGTGGCCGTCTCGCCGGATTCAGCTTCGGTGGCCGGAGCCGCGTCCTGTTCGGCCGGCGTTTCGGTGGCGCGGTGAGTCGTGGTGGCGGCCGGCTCCCCGGTGGCGGCCGGCTCCCCGGTGGCGGCCGGCTCCGCGGTGGCGGTCGCGTTCCCGGTGGCGGCGGTCGCGTCACCGGTGGTCGCGCCGTCACCGGGGGCCGCGCCGTCGCCGGCCACTTCGACCGCCTCGGGCTCGACTGCAGCCGCCTCGGCCTCCTCCAGCTCCGGCACCGGCGCGTAAAGCAGCTCCCGCTCGACGATCTCTTCCGGACGGTTGTAGCGCCGTTCGCGGACCCGAGCGCGCTTTCCAACCCGGCCGCGCAGGTAGTACAGCTTCGCGCGCCGCACGTCGCCTCGAGCGGCGACCTCGATCCGCTCGATCTTCGGCGAGTGCAGCGGGAACGTCCGCTCGACGCCCACACCGAACGATTGCTTGCGCACGGTGAAGGTCTCGCGCGCGCCATGTCCCTGGCGCTTGATCACGACGCCCTCGAACACCTGGGTCCGCCGCCGCGTGCCTTCGATCACCTGGAAGTGCACGCGCAGCCGGTCGCCGGCGTCGAAGACCGGGACGCGGCGCAGTTGCGCGCGCTCAAGGCTGTCGATAACGGTGCTCATTCGCGGGTAAGGCGCCGGCGTTCCGGCGGGGTCTGGTCGTGGGCCGTACGAAACGGCGCCTGCCGCATCCGCTGCGGGCGGCGGCCAATGGTAGCGAACGGCGTCGGGCGCTTCGCCGGGTGGCGGGAACTAAGCGTGGCCGCCTGCGGGCGCGAAATCGCCGCAACGTGCGACGGTGGCGGCAAACGTCGCCGCTCGCGAACTGAACGCTGGAGCGATTTTTCCGACGTGGTATTCAATTCGTCAGCGCCGCGCTACGTCCGCGTCGCCGAACGTTGCGGCGATCTCCGCCGACCCGAACCAGGATGCCGGCCGCGCCGAGGGCGCGATCGGCACCGCCGGGATGCCGGCGAGTCCGCGATTTGCCGATCGCGCGCTCCACGAACGGTAAAAGTCCCCGTACCCTCAGCATCTTCACCCGGCACGGGGATTTTCTGTCGTCGAGCGACAACTAGATCCGTCTGGCCGGGGTGCCGCTAGAGGCGTGGTGACATTTCTCCCGTGCCCGTTCGTTTGGTGCGAGCGCGCCTTGGACTATGACGCGTCGGGGTGCGCCCGCGCCCGAGCTTGGCTCTGCTCGAGGCGCCACTCACGGATGCGGGCGTGGTGGCCCGAGAGGAGGACGCCAGGCACGCGCCAGCCGCGGTAGTCCGCCGGACGCGTGTAGTGCGGGTATTCAGGGCCGCGGTCGAGCGCGGCGCTGAAGGATTCCTCCAGCGCGGAGTCTCCATGGCCCAGCGCACCGGCCTGCTTTCGCAGGACGGCATCGCAAACAACCATCGCCGGCAGCTCGCCGCCGGCAAGCACGTAGCGCCCGATCGAAAGCTGGTCGGTGACAAAGTGATCGAGCACGCGTTGGTCAAAACCCTCGTACCGGCCCGAGAGCAGGGTCAGCGCCGGCTCGGCCGCCAGCTCGTCGACCAGGGCGTCATCGAGGACGCGGCCGCTCGGAGTCAGCGCGATCATCCGCCGCCGCTCACGCAGCGCCACCGGGTCGGCGTTGTAGCGCGCCCGCAGCGCGGCCTCCACCACGTCAACTCGCAGCAGCATCCCGGCGCCGCCGCCGTAAGGCGTGTCATCCACCTGGCCGGCGGCCAGCGGCGTGTGGTCGCGGTAGTTGACGTAGCGCAGGCGATGGCCCGCGGCGAGGACGTTGGCGACGTGGCGCTGGCGCTCGAACCAGTCGAAGGCCTGCGGGAACAGCGTGAAGATGTCGATCTCCATTCACGCCTCGCCAAGAAAGCGCAGGTCGACGTCGATCTCGCGCCGTTCGAGGTCGACGTGGCGGACGGCGTCG
>JAFAZV010000256.1 GCA_019239445.1 Solirubrobacterales bacterium
GAGTCGCCGGTCCCGTTGGAGACGATCTCGTAGACGTCCGCGAGCGCCAGCCCCTCGCTGCGCGCCAGCGCAACGGCTTCCGCCAACACGGCCATGTGAGTGGCGGCGAGGATGTTGTTCGTCAGCTTGGTCGCCTGCCCCGCCCCGGGGCCGCCCATGCGGCGGATCACGGACCCGAGCGCTTGCAGGAGAGGCAGGATCCGATCGAACGCCGCGCGCTCGCCGCCCACCATGATGGTCAGGCTCCCGCTCGTCGCGCCACGGGGGCCGCCGGTGACCGGGGCGTCGAGCACGTCCACGCCGCGCTGCGCTCCCGCGGCGGCGAGGCGCCGAGCCAAGCTGGGCAGCGAGGTGCTCATGTCGATCAGAACGCTGCCCGGGCTCGCGCCGGCCAGCACGCCGTCGTCGCCGAGCACGGCCAGCTCGATGATCGCCGGGGTCGGCAGGCAGGTGATCGTGACCTCGGCGTCCGCCGCCGCGCGGGCGGGATCCGGAGCCCGCTCCGCGCCGAGCTCCGTCAGGCGCTGCACCGCGGCGGGAGCTGGGTCGCATACGGTCAGCGCATGTCGGGCCCCCAGGAGGCGCTGCGCCATCGGGCCACCCATGCGCCCCGCTCCGATCAGCGACACCCTCGTCATCGCGCCGGCGTCGCCACCTCCGAGCCGAAGGCAGCGAGGCGCGCGTGCGGTCTGCCTCCCGTGGCGCCCGCGATCGCGATCACCAGCTCGTCGGCCTTGGGCGCGTCGGCCACGCGCATCTCGAGCGTCAGATGGTGCGAGCGGACTTTGTGGTCGTGTACGTGCTTGAGCGGAACGTCGAGCGTCGCGCCGGCGGCGGCACGCTTCTCCGTCGAGGGCAGCAGCGAGGTGGCGTCCATCGCGTCGCGGACCGGGTTGCCGAAGCGCAGGTTGTGCAGGATGCCCGACACATGCTCGAGCTCGCCGTCGAGCCCGACGATGCCGCCTTTGCCGTAACTTTGGACCTCGGCACCGTTCAGCGCGGCGAGCACTCGCTCGGCCAGGAGCTCGCCCAACGGGGCGCAGTAGGTGTCGAGCAGCGGCTGCAGATCCTCGACGTAGCGACCCGCGAGCGGGTTTTCGATCACGGCCGCGGCCCCGCTCAGCCGCAGCGGCTCGGGCACCTCGCGGCCGCCTTCGATCAACAGCTCCTCGGTGACGGTCAAGATCTTCCGAATCCGCGGCTCCATCAGGCTGCGGCTGCCTGGTCCTCGGCCAGCGTCTGTGCCGGCGTCGGGCCGTCGCCGAGGTGGTGGCGCTGCTCGAACACCGGGGTCCCGTCCCGTGCCCGCAGCCAGCGCACGTGCATCGGGATCTGCGCGCGGTGGAACAGGCCGAGCTGCGGGCACCGCCGGTCCGACTCGATCGCCAGCGCCTCCATTCGTTCGGCCGGCTCGTCGGTGTCGAGCATCAGGTCGAATTCGACGAGCTCATACTCCGGCTTGCGAGCCTCGTCGCCGTCGCAGAAGCCGCGGATGTCGATCAGCGACCGAATCCCCGTGCGCAGCCCGGAATACGCGAAGCCAAAATCGTTGGCCACGACCGCGATCGTGATCGACGTGCACGTGGCCAGAGCGCCGAGCTGGTAGTGCACCGGTGTCCAGCCGCGGCTCTGACCGCTCAGCACAGGCGGGTCGCCGATGTCGAAGCCGAGTGGCTCGTCGGCCATGCACGAGGGCTGCCCGTCCATGAACATCTCGACCATCATCTGCTCGTGCGAGCGCGTGCTGACGTCGCTGACGCCGATGTAGTCGGGGTAGGCAGGCGGTTCGTCGATCATGTTCGGTATCTCCGTTCGTCGTGGTTTACACCGCTGTGTATCCGCCATCGGCCACCAGCGTCGCGCCTGTGACGTAGGAGGAGTCATCGCTGGCCAGGAACAGAGCCGCGGCGGCGATCTCTTGCGCTGAGGCCAATCGGCCGAGCAGCGTCGAAGCGGCCAGCTCGCGCCCGACGTCCGCGCCACCCGCCGCTTCGATGAACGCCTCGAGCCCGGGCGTCAGCGTCGGGCCCGGGCAGAGGGCGTTGATGCGCACACCGCGGGCCCCGGCCTCGGCGGCCAGGGAGCGCACGAGGTTGATCGCGGCCGCTTTCGCGGCACCGTAGGCGGTCAGGCCGGGATAGCCGACGAGGCCAAGCTGGCTTGCGTTGATGACGATCGAGCCGGCGCGCCGGTCGAGCATGGCGGGCAGAAACGCGCGGCAGACGAGCCACACGCCTTTCACGTCGACATCGAACACACGCTGCCACTCGCTCTCGCTCATGGTCGCGCCTGTGCCATGAGTGGCGATGCCCGCGTTGGCGAAGACGATGTCGATGTGGCCGAATTGCTCGGAGGCGAGCCGCGCCAGCCGTTCCACGTCGCCGGCAACCGTGACATCGCAAGCCACGACCTCGTCCTCGTCGCCGCGCACGTCGGCGACGATGACCGCGGCGCCCTCATCGCGGAAGCGCTGCGCCGCCGCGCGGCCGATACCGGAGGCGCCGCCCGTGATCACCGCAGTCTTGCCGGCAAGGCGCGTCACCGTCGCGGGTCAGGCGCGGGCGCTCTCGAGCGGCGGGGCTTCCTCGGCGACGATCTCTTGGAAGAAGGCGCTGACCACTTTGACCGCTTCGTCCGGCACCTCGAGCAGATCCGCGTGTCCGATGTGCGGGAACTCGTGCAGGCGCGCGTAGTCAGGGACGCGCTCGACGATCTGCCGGGCGCTGAAGCCAGAAGGGGCCAGATCTGGCGGGGTCATGATGTCGCGCGAGCCGTTGGTGAACAGGATCGGGCGGCGGATCCGCTCGACCAGCGGCTCGAGGTCCATGCGCTCCATCGCCAGGCAGGCCTGCCGGACCGTATAGGGCGAGTTGAGCGCCACGATCTGCTTGACCGCGTCGAACACGCCAGGATTGGCCTCCAGAAACTCCGCGCCGACGGCCTGGATCGTGAGCAGGTCACAGAAGTCATCCAGCGGCAGCGCCTCGCACTGCTGGCGCCAGTTGCGGAACATGATGCGCCGATACGTGTCGCAGCGTGCCATCGCGCAGTCGGCGCATGCCGCGATCGTCTTCTCGGGGTACTTGGCGGTGAAGGCGAGCGCGATCATGCCGCCCATCGACGTGCCGTGGGCTAGTGCGCGCTCGATGGCGAGCGCGTCGAGCAGTCCGGCACCCTCATCGGCCCAGTTCTCGATGCTGTACTCGGTCAGCGGCTGGGTCGAGCGGCCGTAGCCGGAAGCGTCGAAGCTGAGCAGGCGGAAGTTCTCGCGAAAGCCGTCGTTGACCGAGTTGAAGTTCTGCCGGCCAAAGAGCGAGCCGCCGAACTGCAGTATCAGGGGTGCGCCTTCGGGACCGGTGAATTCGTAGTACAGGCGAACATCGTTCACGTCGGCGAACGGCATCGCTTCTCCTCTCTGTCACACGGGTTGACCGCACTGTATGCGAAGGCATACCGTGATGTCCACAGTGAGGGAGAGCGAGGGCTACAACCGGTTGCGCGCCGCCGCGCTCGACGCCATTGTGGGGCAGCTGCGAGCGAGCGTCGGCGTTGATCGCTGCACGCTGCGGCTCGAAGTTCCCGATGAGTTCTTCCCGGTCGTGCACGAGTCGCTGGCCGGCCGCGCCGGCACCCTGATCGGCGATCGCGGCGTTTCTCTGCAGGGTCAGCCGGTGGTCGAGGCGATCCTGTCCGGTGTCGAGCAAGTCGTCCAGACCGATTGTCCCTCGGCCTCCGAGGACCCCGCGTTTCGGCGGATGCTCGAGCACTATGGCGGGCTTGGGGCGCAGATCGTCACACCGGTGCGGGCCTCGGACGGAAGCCTGCTCGGAATCATCTCGCTGCACCACCTCGGCGGCGCGCGTGACTGGTCGCAGGCTGAGCTTGGTATCGCCCGTGATGGAGCCGACTTGGCCGGTCTCCTGCTCCGAGGCGCGCCGGCATGAGCCTGCGCATCGCGGTGGAGCGCGAACGCTCGATCGTCGCCGGCCCAAAGAACAGCCACAACCGGATCTGGCCCGCGCTGGAGGCCGTGGCAGCGATCGAGCCCGGAGAGGAGATCACGCTCGAGTTGCGCGACGGGATGGACGGCCAGCTCACGCCGCGCTCCAGCGCGGCGTCGCTGGGCGCGATCGACCTCGACGCCAACCACCCTCTCACCGGGCCGATCGAGGTGCGCGGCGCGGAACCGCGCGACGTGCTCGTGGTGCAGGCAAGCCGGATCATCTGCGAGCGCTTCGCCACTACCGCGGTGATCCCGGGCTTCGGCCTCCTCGGCGACCTGTTCAAAGAGCCATTCCTGGTGCGCTGGGAGATCGACAACGGCATCGCCCGCTCAGCCGAGCTGCCGGGGGTGGCGATTCCAGGAAGGCCGTTCCTCGGCTGCGTCGCG
>JAFAZV010000311.1 GCA_019239445.1 Solirubrobacterales bacterium
CTCCTCGCGCGTGATCGCGCTGCTGCACGGCCACACGCACCGCAACCAGATCGTCGCGCGCGCAGGTGCGGGAGGTGGCTACTGGGTGATCGGCACCGCCTCGCTGATCGACTACCCGCAGCAGGTCCGAGCGCTGCGCGTGCTCGCCACCGCCGGCGGCGGGATCGCGATCCAGACCTGGATGCTCGATCACGACCTGCCGGGCCGGCTCGGGGGGATTTCGCGCCAGCTGGCTTACCTCGATGCGCAGGGCGGGCGCCCGAACGAGTTCGCCGGCGGCCGCGGGGATCGCAACGCGACCCTCTACGTGCCGGCGCGGTAAGACGATTGCCACGGCGTTCGAGAGCGCCGCCCGTTGCCGGCGTTCACGAACACCACGTCGAAAACTTCGCTGTAGCGTTCGAGAGCAGCCGAAAGCCGCCCCGCTCACGAACGCTGCGGCGATGCGGCTCGGTTTCGCTCGCCTTCTTAGGCGCGGTTCGAGGCTGGTAGTCAAAGATCTGAATGCACTACATGGAGTCGACGCGTCCGGTCGGCAGCCGTTAGCCACGCGACTTGGAGAGAAACGACATGAATGCAATGCCGCAGGCCACCGGCCTGTTCGAAACCCACTTGACGGTGAGCGACCTCGACCGCTCAGTTGCGTTCTATCGCGATGTGGTCGGGCTGCCGCTCGCGCTCGAAGTGCCGGAGCGCGGCGCCGCGTTCTTCTGGATCGGCGGCGCGGGCAAGGCGATGCTCGGCCTGTGGTCGCTCGGGTCGGCGCCCATGGGCCTGTCGCTGCACATCGCCTTCGAGTGCTCGCTCGAAGACGTTCTCAGCGCTTGCGACAGGCTCAGCGCACGTGGTCTCACGCCGTTGTCGTTCTTCGCCACCGAAACCACCGAGCCGAGCGTGATCGGCTGGATGCCGGCGGCGGCGGTGTACTTACGCGATCCCGATGGGCACCTGATCGAGTATCTGGCGATGCTGCCGGAACCACCGCAGCCGGAGCTGGGAATCGTCGACCTCTCGCAGTGGCGAGAGGACCGCGGCCGCGAGCCCAGCTCATGAGTTCAGGCGCGCTCGGCGGCGGCCCGCGCGAGCGTGTCGAGGGCGTCGGCGATCGCTTCGCGGGCCGCCGGATCAGTCAGCGTTCCGTCGACGCCGACCATGTCACGCGTCACCTCGATCCGCACACAGGCAGCGTCGATGACGTCGGCGTGGACGTAGGCGAGAATCTTGCGCAGTGACTCGTGCGCGTCGGCTGCGCCGGTCGGAGCGGCGGGACCCGCGGCGTTGATCCACGCGATCGGCTTGCGGTAGGTGCTGCCGTCGCCGACGGTCCACTCAAGCAGGTTCTTGAACGCTCCCGGGAGCGCTCCGGCGTACTCCGGCGTGCACAAGAGAAGCGCATCTGCCGCGGCCACCGCAGCGCGCAGTTCAGCTACGGCCGGGTGAACACGTGCTCCTTCTCGATCGTCATCCGGGTTGAAGTGCGGCAGGCTGCCCATCCCGCCCTAGAGCGTCGTCTCGACGCCGTCGGTCGCGAGGGCGCTCGCGGTGCGTAGCACGGCCGTGTTGGTGGAGCACTGCCGCAGGCTTCCGGAGATCAAGAGGATCCGCACTGGCCACCGCACGGACACAGCTTGCCATCCAGGCTGTCTTTGGTCAGACCGATCTTCGCGGCTCAGCTGACCACCGAGCGGGAGAACACCCGCACCGCGATCACGCTCAGGGCCAGGGCGAACACCGCCACGACGGCGAGGCTCAACCACGCCTCAAGGGTCACGTTGCTCATGCCCCAGATGTCGTGCAGGCCCCTGCCGCTCGGATCGATGAAGCCGTAGCGGAGCAACGCCAGCGCATGGGTCAGCGGCAGGACCTTGGCGATCGCGGTCAACGCGCCCGGCATCGCGCTGATCGGGAACAGTGCGCCGGCGAAGAAGAAGGGCAGGATCGCCAGCACGGGGATGGCGCCGACGTAGTCCTCCTCCTTGGTGACACGACTTGCCACCGTCTCTGCAAGCGCGTACATGAACACGGTGAACAGCAACGAGGCCGCGAGGAACCACCCCACGCCGGCCCCGCCGACGTGGAACACGCCGCCACGTAGGGCGGAGAGGCCGACGACGACGATGGCTTGAAGCGCGGCCAGCGCGAGTGCTACGACCATGTTCCCCAATACCAGGTACGCCCGCGGGATCGGCGCCGCCAGCAATTCGCGCTGGGCGCCACTCTGACGATCGACGAGCACGCTCAGCCCGGCGAACACGCAGCTCAGCGGGATGACCAGGCCGACCGCGCCGACGCCGACGAACGAGGTGTAGTCGAGGTGAGAGTGCAGCCCCCCGGTGGCCTTCTTCAGCGCCGGCGCGAGGATCAGCGCGAGCAGTGCGGGACCGAGGAGTGGTACTGCGATCTGACGCGGGGTCCGGGACGTCAGCATCGCGCGACGTCGCGCGAGCGTGAGCAGGGCGCTGCTCCGGGGCGGACGGCGTGGCGCGGTCGGACCGTGCAGCAGAGGTTCTGCAACCGTGGTTGCCATTTTGGATTCTCCTTTTCGGGTTGGTCAGGCGGCTTGCTGGAGGTCGGCGCCGGTGCGCTGGAGGTAGACGTCGTCAAGCGTCGCCACGCGCGTCGCGATCTCGTCGACCATGAGCGGCTCAGCCTCGACCTCGGCTAGCGCGGTCGACGCGGGGCGCCCGTGCAGCGGGACGGTGATACGAGCGCCGATTGCGAAGGCATCGGCGCCGGCGACGCCGCGCTCGCGCAGTCGCGCCAAGGCATGCTCAGGCTCATCCTCGACGCGGAACTCGAGGATCTCGCCTCCGAGCGCGTCCAGCAGCGCGTGCGGCGTGTCCAGCGCGACGATCGTGCCGGCGTGGATGATCGCGACGCGGTCGCACAGCCGCTCGGCCTCGTCGAGGTAGTGGGTGGTCATGACGATCGTCATCTCCTCGCGCGCCCGCAGTCCGCCGATCACGTCGAGCAGCTCTTGGCGGATGCGCGGGTCGAGCCCGACTGTCGGCTCATCGAGGAACAGCACCTTCGGGCCCGAGACGAGCGCCCGCGCGATCTCGAGCCGCCGGCGCTCCCCGCCGCTGTAACTCCCAACCGGCCGGTCGAGCTGCTCGGAGATGCCCAGGACTTCAGCGAGCTCGGCGATGCGGTGCCCGGCCAGCGCGGGCGCGCTTCCCCAGAGGCGACCGTGCAGGTCGAGGTTCTCGCGTCCGCTCAGCGAGCGGTCGACCACCGGCTCCTGGAAGACGACGCTCGAGATACCGCGTGCCAGCAGCGGCTGCTCGATGACGTCGTAACCGGACAAGCGGGCGGTGCCACCGGTTGGAACCACGGTCGTTGTCAGCATGCCAACAGTTGTCGACTTGCCGGCGCCGTTAGGTCCCAGCAGCCCGAACACCTCGCCGCTCGCGACTTCGAAGTCGATTCCGCGGACGGCGGGCACGCCACCGGGGTAGGTCTTCTCGAGTGCGATCACTTCGACCGCGGGTTGATCACTCATGTCGTTCGCTCCTTCGCTAGGCCGATGTCACATCGACCTCGTGTGGCTCGTCAGTGCTATGACGACGCGAAGCGAAGGGATGTGACCGTGACCGAGAACGAACTACTGGCCGAACGCTTCGAGCGCCTGCGTCCTCGGCTGCACGCTGTGGCCTACCGGATGCTGGGCTCGCGCAGCGAGGCCGACGACGCGGTGCAGGAGTGCTGGCTGCGGCTGAACCGGAGCCAGGTGGATGGGATCGACAACCTCGGCGGCTGGCTGACCACCGTCGTCGGTCGCATCGCGCTGGACATGCTGAGGACGCGCGCGGCACGGCGCGAGGATTCGATCGACAGCTGGCTTCCCGAACCCGTTGTCACGCTCGAGGAACCGGCGGCGGACCCCCAGGAGCAGACGCTGATCGCGGACTCGGTCGGAGTCGCGCTGCTGGTCATACTCGAGACGCTGACGCCGGCCGAGCGCGTGGCGTTCGTGCTCCACGACATGTTCGGTTTGTCTTTCGCAGAGATTGCGCCGATCGTGGAGCGCTCGCCGGAGGCCGCCCGCCAGCTCGCCTCCCGCGCGCGCCGCCGCGTTCGCGGAGCACCCGCCGAGGCTGACGCGGATCCGCGCACGCAGCGACGACTGGTCAGCGCGTTCCTGGCCGCTTCCCGCGAGGGCGACTTCGAGGCTCTGATCGCGGTGCTCGATCCCGAGGTCGTGTTCCGCATCGACGCCGGGGCAGCGGAGGGGCGGGCACGGGCGCCTGTGCATGGCGCGGAGGCAGTCGCCCGGCAAGTGCTCGCGCAGGGCACGCCGTTCGCGCCGTACGCTCGTCAGGCGCTCGTCAATGGATCCGCCGGCGCGGTTGTGGCGCGACCGGATCGGCCGCCGCTTGCGGTGGTCAGCTTCACGGTGCGCGCGGGCAGGATCGCGAGCATCAATCTGGTCCTGGATCCGGAGAAGCTGCCGGCGACGTTCGGCCGCGACTAACGACTAATCAGAGACGAGGCTGCGCGCCGCGGCCAGCAGTTCGAAGTCGCGGCCCGGAGCGCCGACGAGCTGCAGGCCCGCCGGCAGCCCGCCGCCGGTCCACGCCAGCGGGAGCGACACGCACGGCGCCCCGATCAACGTCCAGACGCGGCAGAACACCGGATCGCCGGTGAAGTCGAGGCCGAGCAGCGGCACGCCAGTGGTGCTAGGTGTGAGAACGCCGTCATAAGCGTCGAGCGTGTCCACCAAGCGCGCGCCGAGAGCGCTCGCGGTGCGCTTCGCGGTCGCGTACCCGGCCTCCGCGATGCGGGCACCGTCGTCGAGCGCCATGCGCAGCTCCTCGCTCAGCAGCTGCGGTGAATGCTCGAGCTCCGGCGCCAGGGAGCGCGCCGTCTCGTAGTACTGAATCGTCGTCTGGGCTTGCACCAGCTCGAGGAACCCCGGCGCCAGCTCTAGCTGGGTTGCGCCGGCGGCCTCACTCGTCGCCTCGATTGCCGCGGCCGCCTCGGGCTCGATCTGCGACCACAGTGGCGTGCGGGCGAAACCCAGCCGCGCCGCCGCGCCGGCCGGCGACGGTGGCGCCGGCGGCACGTCAAGGATCGCGGTCAGCGCGAGCTCGATGTCCCGCACGGATGCGGCAAACAACCCGACCGTGTCGAGCGAGCCCGCCAGCGGCTTGACGCCACCCCGCGGGAGCCGTCCGAACGTCGGCTTGAAGCCGACGACGCCGCAGTAGGAGGCCGGACGGTTGATCGACCCGGCGGTCTGGCTGCCGGTCGCGAGACGGACAGTTCCGGCCGCCACCGCTGCGGCTGAGCCACTCGAGGAGCCGCCCGGCGTCCGCGCATGGTCGAGCGGGTTCAGCGTGTCGGTTGGATGCATCCAGGCGAACTCGGTGGACTTCGTCTTGCCGGCCAGGAGCGCGCCGCGCACGCGCAAACGCGTCACCAACGCCGCGTCGGCGGTCGGCCGGTGGCTCGCGTAGATCGGTGAGCCATAACTCGTTGGAAGCTCCGCGGTATCGAAGTTGTCCTTGACGCCTACCGGCAGACCGAACAACGGCAGCGCGATCCGAGCGGCGCGATCCAAACCGTCCAGCCGCGTAGCGTCCGACAGCAGCCGCTCTGCATCGACTGCCGCCCAGGCCTTCAGCGCATCGTCACCGACGTCGGCCAGGAACGCGTGCGCGACCTCGACCGCGCTGCACTGCCCAGCATGCAGGCGGTCGCGGAGCGCGAGCGCGTCATCCGACAACCCATGCCTCGGCTCGCGAGAACAACGCGCGCCCCAGCTCCGGCGTGGCCGCCGAGCCGGTGCGCTTGCGCTGCGAACGCTCGTAGTAGAGCCCGCTCTCGCTCACGAGTTCGGGTGCGGTGGAGCAGTAGATGGTCGTTTTGGCGCCGTCGTTAGTTGAGCGCATGCCCATCTTCATCAGCCGGCGGATGGGCCACGGGATCTCGCGCCAGATATCGGACGCGATCACACCGGGATGCAGCGCGTAGCTCGTCACCTGCTGGCCGTCGAGCCGGCGCGCCAGCTCCTGCGCGTGCAACACGTTGGCCAGCTTCGAGACCGCGTACTCGGGCAGCGCCGTCCGGCTCTTGGTCGGTTGGCGCACTGCCGCGAAGTCGATCCCTTTGGCGTTGCTGTGGGCGTCGCTGGCGACGTTGACGATGCGCGCCGGCGCGCTGTCGCGCAGTCGATCGAGAAGCAGCTGGGTGAGCAGGAACGGTCCGACGAAGTTGGTCCCGAAGGCGAGCTCGAAGCCGCTCTCGGTCAGGCCGCGCTGTCCGGCCACGCCGGCGTTGTTGATCAGCACGTGCAGCGGCCGTCCCGTGGTCAGGAACGCGTCGGCGCAGGCGTGCACCGACGGGAGCGATCCGAGGTCCAGCGGCAGGAAATGCAGCTTGTCGTTGCTCGTCGCCGCGGTGATCTCCGCCATCGCCGCCTGCGTCTTCGGCGCCGACCGACAGGCCAGAAACAGTTCGGCACCGCGCGCGGCGAGCGCACGCGCCGTGGCCTTGCCGATGCCGGTATTGGCGCCGGTGATGAGGATCGTCGTCGCGTCGAGATCGCCCACGGGCGGAGCATACGGGGCGGCGAGCAATCTCTGCGGGTGTCGCATACGGCGGCGGGCGATCGCTGCGCGTGCCGCATACTGGTGCGCGTGCCCAAATCCAGAGCCGCCGCGCCGCCGGTGGAGCTCGAGATCGACGGACGCGGGGTGCGGATCTCGAGTCCCGACCGCGTTTACTTCTCCGTCCGCGGGGAGACGAAGCTCGACCTCGCGCGTTATTACCTGAGCGTTGGCGAGGGGATCGTGCGCGCGCTCCGCGAGCGACCTTGCATGCTGCACCGCTTCCCCGACGGAGTCGACGGGAACAAGGTGCATCAGAAGCGCGTTCCCAGCGGCGCGCCGGAGTGGCTTCAAACCGTCAGGGTCGATTTTCCCTCAGGCCGTCACGCGGACGAGCTGTGCGTGACCGAGGTAGCGAGCGTGATCTGGGCGGTGCAGATGGCGACGGTTGAGTTCCATCCTTGGAACTCCCGCCGCGGCGCCGTCGAGCGGCCCGATGAGTGGCGGATCGACCTCGACCCGATGCCGCGCTGCAAGCCCGAGAGCGTGCGCCACGTCGCGCACGTCGCGCGCGAGGTGCTGGCCGAGCTCGGAGCGACCGGCTGGCCAAAGACTTCGGGCGGCTCGGGGCTGCACGTGTACGTGCGGATTGAACCGCGATGGAGCTTTGGCGAGGTGCGGCGCGCGGCGCTCGCGTTCGCGCGCGAGGTCGAGCGGCGCGTTCCACAGCACGCGACGACTACGTGGTGGCGCAAGGACCGCGAGCCCGACAAGGTGTTCGTCGATTACAACCAGAACGCGCGCGATCACACCATCGCGAGCGCTTATTCAGTCCGCGGCGTCCCCGAAGGAACGGTCTCGACACCGGTCCGATGGGATGAGATCGACGACGTGAGGCCGGAGGACTGCACGATCGCCACCGTGCCCGCTCGCTTCGCGGCGCTGGGAGACCTGCATCGCGGGATCGACGAAGCGGTGTTCTCACTCGAGCCGTTGCTCGCCTGGGCGCAGCGCGAGGAACTGGACGCGGAGTGAGGTGTCCTGCGACTGGTGTTGCGGTCAGCCTTGATCGGTGGCGACGATCAGGACGTTGCAGCGGGCACGGTGGGAGACCGTGTTGGGCACGCTGCCGATGAGCAGTCGCCGCGCCCCGTGCATTCCCTTGTTCCCGACCACGATCATGTCGGCTCCCACGCGTTCGGCCACGTCGAGGAGGGCGTCGGCGGGATCCTTCTCGAGCGCGTGCGTCGAGACCTCGAGGCCTTTGAAGCGGACCGTGGCGGCGGCCTCACTGAGCGTCGCGTCTACGGTCGCGTCAGGCAGAGGCGCCCAAACTCTGGCCGCGCCTTCGGGGGCGCCAGTGATACGGGCGCCGCGCAGCGGCTCATAGGCGGAGACGACGTGAACCTCCGCTCCCAGGGCCTGCGCCAGCCGGGTGGCTTCGGCCACCGCCCGCTTAGCTCGCTCGGAGCCGTCGGTGCCGACTACGATGGATGGCGCCATTCGCGCTGACTCTCCTCGCTTCGCCGTTTCCCGGCCGCAGGACCCTACCGCAACCTCCGCGGCCCGGGGAGATGATTCCGTCTCGAGCGTCCCGAGCTCAGCGGGCGGATGACGAGCACGATCGGCCTCATCGGCGCCGGGCGTATGGGGCTCGCGATCGTGACGCGGCTCGTGCAGTCAGGTTTCGCCGTCATCGCCTCCGATCGCCGCGCCGAATGCGAGGGCGAAGTACGCCGCGTCGGTGCCGCATGGCAGGATTCCGCTCTTGGCGTGGCCGCCGCATCCGGCGTGCTGATCACGGTGCTGCCGGGCGCGCGGGAGCTCGAGGAGGTGATGGCGGTCGCGCTCCCCGCGCTGCAGCAGGGAGCGACGTGGATCGACATGACGAGCGCCGCGCCGGATGTCGGACGCAAGCTTCTCGAGATGGCGCGCGGCTACGGCATCGAGTGTCTCGATGCGCCGCTCGGCGGCAACCCGGCTGCTGCCGCGACCGGCCGGCTGCAGCTGTACGCGGGAGGCTCGGAGGCGACAGTTGCGCAGCAGCGCCGACTGCTCGAGTTGCTTGGCCGGATCGAGCACGTCGGCGGTCACGGCGCCGGCTACACGACCAAGCTGCTGATCAACCTGCTCTGGTTCGGGCAGGCGGTGGCGGTGACCGAGGCGTTGCTCCTGGCCCGGAGGATGGGCCTCGACCTCGATCGCCTGCGCAGCACGTTGACCCGCAGTTCCGCCGCCAGCCGGTTCATCGAGCACGACCTGGATGCGCCCATGAACGGCGATTACCTGGCCGGGTTCGGTCTAGACCGCTGCTGCGAGGAGCTCGACGCCGTGACCGGGCTGGCTCGCGCGCACGCGGTGCCGTTCGAGCTCTCGAACGCCGTCAGGCGCGCGTACGCCGAATCGCTCGCTCGCTACGGTGCCGTCGGCGGCGAGCTGCTGGCGGTGGCGCTGCTCGAGGAACGGGCCGGTCTGCGGCTCCGGAGCCCCGAAGCTTGAGCCGCGGCGTGGTCGGCCATCGCTTCGACGATCCGCTCGCGCCGCGTACTCTGCGGGCGGTCGCGGAACGTCTTCACGTAGGCGTCAAAGTCCCATGTCTCTAGGAACTGGGCCGCAGCGTCGCGGCCTGACTGGAACAGCCGCTGCTTGAGATGGGCGTCGTCATCGATGCTGAACTGGGTCGTGCTGACGCCGAGCGTGTCGATCGGGATCGTCCGCGCAAAGTTCGCCTGCTCGACATAGAGCCGGTCGTGCGCCTCCATCATCGTGCGGCCGATCGAGCGCAGGAACGAGAACAGTGAGTTTCGGCCGCCCGGCTGCGAGGCCTGTGCCGGGCCCGCGACAAGCGGATCGTGATCGTCCGGCGCGACGAGCAGCAGTCCGAATGTCGGCCAGCGAGGGGGATGGTCCGGCGGGCAGTCGAACAGCCAGACCGGGAAGTTCGACAGGATGCCGCCGTCCACGATCACGTGCTTGTCGTTTGCGTTGCGCGGGTCCTGGTAGACGACCGGGTTGAAGAACAGGGGGATCGACATGCTCATCCTGACCGCCCTTGCGATCTCGAGCTCGTCGGGATCGACGTTCAGATGCTCCCGCGCGTCGCGCGGCAGCACCAGCATGCGGCCATGGGTGAGATCCGAGGCGATCACCTGCAGGCGATACTGGGCTCCAGCCGCGGGGTCCTCGCCATCCGCCGGCGGCATTTTCAGCTGACCGAAGCGGGTGAACCCAGTCGCCTCCAGCCGCTCGCGCATCCAGCCTTCGAAGTAGTTGCCGGGATGAAGCCCCTTGTGCCTGAGCAGCTGCAAGCCGGCGCCAATCAGGCCGCCAGCGCCATCCTCGAACTTCTTGTACTTCAGCTCCTCGAGCACCAGGGGCTCGAGCTCATCCCGGCCGTAGCCGGCAGCGACAAGCGCCGCAGTGATCGCGCCGGCCGAGGTGCCCGCCACGCGCTGAGGCCGATAGCCCTCCGCGTCGAGGTGGCAGAACGCGCCCGCCAGTCCAATCCCCTTCACCCCGCCGCCCTCGAATACGAGGTCGACGCGTTTCTCGTCTGCGCTCGTTGCTACCGACATCCCCTTCGCTCCCTTCGCTCAGCCCGTGCTCGCCATTGCAGCGGCGACGTGCGCCGCGGCGGCAGGTCCGCAGGCTGCATTCGACCACATCAGCTGGATGGGGACAGTCCCCGATCCGTCCGCGAGCTCGACCTCCTTGAACACCAGGGATATGTCGCCGGCGGCGTTGATCGGCAGGTCCCCGATCTCGCCCTGCCCGGTCTGCGAGTACCAGCCCAGCAGGTGGCCGTTGCCGGTGGCGTTCACGTCCTCGACTGCGGCATCCGTGCGAGCCTCGTTCAGCTCGTGGTAGAAGGTGGCGACGACGTTCTTCCACGGCTGGTCGAAGGCGACGATCCCGTTGTCACCTTCGGAATAGACGCCAATTGCGTAGTAGCAGGACGCCCCGCCCAGGTGGATTCCTCCGTGGTAGCCGCCAAGCCCCGCTTTCGAGCTCGCGGCATCGTCGGGGTCGATCTTGATCACGCCACCGCGGCGCCGCTCGTGCTCGGCCCGCTCGGCTGCCGCCGGCGTATGCGAAGGCGAGAAGTCATCGCAGAGCACGATGCCGGGCGGCAGCATGATGTTGATCACGCTCTGTGACGGATCCGCGTCGCCGAGAACGCCCGCGTCGTGCAGCTGCTTGGCCAGCGCTTCGGCGAAGTCCTTGTACACCGTGGCCGGCAGCGACATCTCGTGAACCACCGACGGCAGCATCTTCGACGTCACCGTCTCGCCCTCGAAGTACTGCTCGATCACGCTCTGCAGGTCCGGGTCGCTCATCGCGCGCGAGAGAGCGGCGTCGATCTGACGCATGTCGTCGCTCGAGTACCCGCCGGACGCGCCGACGTAGCAGTTGACGAACGTGAGCTGAGCGATCGTCGGACCGCCGTTGTTGACCAGGTTCCAGCTCGGCTGCGGTCGGAACCCAGGCGCCAGGTCGTCGCTACGCGGGCCGTTGGTCGGCTGCTGAGCCGGGTTTACTGCGTGCCGGTGAGCCGTCGAGCCCGGTCCGAGCACTACGTTGAGCGCCCGGACGGACGGATTCATTGCCCTCACGGAGGTCCCCCTTCATCGGTTTGGTGCAGAGCACGAAACCAACTCAGCGACAGGCGCCGCGGTGACATTTCTCACAGGCCCTCGCCGCCCGCGCGCGCTCGCGAGCCCCGAAACGGGCGATCACGGAGCGATATGCCGCGAAGGCAGCTTTGCGCGTGTAGTCCGAGCGCAACAGTCCCTCGAAGGCGAACAGCGGCGGCGGCGTCAGAGCACCGGCACGAGCGATCGAATCGCGCAGGTTGAACCAGCGGAAGTCGGTTACGCCCAACGTACGGCCATAGTCGCGCGCCGCGCGCGCGAGGGCAACGAGCGCGGCCGCCTGCCCGCCTTCGCCGGCGCTCGCGGATGACACGCCTGTCTCGGTGACCCAGATCGGCACGCGGGCGTCGACGTGCGCCCGCGCCAGCAGGCAGCGGCGCAGCACACCGGCGGCCTGCACGAACTCGTGCCTGAACGTGTCACCCGCCGGCAGGAGCGGCGGATAAATCGCGCCGGGGTAGAAGTCGAGGCCGACGAAGCCGAGCGCGGCGCGGAACGCGCGCCCGCCGCGCGTCGCGAGCCGCTCGAAGAAGGCGACATCGTTGCCCGGGTCGAAGCGGTAGGCGTAGGTGAAGCCGAAGTGCAGATGCGCAAAGCCGCGGCGCAACGCCTCGGCATGAGCCGCCTCGATGCCCTCAATCAGCGCGTCCTGCGCCCGCGGAAAGGCGCCGTCTGATGTGTTGGGCGAGAAGGTCACATTCACTTCGTTGGTGATGGTCATGGCAACCACGCCCGGATCGGGGCCGAACGCGTCGACGACGCGCCTGACGTAGCGCCGCCACGCCGTCAGATCTCCCGCCTGTGCGGCTGTCGGGTGGTAGCGGACCTGGAGCTCGACCTCGAACCCGTCCTGCGTGAGAGAGCGCGTCTCGCGCTGGAAGCGCCGGATCCCGGCCTCGCCGTCCGAGAAGAACATCCGGTTCAGCCGCAGCACGAGCTGACGGCGGCCCGGGCGCAGTGCCCGCAGCGCCGCGTGCTCCCGCTCGGCGTTGACGGGGGCTGACGGCAACTGGACGTTGCCCGCGCTGCCAGCCAGGCCGGGATCGACGCCGAAGCGAAGCGTCGGCGCCGGACGCGCCGTGACGTCGGCGTAGTTGCCCGTGCACAGCGGATCGCTCGCGGCACGTGCGAAGGAGGGCGCCAGCGCGGCGAGCACCACGATCGCGAGCGCAGTCAGCCGCCGCACGCGTAGAGAGCCGACCGATCGAGGTCCGTGAGTGAGGTGTGACCGGTAAGACCGAGGGCGACGTCGATGTCGGCCCTGATCACGTCGAGGACGTGCCGCACACCGGCTTCTCCACGCGCGGCCACCGCCCACGCCCAGGCGCGGCCGATCAGCACGGCGCGGGCGCCCAGAGCGAGCATCTTGACGACGTCGAGCCCGGTCCGGATCCCTCCGTCGGCCAGCACCTCGACCTGATCGCCGACCGCTGCGAGAACCTCGGGTAGCGCCCGGGCGGTCGAGGGGACCGAGTCGAGTTGGCGCCCGCCGTGGTTCGACACCACCACAGCGTCCACTCCCGCCGCCACCGCCCGCCGCGCGTCTTCGGGGTCGAGCACCCCCTTGACGACGAGTCGTCCCGGCCAGTGCTCGCGCACCCAGGCGATGTCCTTCCAGGTCACGCTGGGATCGAACTGCCCGTCGACCCACGTGCGGAACGCCGCCGGCGTACGCGCGCCCGGTACCGCGCGCTCGAGGTTGCCGAACGTGAGCGGTTTGCCGCCGAGCGCGACCTCGCGGACCCAGCGCGGATGGCTGAGCAGGTCCAGGCCGCGCAGCAGCTTGGCCCACGGCTGCGGGTCGCCGACGATCGCGTTGCGGGTGTCGCGGTGGCGGGCACCCACGACGGCGAGGTCGACAGTCAGCACCAGCACGGGGGCGCCGACCGCGAGCGCGCGCGCCATCAGCTCCTCGGCGTAGCTGCGGTCGCGCATCACGTAGAGCTGAAACCACGGCGGGCGCTTGGTAGCGCGCGCCACCTCCTCGAGGCTGCAGATCGACACCGTCGATTCCACGAATGGGACCCCGGCCGCCTCGGCGGCGCGCGCCGCCTGCACCTCGGCGCGAGCGGCGAGCATGCCGCCGAGCCCGACAGGCCCAAGAATCACCGGGAGCGCCAGGCGCTGTGAGAGAACCTCGACCGCCGGGTCGCGCGTCGAGACGTCGCGCATCACGACCTGGCGCAGCAGCAAGCGCTCGAGGTCGCGGACGTTGGCGCGCAGCGTGGCCTCTTCGTAGGCGCCGCCGTCGACGTAGTCGAACAACTGCCGGGGAAGCTTACGGCGCGCCAGCTCCCGGTAGTCGAGCGCGGTTGCCGGCGCCAGCCGCAGCGGCCGATCAGCACTGAACCGCACGGCGCGAGCCTAACGAACCGGCGGGGCGCTGGAGTTGCACCTGACGCTCCTCAGCGGAGAACCCGAGACTGCGATAAACGCGAATCGCCGAGTCATCCGGATCGGCGACGATTACCAGAGTGTGCGCTCCGAGGACGTCGGCGGCGTAGCGGCCGGCGTCGAACAGCAGCCAGCTCGCCAGCCCTCGGCGACGGTGGTCGGGGTGCGTTTCGACCATCTGGTAGCGAGCTAAGCCCGGCTCAGTTGCGATCACGCCGAGCGAAGCGACCAAATGACCGTTCGCGAAGGCGCCGAACCAGGCGCCGGCGCCTTCCTCACATACGCGGCGAGAGGCGGCCAGCTGCCTCTCGACGAAGCCGCGTTGGTTTGAGCTGTCGTCGTCCGCGTAGACGCTCAGGCGCAGATCGGCAGCTGGCGCCCAGTCATCGTCGTCCTGTAGGGGTCTGAATGCCACGCCACGCGCCGCGGGGAGCCGGCGGCTCGCGCAGCCGCGGCGCGGACAGGACCATGTTCACCTCAGCGCTCAACCCGAGCTCGTCGATCTCGCCGCGATCGCCGATCGCGCCTTCGGTTCCGTCGACGCCGAACGCCAAGTGGGCGGCGTGCGGGAACTGGGCGAGGAACAAGCGGCGCAGCCCGGCCGCCTGGCCGGCGCCGACCGGACGCCCGAGCAGGACGAAGTTGCCCCACCAAAAATCTTCCTGCGCAGGCGTCTTGACGACGATGCAGCGATCGCGGGGGGTGATGCTCGAGCCGCCGAGGCGCCGGAGCCCGATGTCGGTGCGGTAGCCGAGTGACTCTACGCGCACGATCGCACCGTAGCGGGCGACTAGGCCGGGCTCATCGTCACCCCGCCAGCCACTCGAGCCAGGCAGCGCCGGGATGGGCAAGGCCGAGCAGACCGCCGGAGCGATGACCATCGCGGTAGGCCAGCCGTCCGACGACACCGAACACGCCGTCGCGGCGGTTGCGCTCGACGAGGGCCGGCGGTGTCGGCAGTCCGAGCACGTTGTCGCTGGCCGAAGCGCCCAGCGGCACAAGTGGGTCGATCGAGACCCAATCCAGATCGCGTGTCGCGCCCGCGTCCGCAACCAGCGCCCGGAAGGAGCGCAGCTGTTCGGCGGCAAAGAAGACGTTCACATAGGTGTCGGTCAAGCACACGAGCCGCTCGGTCGGAATTGCCTCGAGCACGCCCGCCAGCACATCGCCTACGTCGCCCCGGACCATCTGCGCCGGTTCGCGTGTGACCACGTCGACGGCGTGGTGAAATCGAGTCACGGCGCCGATTTCCTGCGGGATGCAGGCGGCAAGCCAAGCCCGCACCTCAGGGTCGCGAACGTCGAGCGGCTCGACGTCGATGCCGATACGTTCGCTCACCCGTGGAAGCCGCGCCGGAAGCGGCGGCGGCGCGCCGCCACGAACCTCGGTCTCGATCCTGACCGCTGAGTCAGGGTCGCCGGCTGTCCTCACCTGGCCCCCGGGGCCGTTGAAGTGGTAGCTGTAGCGGTCGAACTGCAGCGCGAGCCCGGCGCCGGTGCCAACGTCGACGAGCGCCAGCTCTCGCTCCGCGGCGCCCGCGGCGGCCAGCGCGGGCACGAGCCCGGCGCAGCGGCCCACCTCATTCATCTGGTAGCGATGCGTCGCGCTCAGCTCGAGCAGCCGGTCGCGGTGCTCGAGGCAGAAGCTCCGGTACTCGTCCCGGAAGCGAGCATCCAGCGGTGGTTGCGGCTCTCCGGGCCGCGGGAAGAAGTCGCGGAGCGGCTGGGGCTCGCTCTCGAGGACGAGGAACGCCGCCGCCGCCTGGAACAGCAGCGCTGGCAGCTTGTCGGGCGGGATCATGGCGGCGATTGCGAGCAGCTCCTGATCGTCGCGCAGCACCTCGAACTGGGCCGCCGTCAGGCGCCACGAGCTCGGGGAGCCGGGAGCAGACCACGCCGCGGCCACCGCCGCTGCCTCGTCGGCGACGACGCGCGGGTCGGTGGCAAACGGCGCGCGGGCTTGCTTCACCCGCACATCATTCCGCGCCGGGCATGCCGCGCGCTACCGTCAGGCGGTGGGGAGCGCTCGCCGCTACGTCATCCAGCAGCACTCCGCCAGCACCGAGCACTACGACCTGCGGCTTCAGACTGGCGATGTGCTGCGTTCGTGGGCGGTGCCAAAGGGACCATCACTGAATCCCGCCGATCGCCGCCTGGCCCAACCTGTGCCGGACCACAGCCTCGGGCACGGCGACTTCGAGGGCGTGCTGCCCGACGCGCGGCGAGGGACCGGAGCGGTGATCATCTGGGACGAGGGCACCTACGACCTGCATCCCACAGCGAGGGACGGCGCGAAGACGCTGGCCGACGCGCTGGAGCGAGGTCATGCGGCGATCGAGCTGCACGGCCACAAGCTGCGGGGCGGTTGGGCGCTCACGCGGGTCGCCGTCCCGCCGGCCGAACGCTGGATCCTGGTCAAGATGCGCGATGCCGAAGCCGACCCGGCATGCGACATCACCGCCTCGCGGCCGGAGTCGGTCCGCAGCGGGCGGACGCTCGGCGAGCTGAGCCCATGAGCGACGCCGCTGCCGGCCTCGAGATCAGCGTGGCCGCTGGAGACGACGCGCCGGCGATCGGCCGTCTCCTGGACGCGTTCAACCGCGAATACGGCGAGCCTTCGCCGGGACCCACGTGGCTGGCTCGGCGGATCCGCCGGCTGATCGGCGACGGAGACACTCTGGTCCTGCTCGGCGGCCGGGGTCCCGACGGAGTGGCCGTGATGCGCTTCCGCCGCTCGATCTGGAGCGAAGGTCTCGAGTGCTACTTGGCCGAGCTCTACGTCGTCCCGGAGCGGCGCGGGCGCGGGCTCGGCCGGGCTTTGATGCACGCCGCCATGGCGCTGGCGCGCGAGCGCGGCGCCGACTACATGGACCTGAACACGAGCGAGACCGACCTGGCGGCTCGCAGCCTCTACGAGAGCCTCGGCTTCAGCAACCGCGAGGGCAAGCTCGAGGGTCCGGTGAACCTCTATTACGAAAGCGAGCTTTGAGCGACGGGCGGTCCCTGGGTCGATCGGGAATACTGACGCGGTGCTTCAGGGCACCCGCGAGATTCCGCTGTCGGAGCTGATTGGCGCGCTGTCGTATGCGCTCGACTTGGCCGAGGGCGAGCCGCCTGGACATGCCAAGCGCTCCTGCCTGATCGGTATGCGCGTGGCGGATGAGCTGGGGTTCGATCTCGAGGCCCGGGCCGACCTGTTCTACGCGCTGTTGCTCAAGGACGCAGGCTGCTCGGCAAACTCGGCGCGGATGGCGGCCCTGTTCGGCGCCGATGACCAGCAGGCCAAGCGGACGTCGAAGATCGTTGACTGGTCGCAGCCATTCGATGCGTTCGTGTGGTCGGTGCGTACCGTGGCGCCAGGAAGGTCGCTGCGGGCACGGCTCGAGCGGCTGCTGGCGATCCGCGACGAGGGAGAAGTGACGCGCTCGCTCATGCAGGCGCGTTGCGATCGCGGTGCGGAGATCGCGCTCATGCTGGGCTTCTCGCCGCGCGCGGCCGCGGCCATCCGGGGGCTCGACGAGCACTGGGACGGGCGCGGGCAGCCGCGTGGTCTACGCGGAGAGGAGATCCCGGTCGAGGCGAGGGTCCTGTGCCTCGCGCAGACGGTGGAGATCTTTCACCGCAGGCGCGGCCGCCAGGCCACCTACAGAATGGCGAGAAAGCGCCGGGGGCAGTGGTTCGATCCTGCGCTCGTCGAGGTGCTTGAGTCCTTCCGCGGCGACACGGACTTCTGGGCGTCGCTGCGCGATGCCGACGTCAGCGCGGTGGCGCCGCCGGATCAGGTCTTGCTCGTGGATGAGCCCCGGCTCGACCAGATCGCCGAGGCGTTCGCCAAGATCATCGACGCCAAGTCACCCTGGACGCATCGGCACTCGGCGCGGGCGGGCGAGATCGCGACCGCGATCGCCGAGCGCCTGGGCAGCGAGCAGTCGGTGGTCCGCGACCTGCATCGCGCCGCGCGCCTGCACGATGTCGGCAAGCTGGCGATCTCGAACCGAATCCTCGACAAGCCGGGGCGGCTGAACCAGACCGAGCTGGCGGCGGTCAGACAGCACCCTCTGGTGACCGAGCGCATCCTCGAGCGCGTGCCCGGCTTCAGCGGTATCTCGCCGCTGGCGAGCGCACATCATGAGCGACTGGACGGAAGCGGCTATCCCCACGGGCTGAGCAGTGAGGAGCTGACGCTGCCGATGCGCGTGCTCGCGGTCGCCGATGTGTTCGAGGCGCTCACGGCGGAGCGCCCCTATCGAGCCGCGCGCTCGCCGGCGCAGGCACTCGAGATCATGCGTGACGAAGTGCCCGAGCGTCTCGACGGCGACGCATTCGCGGCGCTCGAGACGCTGATCACCGAGCGTGAACCTGGTTCGCTGCAAGGCGCCCGCGGGTAGGCGATCGGCGTCAGCAGCCCGAACCGAGGAGACACAATGGAGATCCCGAAGGATCAGATTCTTCAGATGCTGCGCGACCGGGGCAACCACGACCAAGCCCAGCAGGCCGATCAGCAGCTCCCCGACCAGGTCGACACCGAACAGCACTCCGATCTGCTCGGACAGGTCGGCATCAACCCGCAGGACCTGCCCGGTAACCTCGGCGGCAAGTTGGGCTTGTAGGCGTCAGGGGCGGCGCGCGCGGCGCCTCGCGTATAGGGCTTCGTCGCTCAGCGCGAACCGCGCTTAGTGCCGCTCTTCGCCTGGCTCTTCGCCCGGCCCTTGGTTTGGGACTTGGTCCGGCTCGCCTGGCTCTTGGCGCGGCCCGTTGCCACGCGGCCCGACCCACGCGTGCGTGCGGCCTTGCCCTTCGCCTTCTTCGAGTTGCGCCCGGTCAGCTTGCCGAACATTCCCATCACGCTGCCGCCGATGCGGTCGAGCGTCCCTTCGCTCTTGTTGCGTCGTGAGCTCTTCGCCATGATCGGGGTTCCTCCTGTAGGGGTACGTGCGAGGGTTCCCGCACTGTTCGGCGCAGAAACGATAGTCCCCGCGCCGCCCTGGCCTCGCCCCGCGCCTCAATCCGCGGAGTGCCGCCTCGCAGCTCGCGCCACCGCGACATCGTCCCGCGCCGAGTTCCGGCCCGCGCCAACCCACGCGAAGCGGAACGCGAGGCCGGCGCCGAGGAAGAGCCCACTCGCGAGATGATCGGCACCGCGGGCACCGCGCCGTCCAGCCACCGATAGCCCGAGCCCGGCCAGCACCGCGCCTTTAGCGAGCGTGAACAGCGTCCGCGACCGTCCGGTCTCGAGCGCCGATCGCAACGGCCCGAGGCGCCGTTCGTTGAGTCGCGAGAGCCCCAACTCGGCGCACATCGCTCCAATCTGGAGCGCTTCCAAGGCTGAGCGCGCGGGATCATCCGGCGCCGTCCCGCTCGCCGCCAGCGCGAGACGGCAGCCGGCCGCTCCGGTGGCGGTGGCAGTGGCGACGAAGATCGGCGCCAGCAGCGCTCGGCTCCGCGCCCAGACGGGCACTGCCGTAGAGGCGAGCAGCACGCCGGTGTAGGACCCGAGGTAGGTCCCGAGCGCGGCCGTCGCGACACCCAGCGACCTGGCCAGCTTGTCTGCACCGACCAACTCGGCCGCCACCGCGCCGCCGGCTGTGGCGCTGAACCCACTCAGGCACCACGCCCCCATCGACATCGGGGAGCGCGGCTTGAAGATCCGCAGCATGTGCAGGAAGCGCAGAGGGCGCCCGAGGTCGAGGACGAGCAGCGGCGCACACGGCGCCACCGCAGCCAGGGCGACTCGGCGCGCGATCGTCGCGGCATCGCGCTCGCCCGTGATGTCGGCGGCCAGGCCCACAAAGGCCGAGCCGGTGGCGATCCCGCCGAACCAGAAGTAAAGCGGCACCTCCCATGTCCACACGGCCGGGTGGATGAACGGCCCTTGGACGGTGTCCGGCAGCTGCGCTCCGCCGCGCATCCGCCGCGCCGCGGCTCGAACCTCCCGATCGTCGCCGGCGCGGCGATAGCTCGTGTCTCGCCGGTAGAGGTAGGACCACCGGGCATCGGCCCAATCGCGCTGGAAGCCCGCGACGGGCGCGTGCTCGACCGCGCGCCGCCAGCGGCCAGGTCCACCTCTCGTACCGAGCGCCGGGGTCATGTCGCGCTCCGGCGGCGAGCCGCCTTGCGCCTTGAACTCGGCGCGGATCCGCTCCTCAGGACTCGGGCCGCGCTCGTGGCTCATCGTGGTGCCCTGCGCTTTGAGATCGCGAAGCTCGCGATCGCGCCGAGGGCAGCCACGCCCGCCGCGGCCAGGCCGGCGGCGGTGGCGAGCGGAGCGTTCGCCTGGATCGGCGAGTCGGCCTGGGCCGGAAGCCCGAACCGTTCAGGCGGCTCGGTGAGCAGGAAAAACGCGCCGAGGCCGCCCGCCAGCTGCTCCCCCGGCTCGTCGGCGGCGCCGTAGAGGTAGGCGGTGTCGATGCCTCTCTCGTGCAGCGCGATCACGCGCCCTTTGGCCACCTCCACGAGCTCGTCGTAGGGGCCGAACTGGATCGAGTCGGTCGGGCACGCCTTCGCGCACGCGGGCTCGAGGCCGTCCTGCAGCCGGTCGTAGCACAGCGTGCACTTGGCCGCGCGGCCGTCGTAGGGATCGCGGTTCGGAACCCCAAACGGACACGATGGGACGCAGTAGCCGCAGCCATTACAGATGTCAGGCTGGACGATCACGGTCTGGAACTCGGTACGTATGAGCGCTCCGGTGGGACAAGCGTCGAGACAACCGGCGTTGGTGCAGTGCTTGCACACGTCGGACATGAACAGCCACCGGTCCATCGCGGCAACCGCCTCGCCGACGTCGACGTCGCCGGCGCCGACAATTGACACAGCGATCTCGCCCCCGGCCGAGGCGCCACCGTCGCCGCCGGCGGACGCCTCGCGCCGCTCGTCCGCCCACTCGACTAGGTCGGGCACCTCTTCCGGGCGCACGCCACCGCCGGCGCCACCGAGCGCTTCGACGCTCGGCAGCTCGCTTCCGGCCGCGGGCAACGACGGCGCGTGGCCGCCGGCGCCCGCGGCGAGCGCAGCCTGCGCCTCCGCGCGTGCGGCCGGCGAGGGAGCGAGTCGCTCCACGAAACGGACATGGCGCCACGTTGCGGCGCCAAGCGAGCCGGTGTGGTCATAAGAGCCACCCTTGCGGAACTGAAAGCCATCCGCAGGCAGGTCGTTCCATTGCTTGCACGCCACCTCACAGGACTTGCAGCCGATGCACACCGTGGTGTCGGTGAAGAAGCCCATCCGGACCGCCCCCTCGCGGTGCACCGCGATCTCGCTCGGCGCCGCGCTCGTCATCCGCGCCGCCCCGACTCGCGGGCCAACTCGCGCGCGGCTTCCCACCCGGCCGGGAAATCGGACGCAGCACGCCACTCCTTGTCAGGCGGGATCGGCAGCTCGTACATGCTCGCCGGCGTTTGCGCGCCCCTCTCCGGAACCTCCGCCTCGTGATCGCCTGCGGGCGCCATCTGGTCGACCTGCTCATCGGCATGAGCCAGCACCTGCGTGGGTTGGTGCTCACGACGCCCCGCGCGGACCTGGCAGGAGAAGGTCTTGTCCTCGATCGTGACGTTGGGGTCGCCGCTCAGCGCAATGAGGTCGTTCACGCTGTCGCCGATCACGCCCTGCTCGTTGGTCCGGTAGGTGCCCCAATGCCACGGGATCGCGATCTGATGGACGACCTGCTCTCCCATGCGCAGAGGCTGCAGCCGGCTCGTCACCTTCGCTCGCGCCTCGATCTCGCCGCGCCGCGTGATCACGGTCAGCCACCCGCCGTCTTCGATTTCGCGTTCGCGCGCCAGCAGCGGACTGAGCTCGACGAACATCGCGGGCTGAAGCTCGGCCAACCACGGCAGGTTGCGGCTCATCGCTCCCGCCGTGTGGTGCTCGGTCAGGCGGAACGTCGACGCCACTACCGGATAATCGCGGCTGCGCGCCGGGTTCAGTGGGTTATCGGGGCGGCTCCAGTAGATCCCGCACGGGTTGCCGCCGGTCTTCGGGTAGAGCGCGTTCACGAACGGGGACTCGAACGGCTCGTAATAGGTGGGTAGAGGCCCATCCAGCGGTCCGGTGTGCGCGAACAGGGCGGCACGGCCGTCGACCATCATGATGAACGGCGCTTGGCCGCCGAGGGCGTCGACTCCGGTCGCGCCGGGCGGGGGTTCGTAGCTCGGTGGCCGGTCGGCGAGGAAGTCGGGCGCGTCGTATCCCGTCCAGCGGCCGCGCTCCTCGTCCCACCAGACGTACTTCTTGCGCTCGGACCAGGGCTTGCCGTCGGGATCGGCCGAGGCGCGGTTGTAGAGGATGTGGCGGTTCTCTGGCCACACCCAACCCCATTCCGGCGACACCCACCCCCCCGGGGCGTCGAGATCCCCGGGATTGCGGCGCCGCGTCTGGTTGACCCCGTCGGCATAGCAGCCGGAGTAGATCCAGCAACCGCACGCGGTGCTGCCGTCGGCGCGCAGCTCGGTGTACAGGTTGACGAGCTCGCGGGTACGCAGGTCATAGCCGTTGATCTCCTTGAGCACGTCCTCCGCGCTCGGCTCCGCCTCGGGACCGTGCTCGGCGTAGTTCCATGTGAGGTTGCGGATCGGCCAGTCGCGATCGTGTCGCGAGGAGGCGTAGCGGGCCTTGATGCGCTTGCCCAGGTGGTAGATGAAGTGCAGCTCTGAACGCGCGTCGCCGGGCGGCTCGAGCGCCTTATCGCGCCACTGCACGAGCCGCTGCGTGTTGGTGAACGATCCTTCCTTCTCCACGTGCGAGGCGGCCGGCATCAGGAAGACTTCGGTGCCGATGTCCTCCGTGCGCAGCTCACCGGAGCGGATCTCCGGTGAGTCGCGCCAGAAGCTCGCGGTCTCGAGATCGGCGAGGTCGCGCACCACAAGCCATTTCAGCTTGCCCAGCGCCCGCCGCTGAAGGCCGGCGTGCTGGGAGCCGACAGCCGGGTTCTGGCCCATGATGAACATGCCATCTAGGCCGCCGTCGATCGCGCGCAGCACGGTCGGAAAGTGCGAGTGGTTGCCGGAGATCTTCGGCAGATAGCCAAAGCCGTAGTCGTTCTCCGCCCGGGCGCCCTCGCCGAACCAGGCTTTGAGCAGCGAGACGATGTACTTGTCGTAGTTGGCCCACCAGCCGCGCTCGCTCGAGCCGACCTCGACGAAGTCGGCGAGAGTCTGGTGGTCCTCCCTCGCCCGCGGCATCCGTAGATAGCCGGGCAGAAGGTCGTACAAGGTAGGAATGTCGCTCGAGCCCTGGATCGAGGCGTGCCCGCGCATCGCCATCACGCCGCCGCCGGGACGCCCGACGTTGCCGAGCAGCAGCTGGACGATCGCGCCCGCGCGGATCGTCTGCACGCCCGTGCTGTGCTGCGTCCAGCCGACCGCGTAGGCGAGCATCGTCGTGCGCTCGCGCCCGGAGTTCTCGATCAGCGCGTCGGCCACGCGCAGGAAATCCTCGGCCGAGCAGCCGCAGATGCGGCTCACCATCTCGGGCGTGTAGCGCTCGTAGTGGCGCTTGATGATCTGAAACACGCAGCGCGGATGCTCGAGTGTCGGATCCGTCGGCACTTGATCGAGCCCGGTGCCGGCTTCCGTTTGCTCTTCGAACGCCTGCGTTGCCTGCTCGCGCTCGCCAGGTCCCGACGGCGCGTCGCTGCTCTCCGGCAGCCAAGTCGTCCGGTCGTAGGTGCCGCTGGCGGGGTCGTAGCCGGAGAACAGCCCGTCCAGCTCCTCCGGCCCCTGATAGCCCTCGTTGATTATCACCGGCGCGTTCGTGTAGTTCACGACGTAGTCGCGGAAGAACGACCCGGTCTCGATGATGCGCCGGATCAGCCCGCCGAGGAAGGCGATATCGCTGCCGGCGCGGATCTGCACGTAGATGTCGGCGACCGCGCTGGTGCGCGAGTAGTGCGGGTCGACGTGGATGATCTTCGCCCCCCGCTCACGAGCTTTCATCATCCAGCGCGAGCCGACCGGGTGCGCCTCAACGAGCGAGTTGCCCTGGATCCAGACGCAATCCGATTGCTGGAAATCTTGCTGGAAGTTCGTCGCTCCCCCGCGGCCGAATGAGGCGCCCAGACCGGGCACCGTCGAGGAGTGTCATATCCGTGCCTGATTCTCGATCTGCACCGCGCCAAGCGCGGTGAACAGCTTCTTGATCAGGTAGTTCTCCTCGTTGTCGAGTGTGGCCCCGCCCAGGTGTGCGAAGGCGAGTGTTCGATCGACTCTCCACCCCTCGGAGTTGGCCTCCTGCCAGTGCTCCTCGCGGGCGGCGATGACCCGCTCAGCGATCATGTCCATCGCGCGCTCGAGCTCGAGCTCCTGCCATTCGGTGGCGTGCGGCGCCCGGTAGAGAACCTTTGTCAACCGTGCCGGCTGCTGGATCAGCTGGCGCGAAGCCTGGCCTTTGGGGCACAGCGTGCCCTGGTTGATCGGCGAGCGCGGATTGCCCTCGATGTCCACGAGCTCGCCGCCGCGGGTGTAGACCAGCTGCCCGCAGCCTACGGCGCAGTAGGGACAGACCGATTCGGTGGCGCGAAGGCCGGCGATGCGCGCTCCGGCACGCTTCGTGTTGCGCGACACCGCGGCTGGCCCGAGACCCCAGTCGGCGGTGCGGCCGATCAGCGGCAGCTGACGGATGCGCTCGAACGCGCGCGGTCGCGACGAATCCCTCCCTGCCTGCTTGCCCGTCATCTCATTTCATTTGGCTGAGGGCGCCGCACTTTGGCGCGCTTCGCCGGCAGCATACGCCGAGGCCGCTGAGACTGGCGACGCTTCGACGTGGTCGCGGACGAGACGCCCGAGCAGCGGCGCGAACTTGAACAAGCTGGGTCCGGTGAGCCCGATGACTCCATCGTGTTCCCGCAGATCCCAGCCGTCGTGGGCGGGACCGCTCGGGTTGAGCGGAAACTCGCAGGCGATGACGCGTTCTGGTACCGGCGCGAGCCCCGGCAGCAGACGGACGACTATCTCCACCGTGCGCCGATACGCCTCGCGGATGGCATCGGCCTCGGAGATTGCCACCGAGCCGGCGTCGCTCAGGCCGACCGAGTAGTGATCGCCACCATCCAGCACGGCATAGAAAGGCTCCGACATGGCCTCGTCGCGCTGGATCCAGCAGGGCGCGCTGGCGTCGAGCGGCTCGCGGAGCGCGAATGAGAATCGCACTGAGCGCAGCCGCTCAGGCTCGGGCAGACCGAGCAGCGCGTAGGTACCGGGACCCGCGCACACCACCACCCGGTCGGCGTCGATCCGCTCGCCGCTGGCGAGGCTCACCCCCTCCGCATCGACGGCGACCACCTCGTCCAGCACGAGCTCCAAGTCGCGCTGCAGGAACCGCACCGTCGCTTCCGCGCGGATCGCGGCGCCGGTGGCTTCGAGCCATCCGCCTCCGGGGAGATCAGCGAGCGGATGGCGTGCTCCGTCCACCGGCTCGAGGCCCCCATAGCGCCGCAGGTGGACCTCGCGATCGGCCATATCCCCGGTCAGCAGGAGACCGACCGCCTGTAACAGCGGCTCGCCGGCCAGCTCCTCCCACACGCGCCAGAGCTCGAGCGCGCTCGCCGCCGCGTCCGTGAGCTCTCGATCGGCATGGGCGAGGCGGAAGATCCGCGAGAGGCCGGCCGACTGGCGCGCGCCGGGGACATCCGCGCTCAGCACCGTCACCTGATGGCCCGCCCGCGACAGCTCGAAGGCGGCGGCTAGTCCGACCACCCCGGCACCCACGACGACTACATCGCTGCTCATCGCCCTCGAACCCTAGTGAGTTGGATCCGTGTCACCGCGCACGCCCGGGTCAAAAACGTCGTACTCGTCCGTGTTCCCCTGCCGAGGGCACGAATTCGTCGGCATAGATCAACAAGGTTGTGTTCGCGGGCGGCCGCACACCGAGTGCGACGTTTTCATCCATCCGTTGTGCGGCCAGAGGACCCTCAAAACGCTGGGGCGGGTTTCGCCGGGGCTGGCGCCGGATAGGTAGCTCCCGGGATCTGAGCTGCGGAGGAGGAGATAGAAAGATGCGTGCGCGGGTGCGTTTGGCTGGCGGCGTCGTGATGTCGGTGGCGGTCTTGCTCCTCACGGCAGCCGGGACGGCCGGCGCCGCCGGCGGGTCGTTCTTGCTCACGGCGCGCGAGGATGGCAACAGCTACGCCCCCACCTTCACCGGTAACGGCCTCCTCGGCGTGCGGATCCCGGCGACGGGCCAGGGGTATGCCGGCGGGACCGTTCCGGCCCAATCCGAGCTGGCGGGCTTCTACGCCCGGCCTTCGAAGGGCAAGGCTGCGCAGCTCGTCCAGCAGCGGGCGAACATCCCGACCTGGTCGACGCTGACCTTCTCGGACGGCGGAACCGCCTTCTCGACTCGCGCCGGCACCACCTCCGGATGGCGCCAATCGATCGACCTGCACACCGGAATTGTCTCCACGACCGCGCGCTGGAGGGCTCCGAACGGCCACGTCACCGATATGAGCTATCGGGTGTTCACCGACCGCGCGCGCGAGCACGTCGCCGTCGTGCAGCTCGTGCTCGTCCCGCACTGGTCAGGGACGGCCACCGCGAGCGACATCATCGACGGCACGGCCGACACGCAGGCCTCGAAGGCCGCTCCCGTCCTGACCTCGCAAGTGGCGAAAGGGTGGAACGTCGGCGCGAGGTCGGACTGGGTCACGATCGCGGCCTTTGGTACCGGCATCCAAACCACGCTGGCCGATCAGCTGGTCGCGAGCCCGAACGTGGCCGCCATCAGTGCGCCGATCGATGAGGGGGTGGCGCAGAGTGTCGGCCAGCGGCTGAGCTTCCCCGTCACCGCCGGGCAGTCCTACGTGCTGACCAAGTACGTCGGCGTCGACTACTCGCTCGACAGCCCCGCCAGCGCTGCCGCCGCCCAGCTCGAAGCCGCAGGCGCGGCGTCCGCGGGCTCTGCCGCCCTGGAAGCCGAGAACAACCGAGCGTGGGCGCAGCTCTGGGAAGGCCGGATCGACGTCTTCGGCAACCCGACGCTCGCCACCAACGTCAACGCCAGCGAGTTCTATCTGTGGTCGAGCACGCGCGAAGATCTGGACTGGAGCGTGTCTCCCGCAGGCATCTCCTCCAACGGCTACGACGGCCACATCTTCTGGGACGCTGAGACGTGGATGTACCCGTCGCTGCTCCTCCAGCACCCGGAGCTGGCGGCCGGGATGAACGCCTATCGCTTCGATCGCCTGGCTGCGGCCGAGCAGCACGCGCTCGCGACGGGATACGCGGGCGCTCGGTTCCCGTGGGAGAGCGCGTTCGACGGAACCGAACAGATTCCGCCCCCGGTGTCCGTGAACAGCGAGGGCCTGTATGAGCAGCACATCACCGCTGACGTGGCGCTGGCGCAATGGCAGTACTACCTCGCTACGGGCGACCGGCAATGGCTGGCCTTGCGCGGCTGGCCGGTGATCGCCGGCGCCGCCGCGTTCTGGGCCTCGCGCGCGCGCCCAGGCTCGCACGGCAGCTATCACATCGCCCACGTCACGGGCCCTGACGAGGAGAACCCGAACGTGAACGACGAGGTGTTCACGAACGTCGGCGCCAGGGTGACGCTGCAGAACGCGATCTCGGCCGCGCGCGCGTTGGGGAAGGCATCTCCGCCGGCTTGGTCCCGGATCGCCGCCGGGCTGGTCGTGCCGATCATCCGGGGGCGACATCCGGAGTACGCCAGCTACCGCTCGCAGCTCGTCAAGCAGGCCGACGTGACGCTACTGCAGTACCCGTGGTCGTTCCCGATGCCGGGACGGATCGCCCAGAGCGACCTCGACTTCTATGTCCCGCGCACCGACCCCACCGGCCCGTCGATGAGCGACGCCGTGAACTCGATCGACAGCCTGCGGCTCGGATCGCCGGGCTGTGCGGGCTACGTCTACACCGTGCGCAGCTACGAGCCCTTCATTCGCGACGTGTTTCACCAGTTCTCCGAGACGAGGACCGGCGGCGCGTTCACGTTCATGACCGGGATCGGCGGATTCCTGCAGGAGTTCCTCTACGGTTATTCGGGGCTGCGCTGGCAGGGCGGCGCCGCGCTGCCGATCGCTCCGACCTTGACCAGCCAGCTCTCGGGCCTGGTGCTTCGCAACCTGTCCTGGCGAGGCCGGCGCTTCGACATCTCGATCGGGCGCACGAGCACGACCGTGACGCTGACCAGCGGCGGGTCCCTGCCGTTGCGGACACCGTCCGGGGTGCGGGTGGTCACACTCGGCCGGCCGCTGCGGATCGCCACGGCGCGTCCCGATCTTACGGCGAGCTCAGACGCCATCCGCTGCCAGAACGTCCGCGCGAGCAGCGCCCAGATCGGAGCCCCCGCGCTCGCGGCCGTCGACGGCAGCTCGGCCACCGATTGGCAGCCGGCGAAGCTTCCCGCGACCCTGACCGTCGCCACCCACGGCGGCCAGGGGCGCATCCGCCACGCCACCGTGCGCTGGGGCCAGATGTGGCCGGCGCAGCCCAAGCCGAACGTCCACCCGGCTCCGGGGCCGGTCAAGACGCTGCGCGCCTCGAGCTACGCCCTGCAGGTGTCGAACAGCGGCCGGACGTGGAAGACCGTGGTCCAGGTCCGGGACACCGGCAGCGGTACAACGGACAGCCTCACCTTCGCGCCCGTCAGCGCCCGCTACGTCCGCTTGCGGCTCCTCGCGGCGTCGCTGGGGACGGTCGCCGGCTCGAAGCCCAAGCAGCCGCTCGAGCCGGAGGTGAACGAGCTGACTGTGACGCGTTGATCAACTGACCTCTGCCGCTCGAGCCGGAGGTGAACGAGCTGACTGTGACGCGTTGATCAACTGACCTCTCCCGTCGGCGACCGCACGCGCCCCTATCCCGAGGACGCCTGAACCCGCTCAGGTTCAGCCGACGCTCAGGCGCTCTTCGCTGCCGTGCGGCGAGCCGTACTGCGCGAGCAGCTCCAGGAACGGCGCCGCATCGAAGGCCTCCGGACCCAGCACCCCCGCGCCCGACCAAACGCCCTCGGCGAGCAGCTCGAGCGCCACGATCGGGTTGATCGCCGTCTGCCAGACGACGGCCTGGCAGCCATCGCGCGCCATCGTCTCCTGGTTGTCGGCGAGGTGGTACAGGTAGGTCGCCCGCGGGCGTCCGTCGCTGCCCGTCCCGGTGACGAAGGTTCCGGCGCAGGTGACGCCGCTCATGCGGTCGCCGAGGGTGGCCGGGTCGGGGAGGACAGCCGCCACGACATCGCGCGGCGAAACCTGCATCCCGCGTACGGTGACGGGATCGGTGCCGTCCAGCCCGAGCTTGTGCAGCACCTGCAGGACCTCGATGAACTCACTCCCCAGGCCGTACTTGAACGTGACCCGCCGGCAGTCGATCCAGCGCGGAACCAGCACAACTTCCTCGTGCTCGACGTTGACGCACTCGATCGGGCCGATGCCGCCGGGGAAGACGAACGTCTCGGGATCGGAGAAAGGCTCGGTGGTGAAGAAGCCGCGATCGCGCTCCCAGATGAGCGGCGGGTTGAGGCATTCCTCGATCGTGGTCCAGATCGAGAAGCTGGGCGCGAAGTCGTTGCCCGACACGGTCAGGTTCGCTCCGTCGCGCACCGCGACCTCGTCGATCGAGGAGAACATCGTGTCAGCGGCGTGACGCGCGAACACGTCGGAGAGACCCGGCTCTACCCCGATGCCGACGAGCGCGAGCAGCCCGGCTCGGCGCCAGTCCTCGTCCGCCGCGAACTGCTCCGCGCCGAGCAGCTCGCCGGGGCGGCGGTAGGGATCGGTCGGATGAGGACGCGACAGCGTCATCGCCATGTCGAGGTAGGTCACTCCGATCTCGCGGGCGGCGGCGAAGATCGGCGGGTTGAGCCGCGGATCGCCGGCGTTCAGCACGGCGTCGAACCGGCCGTCGCGCAGGAACGCCGCCACCTCGTTGCGAGCCGAGGCGTCGACGGCCGTCCCAGCCATCCGTTCGTCGCCTAGCTGAGCCGCCACCCGCGCGGCGCGAGTGACGTCGATGTCGGCGAGCGTGAGCTGCTCGAAGAAGTCGCGGTGGCGCGCGATCGCCGCCGCGGCGGCCCCGACGCCGCCGGCCCCAATGATCGCGATTCGCCTCACGCCGCGGTCGCGCAGCCGACGCCGAGGCCGACGCCGAGGCCGCGCAGGAGCGATCTCAGGTGGTCGTTGCGGTCGTGATCCTGCATCGTCGCGTGCTCGTCGCCCGCCGGCGGGGATTCGAGCGCGCGCGATCCTCGCAAACCGTCGCCGTCGCCGCAAGCCACGGAGATGCCCTGCCGGCCGGCCGCGCGCGGGCGCCGGCCGGCAGGACGCCGGCATCCTGCGTCAGCTCAGTCTGAAGATGAAGTCGTACTTCGTGCCGCCGTTGCGCGAGTTCAGGACCATCTCGCCGCGGCTCGACCGGTACCGACCGGTCCCGCCGGTGATCGAGAGCACGCTGTTGCGAGTGTCGTAGAACGGACCCTGGACCGTCAGCTGCCCCTGCTTGAGGAACGTCGTCCATAGGCACTCCCAGATGCCTTCCTTCGGCGCGATGCGGGTGCAGAAGCCTTCGTCGTGACCGACCTGCTTCGTGTCGGCTGCATCGAACACCGGATTGTTGAAGACCAAGATGTTGCCTTTGACGTCCTTGCCGCCCCCGGTCGGAACCTCGGTGTCCGTGATGGCGTGCTCGACAACGTGGATGGTGCGGACCGCGACGTAAGCACGAGGCGCTTTCGCTCTCGTGGCGCCGGCGGCGCCGGCGGCGCCGACCGCGCCGGCCGCGATCGCGGCGCCGCCAAGCGCGGCTGTGCTCGCCAGGACAAGGCGGCGGCGGGCTGACTTCGTGGCTGACATGAGACTCTCCCTCCTCGAACTGGACCTACGGATTGGCGCGATCCTACGTCGCGCGCCGGATCGGGAGGATCACACCCGCCGACCACGGGCCGCCAAAAATGCCCACACTTGCAGCCCAGCCACGCAGTGGTCGCGATCGTGGTGCTCTGGGCACAGGTTTCGCGACCACCTGCCCACCCGCGTCGAAGTGGTCGACTTCGTGGTGGTTCGCGCGCTCCTCGGCTCCGCCGCCTCCGCCACCGCCCTCGGTTCCGCCGCCTCCGCCACCGCCCTCGGGTCCGCAGCGTTGCTGCTTCTCTACGTGCCTTGACTTCCCTTGGCGATGTCGTTGACGCCTCGCGGCAGGTAGCCGCGACCCGCTCGCGCTCGCAGAAGGTCGCGATTCTCGCCGGACTTTTGCGCAAGCTCGAACCCAGCGAGGTTCCGATCGCGGTTGCCTTCCTGGCCGGCGTACCGCGCCAGGGTCGCATCGGCATCGGCTACTCAACGCTCCGGGCGATCGCGCCGGCGCGGGCGCCGGCCGGCGGAGTCGCGCAGGCCGCGCTCGAGGTGATCGAGGTCGACCGCGCGATCGACGAGATCGTCGCGCTGGCGGGAAGCGGATCCGCCCGCCGGCGCAGCCAGCGGCTCGAGGCGCTGCTGGCGCGGGCGACCCCGGAAGAGGTCGAGTTCGTCGGGCGGCTGCTCACCGGCGAGCTGAGGCAGGGCGCGCTTGCGGGCATCATGGCCGACGCGATCGCCAGCGCTGCAGAGGTTCCGAGCGAGCTCGTGCGCCGGGCGCTGATGCTTTCAGGAAATCTTTCGCGGACCGCAGACATCGCGCTAGCGGCCGGCGGAGAGGGCCTGCGAGGCGTCGGCTTCGAGGTCTTCCGGCCGATCCTGCCGATGCTCGCGTCGACCGCGAACAACGTCGCCGAGGCGGTTGAGGGGTTCGCCTGCGCATCGGTGGAATGGAAGCTCGACGGGATCCGGGTGCAGATCCATCGCCGGGCGCGCGAGGTCCGGATCTACACGCGCAACCTCAACGACATCACCGCGGCCCTGCCCGGAGTCGTCCAGGCGGTGCTCGCCCTGCCACTGGAGCAGGCGGTGCTCGACGGCGAGGCGCTGTGGATGGCCGAGGGCGGTCCCGCGTCTTTTCAGGAAACCGTCTCTCGGATCGACCGTGATGCCCCGCCGGAGGGGATCGTGACGTTCCTGTTCGACCTCTTGCACCTCGAAGGTGAGGACCTGCTCGACACCCCGCTCCGCGTCCGCGCCGAGAGGCTCCAAGCCGTCGCGCCCGGCCTGACGATCCCCCGCGTGCTGACCTCGGATCCGGAGACCGCTCGGGGCGTTCTCGAGGAGTCGCTCCAGGCCGGCCACGAGGGAGTCGTGGTCAAGGACGCGGCATCGCTCTACGCCGCTGGGCGCCGAGGCGGCGCTTGGCGCAAGGTCAAGCCGGTGCAGACCTACGACCTGGTCGTCCTCGGCGCGGAATGGGGGCACGGCCGCCGCCAAGGCTGGCTCTCGAATCTTCATCTCGGGGCTCGTGATCCCGGCACCGGCGGCTTCGCGATGGTCGGCAAGTGCTTCAAGGGGCTGACCGATGAGCTGCTCGAGTGGCAAACGCGCGAGCTGCTCGCGCGCGAGACCGAGCGCCGCGGGATCGCCGTGCTGGTGCGTCCGGAGCTGGTGGTCGAGATCGCGATCGATGGCGTCCAGGTCTCGACCCGCTATCCGGGCGGGATCGCGCTGCGGTTCGCGCGCGTCAAGCGCTACCGGCCCGACAAGCGCGCCGATGAGGCCGACAGCATTGAGGAGCTTCGCCGGCTGCTCCCGCACCGCGTGTGACCGACGGCACCCGGCGGGAGCGAAGCGCTCACCACCGCGCCCCGTATCCCGAGCAGAGAAATCAACAGGCGATGTACGCGCCGGTGGGCAAGCATCGCCGCGGGCGCCAGAGAGAGATGGAGAGGCCGTCCTTCGGGGCGGCCTCGCCGCCGGGCCGCCGGTAAGGTTGGACCGTGGAGCTCCGGCGCGGCTCACAGCACCTGCTTGCGACGGCGCTCGGCGCCGCGCTCGTCGAGTCGGCCGCGACCTGGCTGCGCAGCGGGCGCCTCGGCGGCAATGTCGTGGTGCGCTGTGATCGCGGCCACCTGTTCACGACGCTCTGGATCCCGGCCGTGTCAGTGAAGTCGCTTCGTCTCATCGCTTGGAGATTTCAGTACTGCCCGGTCGGCCGCCACTGGACGCTGGTGAGGCCGGTGAACGAGGACGACTTGGGCCGAAGGCAACGTCAGGCCGCGCAGCAGCGGCACGACATCTGGCTCCCGTAGAGAACGCGTGAGCTGAATCCCGAGCGGTTTAGCCGCGGCCGATGAACGGCATGTTCGTCGCCATCACCGTGAGGAACTGCACGTTCGCATCGAGCGGCAGCCGTGCCATGTAGACGACGGCATCGACTGCAGCGCGCACATCCATCATCGGCTCGGGGCGGACCGAGCCGTCGGCTTGTAGCGCGCCGGCTCCGAGGCTCACGGTCAGCTCGGTGGCGGCGTTGCCTATGTCGATCTGGCCGCAGGCGATGTGAAACGGGCGCCCCTCCAGGGAGATCGCCTTTGTCAGGCCGGTGATCGCGTGCTTGGTCGCGGTGTAGGCGACCGCGTGCGGTCTCGGCACGTGGGCCGAGACCGAGCCGTTGTTGATGATGCGTCCTCCCTGCGGCTGCTGGGACTTCATGGCGCGAAAGGCTTCTCGTGCGCAGAGGAAGCTGCCGGTCAGGTTCGTCTCCACCACGACCTGCCAAGCGTCGAGCGTCACTTCGTCGAGCGGTGACGGGGACCCGAACAGGCCGGCGTTGTTGAACAGAACGTCGACGCGGCCGTAAGCATCGGCGGCCCGCGCGAACAGCGCCCGCACGGCGGCGGGATCGGTCACGTCAGTCGGCACGACGAGCGCACGCTCCGGAGCCATCGGTAGCTCACCCAGCGTCTGACGCAACGTGTGCTCGCGCCGCCCGGCCAGGACGACGCGGATCCCCGAGTCGAGCATCGCGCGCGCCACCCCCCGGCCGATCCCGGAGCCCGCGCCCGTGACCACGGCCACGAGCGAAGGCTCAGCGTTGGCGCCGATCACCCGCTACGGGGCGAGCTCGTCGCCGTGCAAGTCCGCCGGCAGCGGGAGGTCCTGCGGGTTCACGCCCTCCGCCTGCGTCCAGGACGCGAACGCCTCCCCGTCGCGTCCCTGGTGCTCGCCTGCGCCTCCGAGCGCGAGGAGGACCAAGCGGCCCGGCCCGCGGTTGACAAGCTGGCGGCGAACGCTCGGCGCCACGCGCACGAGCTCTCCTTCCCCGACGTGCGACTCCTCGCCTTCGACGATCAGACATAGCCGTCCCTCCAACACGAGGTACACCTCCTCCTGCCGTGCGTGGCGGTGGATCCGGCCCCGCTGTCCGGGCTGAAGCACGATCTGGTTCATCCCGAATGACGTCACGCCGAGGGCGCGGCGCAGCGACAAGAACCGCTCTTGATGGTCCGGATCCAGCCGCGTCCGCGCGATCTCACCCTCCACCCGGCGCATCTTCTCAAGCCGGCGCCCGCCCTGCTGTGCCCGCCCGCTACTTCGGGGCGTCACCGCTCGCCGTCACCGTCCCTCGTACGTGGCGTGCCCGGGACCGTCGCGGAGGAACGAGGCCACCGCATTCTGGAGGTCACGGGTGCCGAAGAGAGCTCCCGACACCTCGGGCACGATCGCATCGGCGGCGTGGGTTCCGCTCTCGACCTGCGTCCGAACGATCTTCTTGGTCGCCGCGAGAGCCAGCGTCGGTCCGTCCGCGATCCGAGTCGCGAAAGCGTGAGCCGCTTGCGCGAAGCCGTCGTCCGGCCACACGCGACTGACGACGTTCCAGCGCTCCAGAGTGACGGCGTCGAACAATCCGCCCGTGTAGATCAGCTCCTTCGCCCGCGCGGGGCCGGCGCGCTCGGCCAGGCGCTGCGGTCCGCCCATCGACGGCGTGAGGCCGACGACGGTCTCCACGAGCCCGAACTTGGCCGACTCGGCCGCCAGCAGCAGGTCGCAGGCCAGGCTCAGCTCAAACGCGGCCGTCAGGCACATGGCGTGGCTGGCGAAGAAGGTCGGGCAGGGAAGCTCCTCGACTCGGCGGACGACCTCGAGCAGGCGCTGCCAGAGCTCGGCAGCGGCCTCGGGGCTGAGGCCTTCGAACAGGTGCACATCGACGCCACCGGAG